>JAFDZF010000124.1 GCA_018267055.1 Bacteroidota bacterium
ACGCGCTCGCCGTCACCGTGGCGGGCGGCACGTGGTCCGGCCCCGGCGTGAACGGCCATGCCTTCGACCCCGCGTCGCTTGACGGAGAGCAGATGATCGTCCACAGCGTGACCCAAGGCGGCTGCACCGCCACGGCCGAAGGGACGATCACGGTGCTGACATCGCCGGTGGTCGATGCCGGGAACGACGATGCCACGTGCGGACTGACCTATGCCCTGCAGGCCACGACCACGCCGGGCGCCGGTGGATGGAGCGCCCCGGATGGCGGCTCGTTCACCGACCCGGCCGCCGCAAGCACCACCATCCAGGTGGACCAGCCCGGCACCTACCGCTTCATCCGCACGGTGACGAACGGCCCATGCAGCGATGCGGACACCGTGGTCATCACTTTCCACACGACCGGCCAGCTGGTGAACGTGGACGCCGGACCGGACCGCGTACAGAACATCCACACCAGCGCGGAGCTCACCGGCATCGCCGATGGCGCCACGACGACGCACTGGTCGATCGTCCGCGGCACGGGCGTGTTCAATGATGCGGCGGCCCTCGCGACCGCGGTGCACGGCCTGGCCGTGGGCCCGAACATCCTGGTGCTCAGCGCGCAGGCCGGCACCTGCCCGCCGCGCTCCGACACGCTGACGATCACCGTGAACGACCTCTTCATCCCCACCGGCTTCTCGCCGAACGGTGACGGCATGAACGACACGTTCGAGGTGGTGGGTGTGGACGTGTTCGCGGACAACACCCTCACCGTGTTCAACCGCTGGGGGCAGGTGGTCTACAGCGCCGCCGCCTATGCGAACCAATGGGACGGCCGCGGCGACAACGGCCAGGAGCTGATGGACGACACGTACTACTACGTCCTGAAGCTCGACCGCGCGAGCACCTATAACGGCTACCTGATCATCAAGCGATGAACCGCGCGCAGCTCCTCCTTTCGGTCCCCGCGCTGGCGCTCTCGCTCGCGGTGCAGGCGCAGCATACGCCCGTCACAAGCCAGTACCTCTTCAACGGCCTGCTGATCAACCCCGCCTATGCGGGCAGCCGCGACGCGCTCACGGCGAACCTGACGTACCGCCGCCAATGGGTCGGCTTCGAGGGCGCGCCGGTGACGCAGGTGCTCAGCGTGCATTCCCCCCTCACCTCGAAGAACATCGCGCTGGGCCTGCTGGTGTACAACGACCGCGTGGGCGTGAGCCGCGAGACGGGCGTGTTCTCGAACTACGCCTACCGCGTGCCGTTCCGCCGGGGCAAGCTCTCCTTCGGGCTGGGCGCCGGCATCAAGCTGCTGCAGGCGAACTGGTCCACCGTGCAGACCACGACGCCAGGCGATGCGGAGTTCGCCGTGGACAGCCGGGGCGTGGTGCAGCCGAACTTCAGCGCCGGTGCCTATTACTACACGAAGCGCTTCTTCGTAGGCGCCTCGCTGCCGTTCATCCTCAGCCATACCTATGATGCTTCCAGCGAACGCTGGAAAGTGGAGAACGAGACCCGCCACTACCAGCCGATGCTCACCGCCGGCACGCTGGTGAAGCTCGGCGCGGACATGCAGCTGAAGCCCTCCGCCCTGCTGCGCTTCGCGCCCGATGCCGCGATGCAGGCCGACCTGAACGCGAACCTGATCTACCGCGACCGGCTCTGGCTCGGCGTGAGCTACCGCACCGACGACGCGGTGGTGCTCTCGCTCGAGGTGCTGCCCACCCAGCAGTTCCGCCTGGGCTATGCCTACGACCTCGGCCTGAGCACGCTGTCCACCTATCACCACGGCTCCCACGAGCTCATGCTCCAATATGAGTTCGGCTACCGGATCCGGGCCCGAGACCCCCGCTACTTCTGATGCGCCTCCTGCTTCCCCTCCTGCTCGTCCTGCACGCGACGGTCTGCGCCGCCCAGGACATCTACACGGCCGAGCGGCTCGACCTCCGGCCCGAAGCCGATGACTTCGCCCCCGTGCTCATCGACAGCGGTTTCGTGATGACCTCGCTGCGCACCCGCGACCAGGCCATCGAGTATACCGACGAGACCACCGGCGCACCGCTCGCCGACCTGTACACCGTGCGCCTGCGCAATGGCAAGCCCGGTCGCCCTCGCCTGCTGGACGGCACGCTGTGCACGCCCCTGAACGACGGCCCCGCGGCCTTCGCCGACTCCGGAAGCACCATCTGCATCACGCGCAACCAGCCGCGCGCGAAGGGCCTGCGCGGCTCCCGCGGCGATGACCACCTCGGGCTCTTCTTCGCGCACAAGCACGGCCACGCCTGGTCGGAAGTGGTCCCCTTCGCGTTCAATGGCCCCACGTTCTCCTGCATGCACGCAAGCTTCAGTGCGGACGGACAGCGGCTCTACTTCGCCTCGGACATGCCGGGCGGCCAGGGAGGCACCGACCTGTACGTGTGCCTGCGGACCGGCGAGGGCTGGAGCACGCCGCAGAACCTGGGCCCCATCGTGAACGGCCCGTCCAACGAGCTCTTCCCCTTCGCGGGCCTCGATGGCCGGATCCACTTCTCATCGGACCGCGCCGGCGGCCTGGGCCGGCTGGACATCTATGTCTCGGGGCCCGAGGACGGCGCCTGGTCCGTACCCGAGGCGCTGCCCGCACCGGTGAACTCGGCCGGCAACGACCTCGGCTTCACGGCCTATCCCGACGGCCTTTCGGGGCTCTTCAGCTCCGACCGGGAAGGCGGCGACCGCATCTTCCGCTTCACCCGGCGGCCGCAGCTCTTCCGGGACTGCGTGGCGCAACAGCGGAACAACTACTGCTACGTGTTCGAGGACGAAGGCACGTTCAACACCGATACACTGCCGCTGCGCTACGAATGGGACCTCGGCGACGGCACCCGCGTGGCCGGCCTCAGCGCGCCGCACTGCTATGCCGCACCCGGCGCCTACACCGTGAAGCTGAACATCGTCGACACGCTGACGAAGAGCATCTTCTTCAACGAGGCCAGCTATGACCTGGTGGTGTCCGACGTGGAGCAGGCCTTCATCGATGTGCCGGACAGCCTGGCCACCGGGACCGACGTGGCCTTCGGCACGGCCCACACCTTCCTGCCCGGCTTCACGGCCGTGGAGCAGCACTGGGACCTGGGCGACGGCACGCTGCTGGCCGGGCCGGCCCCGCGCCACACCTACGCTGCGGCAGGCACCTACACGGTGCGCCTGGACCTGCTGGGACGGCCCGACGCACGCGGCCGCTTCACCAACCACTGCGTGACACGCACGGTACGCGTGATCGATGGGTTCACCGGGGCGACGGCCTTCGCGGGCGAACGCATCAGCAGCGACAAGCCCGGTTTCGACTACCACGAACTGCCGGCCGATGAGCTGAGGATGACCATCCTGGAAGGCGAGGATGCGCTCCTCTCCGTGCAGCTCTTCACCTCGCCGGAGCGCATCAGCCTGAACGATGCGCGCTTCATCCCCATCCGCAAGCACTACCCGGTGATCGAGCGCTTCGACCCTGCGACGCGCGTGTACACCTACTCCGTCGGCGCGGCCCGAACGCTCGCCGGGATCTATGCGGTGTACGAGAAAGCGAAAGAGCTGCACTACCTCGGCGCTGAGGTGATGGTGGTCCACCAGGAGAAGCTGGTGGACATGGCCCAGCTGTCCGGCCTTCCGCTGGAAGCCCTGAACGGCTCCGTGCTCCGCATCTCCACCGTGCTCTTCAAGACCGGCCAGCGCACCTTCGACGCCGCGTTCGGCCCCACGCTGGACCAGGTGATGGCCATCATGCGCCAGCACCCGCAGGTGGAGCTGGTGATCGAGGCGCATACCGATGACGTGGGCACCGAGGAGAGCAACCTGGCGCTTTCGCAAGGGCGCGCCCAGAGCATCCTGGACTATTTCGTGGCCCACGGCGTGCCCGCCGATCGCTTGAAGCCCATCGGCTTCGGCGAGAACCGCCCCCTGGCCGACAACACCACCGCGAACGGCCGCAGCCGCAACCGGCGTGTGGAGTTCCGCCTGACCGTACAAAACGACACCTCTCCCGATCCCGATCTCGATACCGCTCATCCATGATGCTATGGAACCGCTCCGCTCCACGCTCGTTCCGATCACCCTCCTCTCCCTCCTCCCACTCCCCGCAGCGGCACAGCCCGTGCCCGCCGCCGAGGAGAACATCCCCTACCTCGTCACCTTCGGCGGCAACAGCGCCAGGTCGTGGGGGGACGATGACTTCTGCCAGACCTTCTTCTTCGTCGTACCGAAGACCACGCAGGTAGCCCTCTACATCCGCGTGTTCGACCCGGAAGCCTCGGGGACGAACGACGAGGCCAAAGGGCCCTTCGATACCGTCACCAGCTTCAGCGTCTATGGCGGCAAGGGCTGCATCTCGGAGCCCGACGCGCGCGGCACCGAACCCACGGGCAAATACCGCAGCGGCAACCTGCTCGCCACGCGCGATTTCGCCAGCGACGCGAAGTACGACCAGCAGTGGTACACCTTCGGCCCCTTCGACCCGCACGCCGGGGAGCTGATGCCCGAATACGGCGGCTACGTGCTCAAGGTGATCGCGCAGGGCAAGAGCGGTGACGACGGCAACCTGTACCGCTACTTCCTCAGCTCGAAGCCGGACAGGAACGAGGCCATCGAGGGCGGCAACGCGTTCACCTTCGAGTACAGCTTCCGGATGCACGATGACCCCAAGGAGGTATCGCACATCTACCCCTACGTGGACGGCCGCGTGGTGAGCGTGAAGCAGAGCAACTTCGACTGGGACGGCGACGGCCTCATCCGCGTGGTGTCCGTGGCGAAGCGCGGCGACCTGGTGACGGCCAGCGGCGACGACACCTGGGTGCACAGCGAGCACCCGATCGTGAAGGAGGAGCTGAACACCTCGCTGGACATCCGCTTCATCAAGCGCCAGGACGTGGCGGTGAAGAGCAACAACGTGGTGTTCCACGTGCGCAACCAGTACGGGGAGCTGCTGCCCTTCTTCACCGTGCCCATCGGTGGCATCCCGCAGTACAAGCCGTCCATCATCGCCCGCAAGCAGCCATGAGGACGCCGCACCCGGAACGGTCGCTGATGCTCGCGACCGCAGGCTTCCTATGCCTGGCCGCATCGGCGCAGACCTACAAACTGCGCACGATCGGCGAGGAGGAAGGCCTGACGAACCCCTTCGTGCATGCGCTCGCGCAGGACCCCTCGGGCCACCTCTGGATCGGCACGAGCGAGGGCGCCGGGCGCTACGACGGGCGCCGCGTGACGCTCTTCACCACCGCGGACAGCCTGTCGGAGAACTTCGTGTCGGCGATCCACCCCGCCGCGGACGGCACCCTCTGGCTCGGTCACAACGAAGGCGGCATCACGCATGGACAGGACGGTGCGTTCCATCCGGTGCGGCTCGACAGCCTCACCACCAGCACGATCCATGCGATCGTGGAGGACGGTGCGGGCGGCATCTGGGCCGTGGCGCAGAACAACGGCCTCCTGCACGTGGATGCCAACGGTCGTGCCCGCCTCACCCCCGGGCCGCCCGATGTGCTCTGGTACGCCGTGCTGCGCCTGCCGGACGGCGACCTGATCGCGGGGGCGAGCGATGGGCTGCACCTCTTCCACCCTACGCCCGACCATGGGCTGCGGCCGCTCCCGCTCCCCGGCACCGGCACTGCGCCCGTGCGGGTGCTGGCGATGAGCGTCGATGGTGCATGCCTCTATGCCGGCACGGAAGGTGAAGGCATCCTGGCCCTTTCGCTCAACGGCAGCCGCGCCACGCACGTCCGCACGCTCGGGACCGACCAGGGCCTCGGCGCCCTGCAGGTGAAGGACCTCGTCATCGGGGAGAGCGGGCAGCTGGTGGTGGCCACCTTCGGCAATGGCGCGTACGAGATCGGGCTGCACGGCGACAACATCACGTCCCTCCTGCATTACGACCAGGGCAACGGCCTGGGCACGGACAACGTGAGCGCCGTGTTCATCGATAGCGAGAACAGCATCTGGTTCGCCCGCTTCGGGCTGGGCGTCGCGCGGCTCCTGGACCGGGCCATCGTCTACTACGCGGCGGACGAGGGCACCGCGCAGGACGTGCGGGCCATCCTCTTCGACGGCGACGACGTCCTGCTCGGTGCGCACGGCGCCATCCTGCGCATCCGGCCCGATGGCCTGCGTGGCACCGACTCCCTGGGCGCGGCGGCCGGACTGCCGCCGGACGACGTGACCGCGCTGCTGCGCGGGCGCGACGGCCGGTTGTGGGCAGGCACCCATGCGCACGGCCTCTTCCATCAGGACGGGAAAGGGCGGTTCGTGCGGGTGCCCATGGCCACGGACCTGCTGAGCAACAACGTGCGGGCCCTGGCCTCCTCGGGAACGGAGACCTGGGTGGCCACCGCGAACGGGGTGTATGTGATCGACAGCGTGCGCACCCGCCACCTGACCACGGAGAACGGCCTGATGCACAACCAGGTGAACGCGCTCCTGACCGACCGGGCCGGCCGCGTGTGGATGGCCTGCAACAATGGCGGCGTGAGCGCCTATGCGCACCGGGAGGTCCGCAGCTTCACGCTCACGCAGCAGGGCAATGCCTACCACGTCACCGGCATCGCACAGGACACCAGCGGCACCCTCTGGTTCAGCACCTACGGCAACGGCGTGTGGTACACCCGGGGCGACAGCGTGAAAGCGGTGACCGCCGCGCAAGGCCTGCGCTCGGACCACTGCTATGCCATCGCGGAGGACGGGCACGGCCATGTGTGGGTGGCGCACCGCGACGGCGCCAGCCGCATCGGTGTCGGCACGATGCAGGTGAAGGTGTACGACCGCCACTTCGGCATCGTGCCGGACCGGCGGATGAACACCGTGGCGGCCGATGCGCACGGCAACATCTGGTTCGGTACCGACGCCGGCGTGATCCGCTACGACGCGTCCAAGGACCTGCCCAGCAAGTACCCGCCCCCCGTGGCCATCACCGGCATCAAGGTCTTCGAGCGCGCATTGCCGGCCACCGGCACCATCGACCTGCCGCCGGACATCTACCGCCTGCAGTTCGATTTCCTCGGCATCAGCCTGAAGGACCCGGGCGCGATCACCTACCAATACAAGTTGGAGGGGCATGATCCCGACTGGACCACCGCCACGGGCACCTCGGCGCTGTACGTGCGCGTGCCCGACGGCGAATACGTCTTCCGGGTGCGGGCCTGCGATGCCGAGGGCCGCTGCTCGGAACAGGCCGCCACCGTGCATGTCCTGATCCGCACGCCCGTCTGGAAGCGGTCGTGGTTCATCGTGCTCTGCGTGGTGGCGGGCCTGCTGGCCGTCTACGCCGCCCTCCGCATCCGCGAGCGCAACCAGCGCCGCGCGCAGGAGCTGCTGCAGCAGGCCCTGGACGAGCGCACGCATGAGCTGAAGACCAAGAAGGAGGAGATCGAGCGGAAGAACGAGGACATCACCGCCAGCATCACCTACGCGCAGCGGATCCAACAGTCCATCCTGCCCGCGCCCCCCCTGCTGGCCGAGCTGTTCCCACGCTCCTTCATCCTCCACCAGCCACGCGACATCGTCAGCGGCGACTTCCACTGGTTCCGCCGTTCCGGCGACAAGTTCCTGGTGGCCTGCGCCGACTGCACCGGGCACGGTGTGCCGGGCGCCTTCATGAGCATGATCGGCAGCATGCTGCTGCGCGAGCTGAGCGCCGGCCCGGGGATCGACGCACCGGACCTCCTGCTCCAACGCCTCGATGCGGAGCTGCGCACCGTGCTGCACTACCACGGTGACGAGATGAGCAGCAGGGACGGCATGGACATCAGCCTGTGCGAGCTCGACCTGGCCACCGGCCACCTGCGCATGGCGGCCGCGATGCACGACATCCTCCTGGTGCGCAACGGGGAGCTGGTGCGCCGGCGCGGCACCCGCCACTCCATCGGCGGCGTGCTGCGGAACGGCGGGCTCCAGCATTTCGACCTGCGGGAGGAAGGCCTGCGCCCCGGCGACCGCATCTACCTCTTCAGCGACGGCGTGCCCGACCAGTTCGGCGGGCCCAACGGCAAGAAGTTGAAGGTGACCGGCCTGATGCAGCTGATCACCGAGCTGGGCCACCTGCCCATGGACGAGCAGGCCGCGGCGATCCGCGACCGGTTCCAGGCCTGGATGGGCGACCAGCCCCAGCTGGACGACGTGCTGCTGGTGGGGATCGAGGTGTGAGGGGGTGTCCCGGTCCTCCGCGATCGGCCGCCGATCATTGGTCCGCCACCGGCCAACGGCAACGCTTGGTTAATTTGGAGCGTCCACTGGATGATGCGCCTCCGTCCGCTCCTGCTCCCCCTGGGCTTCCTGGCCGTCCCCGTCCTGCTCCGCGCGCAGTCCGACATGTACCGGAACGCCGGGGGCCTGATCGAGAACCGCGGGCAATGGCCTGCGGCCGTGACCTTCCGGGCCTCCACGGCGGACGCCACCGTGTGGTGCGAGCGCGGCTCAGTGGTGATCGACCGCTACGACGCCGCGGCCATCGAGCGGCTCCACGCCCCCGGCACCGCACATTACGACCCGCACGCCTCGCGCACCATCCGCCACCACGCGCTGCGCCTGCGGTTCCTGGATGCCCGAACCCCGGAGCGGAGCGAAGGGTTGGGCGTGCGGCCGGGCGCCTACCACTACTTCATCGGCAACGACCCCGCCCACTGGGCCTCGAACGCGCATGCCTTCACCGCCATGCTGCAACGCGGCATCCTGCCTGGCGTGGACCTACGCCTGCGGTGCGGCACCGAAGCGGTGAAGTACGACCTGCTGGTGGCCCCGGGGACCGACCCGCAGCGCATCCGTTTCACCTACGAAGGCGCCGACGGTCTGGCGCTGCAAGGGGACAAGCTGGTGATCGCGACCACCCTGGGCCCGCTCACGGAAGCCATCCCCCTGGCCTACCAGGAGAAGGACGGGCGGCGCGTACCCGTGGACTGCCGCTACGCCTTGAAGGGACGCGTCGCCTCGTTCGTGCTCGGCACCTATGACCCCACGCTGGAGCTGGTGATCGACCCCACGCTCGCCTTCAGCACCTATTCCGGCTCCACCAGCAACAACTTCGGATACACGGCCAGCTTCGACGACGAAGGCTTCCTCTATGCCGGCAGCAGCGCGTTCGGCCAGGGCTATCCCACCACCATGGGCGCCTACGACACATCGTGGAACGGCGGTGCCGGCAACGGGAACACCGGCACCGACATCGCGCTGAGCAAGTTCGACACCACGGGCACGCACCTGATCTGGAGCACCTTCCTGGGCGGCAACGGCGATGACCTGCCCCACAGCCTGATCGTGGACCCCACGGGCGAGCTGGTCGTGCTCGGCACCACGGGCTCGCCGAACTTCCCCACCACCGCCGATGCCTTCGACGCCTCCTTCGGCGGGGGCACCCCGTTCCTGCCCGAGGGCCTGGGCACCTCTTACCCCAACGGCCTGGACATGATCGTGGCGCGGCTGGACGCGAACGGCGCCGCCCTGCTCGGCAGCACCTACATCGGCGGCAGCGCGAACGACGGCATCAACTCGGCCCCCGGCCTGAAGTTCAACTACGCGGACGAGATCCGCGGCGAGGTGCTGCTGGACCCGCAAGGCAACATCCTCGTGGCCAGCACCACGCAGAGCAGCGATTTCCCCGTGACGGCCGGCGCCTACCGCACCACCTTCTCCGGCGGATCGCACGATGCCGTGCTGATGAAGCTGGACCCGCTGCTCACCTCGGTGACCTGGAGCACCTTCTTCGGCGGCACGGCGGCCGATGCGGCCTACGCGATGGAAGTGGACCAGGAGGGCGCGATCTACATCACCGGCGGCACGGCCTCCCCGGACCTGCCCACCACCGCCGGGGCGATCGCCGGCACGTTCCAAGGCGGCGCGGCCGATGCGTTCGTGGCCGCGTTCAGCGCGGACGGGGCATCCCTGGACGCCGCCACCTACTACGGCAGCAATGCCTACGACCAGTCCTACTTCGTGGAGATGGATGAGGCCGACAACGTCTACCTCTTCGGCCAGACGCAGGCCCTGGCGGGCGAGCTGATCGCCAACGCGCCCTACTTCGTGAACAACGGCGGCCAGCTGCTCGCCAAGCTGTCGCACGACCTCACCACCACGCTGTGGAGCTCCCGCTTCGGCGCAGCCACCTCCGCACCCGCCGGCGTGCCGAACATCTCGCCCACGGCCTTCCTCGTGGACTATTGCGACAAGATCTACATCAGCGGCTGGGGCAGCCAGGTGCTGGGCCCGCCGCTGACCACCAACGGCCTGCCGCATACGCCGGACGCCTACCAGCCCACCACCGACGGCAACGACTTCTACCTCGCGGTGTTCGACATCGACATGCAGGGCTCGGGGCCGCTCTATGCCACCTTCTTCGGCGGCACGCAAAGCCACGAGCACGTGGACGGGGGCACCAGCCGCTTCGACCGCCGCGGGCGTGTGTACCAGGCGGTGTGCGCGGGCTGCCAGAACCACGACGATTTCCCCACCACGCCCGGCGCGCTCTCCGCCACGAACAACAGCAGCGGCTGCAACCTGGCGGTGTTCAAGTTCGATTTCGAGGCACCCCTGGTGATCGCCGGGCTGGCCGCGCCGGACCTCCTTTGCGCGAACGCACCGATCCCCTTCACCGACCTGAGCCAGCTCGCAGCCACCCACCACTGGGACTTCGGTGATACCCAAAGCTCCACGGAGGTCGCCCCCCAGCACACGTATGCGCTGCCGGGCACCTACACGGTGACGCTCACCGTGACGAACAGCAATGCCTGCAATGAACACGACGTCGCGAGCATCCAGGTGACCGTGCTCGGCGAAGCACCCGACCTGGCCGCGATGGACGATGTGTCGCTCTGCGGCCCCACCGCCTCCCTGCTGCTCACCGCGACCAGCCAGGGCACCGCGGATACGTACATCTGGTCCACCTCTCCCGCGTTCACCGACATGCTGAACGCCACGCCGCAGGACAGCACCGCGCTGCTGATGCCGCCCGCCGCCGGCACCTACTACGTGCAGGCGTCGAAGCCCGGGCACTGCAGCGCGACGGACCAAGTGGTCGTGAGCACCTCGCTGATCGCCGCGGCGCTTTCGCCGGACGTGGCGCTATGCGCGGACGAGACGGCCACGCTCACGCTTTCGGGCATCGACCCCGGCTCCACCATCACCTGGTCGCCGGCCGATCTGATCGATGCCGGACAAGGCACCGTCCAGGCGACCGTCAGCCCGGCCGCTTCCACGGAGTTCCACGTGGACGTGCTGAGCCCGACCGGCTGCGCCTGGGGGGACGATGTGCTGGTGACCATCTCCGAGATGAACGGCAGCAGCGTGGACGCCACCGTGGAGCCGGAGATCGTGCTGGCGGGCACCACCGTGCAGCTGCATGCCACGCCCGGCACCGGCGTCTCCTACAGCTGGGTCCCGCCCGGGGCGGTGAGCGATCCCACCATCGCCGATCCCACGGCCTACATCACGCAAAGCACCACCTTCTATGTGACCGTGACCGACGGCACCTGCTCGCGCATGGACTCGGTGAAGGTGCGCATGCACGAGCTGCGGTGCGAGGAGCCCGACATCTTCATCCCCGATGCCTTCACGCCGAACGGCGACGGCAATAACGACCTGCTGCTGGTGCGCGGGCGCCACATCCGCGACCTCGACCTGAAGGTGTTCGACCGCTGGGGGGAAATGGTGTTCGCCACCACCGACCCCGCGAAGGGCTGGGACGCCACCTACAAAGGCAAGCCCGTGGACCCGGCCGTGTACGTTTACTGGCTCACGGTGCACTGCGTGGACGGGCAGGAGTTCTTCAAGAAGGGCAACGTGACGGTGATCCGATGAAGGAGGGCGGGCAACGTACGGTGCACAGCGTACAACGGACCAGGTCGGGGCATGCTGTACGGCATGCGCTGTACGGCCTTCTGGTCCTGGCGTCCTCCGCGCTCTCCGCCCAGGACATCCACTTCTCGCAGTTCTTCCGCACGCCGTACGCCCTGTCACCGGCGAGCATCGGGAACTTCGACGGGGACTACCGCATCGGGGCGGTGTACCGCCAGCAATGGCGTTCCGTCACCGTGCCGTACCGCACGTTCGGCATCGGCGGCGATGCGGCGCGCTTCGCGGGCGTGGAAGGGCTCGGCGTGGGCACCTGGCTCTACAACGACCGGGCCGGCGATTCCCGCCTGAACACCTTCCACATCGACCTGGGTGCCAGCTGGACCCAGCGCTTCGGCGCAGCCCGCACGCACAGCCTGACGGGCGGCATCCAGCTCGGCATCACGGCCATCGCCATCGACTACAGCGCCCTGCGCTTCGACGCCCAGTACAACGGCTTCTACTACGACCCCTCGCTCCCCGCCAACGAAGGGTTCACCCGCGATGCGCTGACCCATCCGGACCTGCACGCGGGGATCGTCTACCGCTATGCGCCGGCGAAGCGTGAGCACATCCAAGCCGGGGTGGCGCTCTTCAACTTGACGAAGCCGGACATCGCCTTCTTCGACGCTGCGGCATCGCCCCTGGACCAGCGCACGGTGGTCCACCTCACCGCCCAGCATCCCGTGGGCAAGGACCTCGACGTGCTGCCGATGGCCCAGTTCATGACGCAGGGGAAATTCCGCGAATTCGACATCGGCGGGGCCGTGCGCTACATCCTGCTCGACCGCTACGGCCTGGTGCGGGCGGTGCAGGGCGGCCTGTTCTGGCGCACCCGCGACGCCGGCTACGTCTTCGCCGGACTGGAGCACGACGACTGGACCTTCGGCCTCAGCTACGACATCAACCTGAGCGACCTGGAACCGGCGAGCCGCAACCGCGGTGGGTTCGAGGTCACCGCCATCCGGGTGTTCCGCAGACGCCCGCCGGTGCCTGCACGCTTCAGGGCCTGCCCGGACCAACTGTAGAGGATGCGCAACCGGACCAGCCTGCTCCTGATCGCGGCCCTGCCGATCGGCCTTCGCGCGCAGTCCGCGCAGCAGTTCATCACCTGGGGTGACAATGCCTTGCGCCTGGGCGATCGCTACGGCGCCTCACGTTTCTATAAGGAGGCCCTGGAGCAGCAGCCGGGCACCCTGGAGCTGCAATGGAAGTACGCCGAAGCCTGCCGCCTGAGCGACCAGTACCCGCAGGCCGCCGAACAATACGCCAAGGTGTACCGCAAGGACCTGGGCCGCACGCACCCGGAAGCCTTGCGCTGGCTGGGCGAGATGCAGCTGTGCAGCGGCGCCTACGAAGAGGCGACCAAGACCTGGCAGAAGCTCAAGCAGAAAGAGAAGGACAAACGCTCGGTCGCCGCGCAGCGCGCGGACAATGCATTGGAAGGATGCCGCCTGGCGAAGGAGGCCCTGGCCGCGCCCGAGGCCGTCACCATCGAGCACATCGCCATGCCAGTGAACAGCTACGACAGCGAGTTCGCCCCGCGCATCGGGCCGGACAGCCTGCTCTACTTCTCTTCGTTGCGCGGTGATGTGAACGACGACGGCGAGCTGGCCGACACCACCACCTACCACGTGGGCATCCTGCGCGTGGACCCGCGCAAGCACCCGCTGCCCGAGGCGTCCTGGATGAGCGCCGCCACGCGCGCCGGCGACGAGGCCAACAGCGCCTGGAGCACCGATGGGCACTGGTTCTACTTCACGCGCTGCACTGCCGGAGGCCCCTGCACGCTGCATGCGGCGCGGCTGATGGACGGCCGGCTCACCGACGGCACCCCGCTCGCCGGCATCGACCCGTCGGTCACCAGCACCCAGCCCATGGTGGCGACGATCGACGGCGAGCAGCGGCTCTTCTTCACCAGCGACCGGGCCGGCGGCATCGGCGGCATGGACCTCTGGACGGCACGCATCGACGGCGCCGCCGTGAGCGATGTGAAGCCGCTCCCCGCCCCCGTGAACACGCCGGGCAATGAGGTGACACCGTTCTTCGACGTGGCGCAACGGAAGCTCTATTTCAGCAGCGACTTCCTGCCCGGCCTCGGCGACTATGACAACTTCATGAGCGCCCTCGGACCCGACGGCTATGCCGCTCCCGTCAACTTCGGCCACCCGCTGAACAGCCCCGCGAACGACCTCTACCCCACTTTCGACGCTGCCAGCATGAGCGGCTGGTTCGTGAGCAACCGCATCGGCTCCTTCGCCAAGAAGGGCGAGACCTGCTGCAATGACCTCTACCGTTACAGCTATCCCGACCGGCCGCCGATCCCGACCGGACCACCGACGCCCCTGCCGCCGGACACCACGCACCTGTCGGAACGCCCGGCCGATGACATCGCCTGGAAGCGGATCACCTCGCTCCGCGAGAAACTGCCCATCCGGCTCTACTTCCACAACGACGAGCCGGGCCCGCGTTCCTGGGACACCACCACCACCGCCGACTATGCCGCCACCTACCGCGCGTACAAGGCCCTGCTGCCGGACTACCACCGGGCCTGGCAGGGCAATGCGAACGGCACCAGCGCCATCGACGCGTTCTTCCGGGACGAGGTGGACCACGGCTTCGCGCAGCTGAACGACTTCATCGGCCTGCTCCGACAGGCGCTGCAGGAAGGCCAGCGGATCGAGCTACAGGTGCGCGGCTTCGCGAGCCCCCTGGCGAAGACCGATTACAACACCAACCTGTCGCTGCGCCGCATCCAGAGCATGGTGAACTACCTGCGCACGGTGGACGGCGGCGTGCTGGTCCCCTACCTCGACGGCACGGCCCCGAACGGGGGACGGCTCACCGTCCGCAAGTCGCCCTTCGGGGAGGACACGAGCGCGGGCGGCGTGAGCGACCGGCTGGAGGACCTGCGCAACTCCGTCTACGGCGTGGGCGCCTCCCGGGAGCGGCGCATCGAGATCGAGCAGGTGGAGCTGGGGCACTGAACCCCGCCAGGGTTACTTTCGACGCAGGATCCCCTTCGCGATGCGGGCACTGCTGCTGTCGAACTCCACCCTGCCGGGCGAGCCCTACCTGGGCTGGGCCCGCGAGCACCTCAACACCTTCCTCGGCGAGCGCAAGCGCATCGCCTTCGTGCCCTTCGCGGCGGTCTCGTTCTCCATGGACGAATACGCCCGCGTGACACAGGGGGTGTTCGCCGACCTGGGGCATGAGCTCTTCAGCCTGCACACGGAGACCGACAAGCTGAAGGCGCTGATGAACGCCGATGCCGTGGCCGTGGGCGGCGGCAACTCGTTCCAGCTGCTGCGGACCCTCTACAGCACGGAGCTGATCCGCGCTATCCGGGTGCGCGCGATGGGCGGCATGCCCTACATCGGCTGGAGCGCCGGCAGCAACGTGGCCTGCCCCACCATCATGACCACGAACGACATGCCCATCACCGAGGTGCCCACCCTGCGGGCCATGGGGCTGGTGCCGTTCCAGATCAATCCGCACTACACCGAGGCGAGGCTCGAAGGCCACGGCGGCGAGAGCCGCGACCAGCGCATCGCCGAATACCTCGCGCTCAACCAGCGCACCACCGTGGTGGGCCTGCGCGAAGGCACGCTGCTGAACGTGCACGACGACCTGATGACGGTGGAAGGCCGCGGCCTGCGCCTGTTCCGGCACGGCGCCGAAGCGAAGGACATCGCCGGCGGCGTGGCGCTGCGGACCTCGCTCAGCGGGGCCTGACATGTGCCCGCGGGCATGGGGCCACCCGAACGACCAGTAAGTTCGCAGCGACGATCGCCATGCCCCAAGCGGAAAAAGAACGCAGCGGCTTCATGGACCTGCTCCATCACCTGGGCATGGACCTGCTGCTGCTCGTGAAGATCGTCGGCATCCTCGCCGCGGCCTGGTTCGTGGAGCGGCTGATCTACTTCGCGCTGCGGCGCGGCTATGCGAGGGCGAAGGCCCAGGGGCGCGAGGAGATGACGCGCTACCGCTTCTTCCGCAACGGCGTGCGCACCCTGGTGGTGATCCTGGCGATGGTCGCCATCGTGTACACCATTCCCTCGCTGCGCGCCTTCGCCTTCACCCTCTTCGCCGGCGCGGGCCTGCTGGTGGCCATCCTGGGCTTCGCGGCGCAGAAGGCCTTCAGCGACATCATCAGCGGCATCTTCATCGTGGCCTTCAAGCCCTTCCGCGTGGGCGACGTGATCCAGGCCGGCGAGCAGGGCCTGATGGGCACCGTGGAGGACATCAACCTGCGCCATACCACCATCCTCACCTTCGAGAACCGCCGCGTGGTGATCCCCAACGCCATCCTCGGCGAGGAGCGCATCATCAACAGCAGCATCAAGGACGAGGCCACCTGCCAGTTCGTGGAGATGCCCGTGGCGCTGGATGCGGACCTGGACCTGGCGATGTTCCTGATGAAGGAGGAATGCCTCGCCCACCCGGCGAACCTGGACCGCCGCACCGCCGCCGAGCTGGAGGCCGGCGAGGCCCGGGTGCCCGTGCGCGTGGTGCGCATCCTCGACGGCGCCGTGACCCTCCGGGCCTACGCCTGGGCCAGGGACCCCGTGACCGCACGCCTGATGCAGTACGACCTGAACAAGCGCCTGATCCAGCGGTTCATCCGCGAAGGCGTGAAGCTGGCGGTGCCGGTGCGCCGCATCGTAGAGACCTCCACATCCGCTCAATAGCATCCCGCCCGGACGCCATGGTGACCAAACGCAGTGAGAAGGCCGGGCTCCCGCCGGGATCGCTCGTGCCCGTAAGCGACGACCGCGTGGTCTGCACCACGATGAAGGTGTTCACCTTCGACCTGCAGGGCTATAGCGAACAGCAGGTGGGCATGGTGGCCGACCTGCAGCTGGGCGACCCCGCCACCACCGTGACGTGGATCGACGTCGACGGACTGGCCGATCTGCCCATGCTCAACGCCCTGGGCGAGCGCTTCAACCTGCACCCGTTGCTGCTGGAGGACGTGCTGAACGCCGACCACCGGCCCAAGGTGGAGGAATACCAGGACGCGCTGTTCGTGGTGGCCAAAATGCTCAGCCTCGACCCCGAGACGGGCGACATCCGCACCGAGCAGATCAGCTTCGTGCTGGGCAAGGGCCTGGTGATCAGCTTCCAGGAACGGCCGGGCGATGTGCTGGAGCCCATCCGCGACCGCATCCGCCACCTCACCGGCCGCGTGCGCAAGAAGGGCGCGGACTACCTGCTGTACGCGCTGCTCGACGTCATCGTGGACAACTACTTCCTCGTCGTGGAGGACCTGGGCAAGCGGATCGAGGCGCTGGAGCGGAAGGTGACGGTGCACCCCGGCAACGAGGACCTGTTGACGATGCAGGAGATCCGCAGCCTGCTCATCACCGTCACCCGCTACGTGACGCCCACGCGCGAGCTCGCCGGCCGCCTGAACACCATCCAGAGCGAGCTGATCGACAAGTCGACCCGCCGCTACATCAACGACCTGCAGGACCACACGGTGTACATCGCCGAGACCATCGGCATGTTCCGCGACATGCTCTCCAACCTGGAGAACACCTACCACGCGGCCCAGAACGCCCGCATGGGCCAGGTGATGAAGCTGCTCACCGTGATCAGCACCATCTTCATCCCCCTCACCTTCATCGTGGGCATCTACGGCATGAACTTCGACCACATGCCCGAGCTCCACTGGAAGCACGGCTACTTCATGGTGATGGCCTTCATGTCCGGCGTCACGGTGTCCATGCTCATCTGGTTCCGGCGGAAGCGCTGGCTGTGACCGGCGAACGCCACCGGGTCCCGGGGCCGGTCCGGCCCCAAGAATTTTCGGCGCGGCGTGCTTCCGTGCGTTTACTTTGTTCCTGCATCATGGCCCGCAAGCGCTGCATCGGCATCTGTGACCAGACCTGGTCCGCCCTGCTCATCGCCGTCGGCGGCCCCTGTGGTGTTCCCCCCGCCTTCGTCTGATGAACGCGCGCGTGCACATCGGGACCAGGCCGACCCTGATCGCCCACGCGCAACACCTCCCGCTCCTCCGGACGCACGCCCCCGCCCCGTTCCCCCTGAACGGACCGGGGGCGTCCGCTTTCCTTCCCACCGCCGCATGAAGACCCGCTACATCGACCTCATCGAGCAGACGTTCGACTTCCCCAAGGACGAATTCAAGTTCGATGACGGCCAGCTCACCTGGAACGACCTGCCGCTGATGGACCTCCTCCAGCGGCACGGCACCCCGCTGCGCATCACCTGGCTCCCCAAGATCGGTGAGAAGATCGATCAAGCCCGCGCCTCCTTCGCCAAGGCCTTCAAGGAGCATGACTACCGGGGCACCTACGAGTACTTCTACTGCACCAAGAGCAACCACTTCAGCTACGTGATCGAGCAGGTGCTGGCGAAGGGCGTGAGCCTGGAGACCAGCAGCGCCTACGACATCGAGATCGTGGAGCTGCTGATGGAGCGCGGGAAGCTCTCCCGCGGGGCCACCATCCTCTGCAACGGCTACAAGGACGACCGCTACATCCGCAACATCGGCCGCCTTGCCAACAGCGGCGTGCGCGTGATCCCCATCATCGACAACATGGGCGAGCTCGAGCAGCTGGACGAGGTGATCAAGGGGTCCTGCGACATCGGCATCCGCATCGCCGCCGAGGAGGCGCCCAAGTTCGAGTTCTACACCAGCCGCCTGGGCATCGGCTATAAGGACATCATCCCCTTCTACATGCGCAACGTGAGCAAGCAGCGCAAGTTCAAGCTGAAGCTCATGCACTTCTTCATCAACACGGGCATCAGCGACAGCGCCTACTACTGGAACGAGCTGGGCAAGTGCGTGAACGTGTACTGCGACCTGAAGAAGCTCTGCCCCACGCTGGACACGCTGGACATCGGCGGCGGCCTGCCGATCAAGAACAGCCTGACCCACACCTTCGACGTGGATTACATGATCGGCGAGATCGTGGGCCGCATCAAGGACATCTGCGACGAGAACGACGTGGATGAGCCCAACATCCTCAGCGAGTTCGGCAGCTTCACCGTGAGCGACAGTGGCGCCACCTTCTTCAGCCTGCTCTACCAGAAGAAGCAGAACGAGAAGGAGCGCTGGAACATGATCGACGGCAGCTTCATGACCACCCTGCCCGACACCTGGGCCATCAACAAGCGCTTCATCATGCTGCCCATCAACAACTGGAACGACGAGTACGAGCGCGTCTTCCTCGGCGGCATGACCTGCGACAGCGACGACTACTACAACAGCGAGCAGCACGTCAACGCCATCTACCTGCCCCGCTTCCGCGACGAACGCAAGCAGTACATCGGCTTCTTCAACACCGGCGCCTACCAGGACACGCTCGGCGGCTTCGGCGGCATCCAGCACTGCCTGATCCCCAAGCCGAAGCACCTGCTGCTGGACCGGGCGGACGACGGCACCCTCACCGAGCGCGTCTTCGCTGAACAGCAGAGCGCCGAGCGGATGCTGCAACTGCTGGGCTACCTGCCCCAGGAGGAGCTGGTCCGCAAGTGACACACCTCCCATGCGCACGTTCTACGCCGGTTCCCACTGGTTCTGGGTCATCTCCCGGATCCTGTTCGTGGCCCTGTTCGTCATCAGCATCGCGCAGCTCGGGGCCGAAGGCGGCCTCCGGGGTGCGGACGCCCGGCTGGTGAACACGGTGATCGCGGTCGGCACGCTGGTGATCGCCGTGCTGGCCATCCTGGAGATGGCCCGCGCAAAGAAGCCGGTGTGGCTGCGCATCATCGGCGGCGTGTTCATGTCGCTCCTCGGCCTGGGCCTGTTGAGCCTCTTCTTCTTCGCCCAGGTGCGGAGCGGCCTGGAGATCGTGCTGGCCCTCTTCGTGCTGTGGATCCTGCTCGCGGGGCTGCGGAACCTCATCATGCCTTGATGCTTGGAGGAATGCCCCTTCGCCTGCTCGTCTGCCTGGTGGTCGCGGCCCTTGCCACGGCCCGCTGCACCGCCCAATGCCTGGACAGCCTGGGCCTGGACGCTTCACCGGTGCTGAACCCCTGCGAGATGCGCACCCTGCAGCACCTCGGCGGCACCTGGCCCCACCTGCCGGCCGGCACCGCGCCGACCGTCTCCTTCCACCAGGGCAATGGGGCGCGGACGGTGGACAAGGCGACCTTCTTCGAGCGCTCGGTGACGCCGTGGGTGCGCCAGGGCAAGGACCCGCAGCTGTTCTGGTACCTGCTGACGCCCCGCCAGCGGGAAGCCACGGGCGTGGACGCCCTGGTGGTCGCGTGGAGCAAGAAGCTGCTGAGCAAGCGCCGGATGGACCGCATCGTGGCCGGCCTGGCCCGCGACCGCCGGCCCTGACCCACGGCCTGATACCGGCACCGGCACCCCGTCCGCGGCGGGTAGCGTGCGGCTGAGGACCGGCATCTATATTTCGCCCGCATTCCCCGCAACGACCCGACATGAGCAGCAGACCGATCTCCAGTTTCCTGGAGAAACACTATCTCCATTTCAACGCCGCCGCCCTGGTGGACGCCGCCAAGGGCTACAAGGTCCACAAGGCCGCCGGCAAGAAGATGCTGGTGAGCCTCGCCGGCGCGATGAGCACCGCCGAGCTGGGCAAGATCCTGGCCGAGATGATCCGCAAGGGCCAGATCGACATCATCAGCTGCACCGGCGCCAACCTGGAGGAGGACGTGATGAACCTGGTGGCCCACGACCACTATGAGCGCGTGCCCAACTACCGCGACCTCACCCCCGTACAGGAGCGCGACCTGCTGGACCGCGGCATGAACCGGGTGACCGACACCTGCATCCCCGAGCACGAGGCCTTCCGCCGCCTGGAGAAGCACGCCGTGGACCTCTGGAAAGCCGACCAGGCCAGCGGCAACCGCCGCTTCCCGCACCAGTACTTCTACGAGATGATCAACTCGGGCGTGCTGAAGCAGTACTACCAGATCGATCCCAAGGACAGCTGGATGGTGGCCGCCGCCGAGCGCAACCTCCCCATCATCTGCCCGGGCTGGGAGGACAGCACCCTGGGCAACATCTTCGCCGCGCACTGCCTGGTGGGCGACTGCGAGCCCCGCATCATGAAGAGCGGCATCGAGTACATGATGTGGCTGGCCGAATGGTACACCGCCAACAGCGGCACCGACGGCATCGGCTTCTTCCAGATCGGGGGCGGCATCGCCGGCGACTTCCCCATCTGCGTGGTGCCCATGCTGCACCAGGACCTCGAGCGCGAGAACATCCCCTTCTGGAGCTACTTCTGCCAGATCAGCGACAGCACCACCAGCTACGGCAGCTACAGCGGGGCCGTGCCCAACGAGAAGATCACCTGGGGGAAGCTCGACATCGACACCCCCAAGTTCATCATCGAAAGCGATGCTACTATTGTGGCGCCCCTGGTGTTCGCCTACATCCTCGACATGTGAGCCCTCCCCATGCAACGACTGATACGATCCTTCAACACCCTCACGGACGACCTG
This sequence comes from Bacteroidota bacterium, assembly GCA_018267055.1. Taxonomy (GTDB): domain Bacteria; phylum Bacteroidota; class Bacteroidia; order Flavobacteriales_F; family PHOS-HE28; genus PHOS-HE28. Next base: position 21,262 of record JAFDZF010000124.1, read on the forward strand.
CGCGAGAAGCTGCAGGAGCAGTACCCCGACGGCATCGACAACAGCCACATCCGCACCATCGCCACGGCGAAGGGCGATAGCCTCCGTGTGATCGAGCTGCGCACCACCGATGCCATCTACCTGATCAAGATCAGCGCCGAAAGTCGCGAGGAGATCGAACAGTTCCTCGACCAGGAGGACGGCGCGGCCACTGCCGACGACCTCGACAGCCGCGACGGCGAGGACATCGAAGGGGCCGACGGCGCCGGCGATGAGGAAGGGGACGAGGACGACGTGGACGAGGATGATGGTGATGACGAAGAGGATGCGGACGGCGACGACGAACCCTCCGACGGAAAGGACGAGGACGACGAGGATTGACGACAGGCCGATGTGCCCTCCCGACGAACAGGAACGCCGCCTTCGGGCGGCGTTCGCTTTCGCCCCCGTCCATCGCGACCGATCATCTGATTAACTTCCCTCCATGCTCACTGGCACCTTCCACCTCGCGTTCGCCACCACGGACCTCAAGCGCATCAAGGCCTTCTATGGCAGCCTGCTCGGATGCCCCGAGGGACGGAGCGCGGAGAACTGGGTGGACTACGACTTCTTCGGCCACCAGCTCACCATACAGCAGGTGCCCAAGCTGATCCGCACGGCGCGCATCTACAACCCGCAGAGCCATGTGCCCAGCGACCACTGGGGCATCGTGCTGGACCTGGCCGATTGGCGCAAGCTGCGCGACAAATGCAAGAAGGTCGGCGTCACCTTCTTCATCGAGCCCCACGTGGTGATGAAGGGCGAGGTGGGCGAGCAGCACAGCTTCTTCATCGAGGACCCGGACGGCCACGCCATCGAGTTCAAGGCGTTCGAGGACCCGAAAAGCCTGTTCAGGAAAGCATGACGGCACGCGCTTGCGCGCGCTCCGAAGCCCTTCTTCAGTACGTACGCTGTGCGATCGGCCCGCCCTGGGGGTCGAACTGCTCCCCCGCGGTCAGGCGGCCTTCGGAATAGGTCAGCCGGCCCTTCAGGACATTGGCTTCGTTGCGGAACTCCCACACGCCCGTCCGGTGCCCCGCGGCGAAACGTGCTTCCGCCAGCACGGCCCCGCTCTCGGCGAACTGCCTCCAGACGCCATCGCGCCGGCCATCCCGGAACATGCCCATGGCCTGGATGCGGCCATTGGGGTAGTAGGTGATGAACCGCTCCACGTCGCCGTCGCTGAAGCGCGTGCTCTCCAGGCGCCCGTTCATATAGAAGGTCTGGCCCAACAGCTCCTGCGCCTGCGCGCCGGTGGCGGCCAGGGATACCAGGCAAAGGGCGATGAGGGTCTTCATGGGCGGGATCCTTCCTTCAAACGCCTCCAAGGTAACACTTGTTTCGCACGGATCTAACATTGGGATAACACAAAGATCCCACGCGCTTAACCTGGAAGACACGCCTTCCCGGCCCCCTAGTTTTCAGAAGTTATCCACGCGGGACGGGGCTTCCCGGGCCCTCCGGATACTTTCGCGGGCGATCCAGGACGACGTGCAGACCATGACGACACCCGCACCGGACAAGGCTTCCGGCGGGTCCGGCGAAGGCCGGACCATCGACGAGCTCCAACGCATCGCCACCCAGGTACGCCGGGACATCGTCCGGATGGTGCACGCCTGCCAGAGCGGCCACCCGGGAGGCTCCCTCGGCTGTGCCGACTTCTTCACGGCCCTGTACTTCCGGGTGCTGCGCCACGACCCGGCCCATTTCACCATGGACGGCATCGGCGAGGACCTTTTCTTCCTCAGCAACGGCCACATCAGCCCGGTGTTCTACAGCGTACTGGCGCGCAGCGGCTACTTCCCCGTGCAGGAGCTGGCCACCTTCCGCAAGTTGGACAGCCGCCTGCAGGGCCATCCCACCACGCATGAGGGCCTGCCCGGCGTGCGCATGGCCAGCGGCTCCCTGGGCCAGGGGCTCAGCGTGGCCATCGGCGCGGCCCTGGCCAAGCGCCTGAACGGCGACGACCGCCTGGTCTACAGCCTGCACGGCGACGGCGAGCTGCAGGAGGGCCAGATCTGGGAAGCCGCCATGTTCGCGGCCGCCCACCGGGTGGACAACCTGATCAGCACCGTGGACTACAACGGCCGGCAGATCGACGGCGACGTGGACCAGGTGCTCCCCCTGGGCGACCTGAAGGCGAAGTGGACCGCGTTCGGCTGGGACGTGCTGGAGACCGACGGCAACGACATGGCCCGCCTGCTGGGCACGCTGGCCGAAGCGAAGGCACGCACCGGCCATGGCAAGCCCGTGATGGTCCTGATGCACACCGAGATGGGCCATGGCGTGGACTTCATGATGGGCAGCCACGAATGGCACGGCATCGCCCCCAACGACGCCCAGCTCGCCCAGGCCATGGCCCAGCTGCCGGAAACCTTCGGCGACTACTGAACCGCGCCGCCCCACCGACGGCCGCTGCCCGATGATGGATGCGATCGGCACGCTTTTCCCCGTTCCACCGGTGATGCGCCGCCGTTCCACCCTGTCCTTCACCCTGCTCCTCCTAGGGACCTTGTGGCTGGCGCCCGTGCAGGCGCAGCGCACCAAGGAGCCGAAGCCCAAGCTGACCCGCATCCTCTTCGTGATGGACGCGAGCAACAGCATGAACGCCTTCTGGGGCAATGAGCCGAAGATCGTCGCCGCCCGGCGGATCCTGCTGGAGTCGCTGACGCCCATCGAGAACGTACCCGACATCCAGCTGGCCCTGCGCATCTACGGGCACCAGACCCGCATCGAGCCCGGCAAGCAGGACTGCGACGACACGCGGCTCGAGGTGCCCTTCGCCCCCGGCAACGGCCCGGCCATCCGCCGGAAGATGAACGAGGTGCGCTGCCTGGGCACCACGCCCATCGCCCGCTCGCTGGAGAAGGCCGCCGGCGATTTCCCGGACAGCAAGGCCCGCAACGTCATCATCCTCATCACCGACGGCATCGAGGCCTGCGACGAGGACCCCTGCGCGGTGAGCCGCGCCCTCCAGGCCAAGGGCATCGTGCTGAAGCCCTTCGTGATCGGCATCGGCCTGGAAGAGACCGGCAAGTACGACCTGCGCTGCGTGGGCAACTACTACGATGCGAGCACCCCGGAGATGTTCGACCGCGTGCTGAAGGTGGTGATCGACCAGGCGCTGAACAGCACCACCACCCAGCTCCTCCTCCTCACCGACGACAGCAAGCCCACCGAGACGAACGTGCCGGTGACCTTCTACGACCAGCGGACGGGCCAGCAGCGCTACCACTTCGTGCACACCATGGACCGCAGCGGCCGGCCGGACACGCTGAGCATCGACCCCGTGTTCACCTACCGCATCGTGGCGCACACGCTGCCGCCCAGCACCAAGGAGAACGTGACCATCGAGCCCGGCCAGCACAACGTGATCGCCCTCGTGGCCGGCCAGGGCGACCTGGACCTGCGCACCGGCAGCGGCGTGATGAGCGACAACGAGGTGCAATGCCTCGTGCGCCGGAAAGGCGACCCCGCCACCCTGAACGTGCAACGTATGAACACCGTGGACCGCTACCGCACCGGCGTCTACGACCTGGAGGTGCTCACCCTCCCCCGCCTGCTGATCCCCGACGTGGCGATCAAACAGAGCACGGTGACGCCCGTGCGCGTGCCCCAGAGCGGTGTGCTCAATGTGAACGCCCCGAGCCCCAGCTACGGCGCCATCTTCGTCAAGGAGGGCGCCGAGCTGAAATGGGTGGTGGACCTCGACCCGTCGGTGGCCCGCAACCAGTTCCGCCTGCTGCCCGGCGACTATAAGGTGATCCTGCGCTCGGTCAACGCCGACCGCACGCTCTTCTCCATCGACAGGGACGTGACCGTCCGCAGCGGCCTTTCCACCAACCTCGACCTCTGAGATGAACGCCAGGAGGCAGGAGCAAGCGCAGGAAGCATCAACGCCTCTGGTCCTTGCTCCTGCTGACCGCTCTTGCCGCCTGCTCCTGCCCCTGCCAACTACCCTGCTGCCAATCACCACTGACCCATGACCACCTACCCCGTCCTTGACCAGAAAGACACGCGCTCCGGCTTCGGTGCAGGATTGCTCGAGCTCGGCCGGACCGACGACCGCGTGGTGGCCCTCTGCGCAGACCTCACCGGCTCGCTGAAGATGGACGCCTTCGCCAAGGCCTTCCCCGACCGCTTCATCCAGGTGGGCATCGCCGAGGCCAACATGATGGGCATCGCCGCGGGCCTCACCATCGGCGGCAAGATCCCCTTCACCGGCACCTTCGCCAACTTCAGCACCGGCCGCGTGTACGACCAGGTGCGGCAGAGCATCGCCTACGCGGGCAAGAACGTGAAGATCTGCGCCAGCCACGCCGGCCTCACCCTCGGCGAGGACGGCGCCACGCACCAGATCCTGGAGGACATCGGGCTGATGCGCATGCTGCCCGGGATGACCGTGATCGTGCCGGCGGACCACAACCAGACCCGGCAGGCCACCATCGCCATCGCCGACCACGAAGGCCCCGTGTACCTGCGCTTCGGCCGCCCGAAGTGGCCGGTGTTCATCCCCGCCGACCTGCCCTTCGAGATCGGCAAGGCCCAGGTGCTGAGCCCCGGCACGGACGTGAGCATCCTCGCCTGCGGCCACCTGGTGTGGAAGGCCCTCCAGGCCGCCGAGGAACTGGAGAAGCAGGGCGTGCACGCCGAGGTGATCAATGTGCACACGATCAAACCTCTGGACGAGGAAGCGGTCCTTGCTTCCGTAACGAAGACCGGATGCGCCGTGACCTGCGAGGAGCACAACCGCTACGGCGGGCTGGGCGATACCATCGCGCAGCTGCTGGCGCGCACCCGTCCCACCCCCCAGGAGTACGTGGCGGTGAACGACAGCTTCGGCGAGAGCGGCACACCGGACCAGCTGCTGAAGAAGTACGGCCTGGACACGCCCGACGTGGTGAAGGCCGCCCTGCGCGCCATCGCCCGCAAGTAGGCCCGCTCCCGGTGCCCGGGCGGAGCGGCATCGCATTTGGAAGGCCCGGTCCGCGCCCATGACCGATCCCGACGACGCCGAGCTGCTCGCCCGCTTCCGCACGGAGGACGGCCGCCACTACGCGTTCAACCTGATCGTGCGCAAGTACCAGCGCCGCCTCTACGGCTTCGTGCGCCGCATGGTGACCGATCCCGATGAGAGCCAGGACGTGCTGCAGAACGTCTTTCTCAAGGCCTGGAACGGGCTCGACCGGTTCCGGGAGGACGCCCAGCTCTTCAGCTGGCTCTACCGCATCGCGCACAACGAGAGCATCACCCACCTGGGCCGCATGCGCCGCGGCCTCTTCGTGAGCAGCGACAGCGTGATCGAGCGGCTGACCACCACGCTCGACAGCAGCGAGCACTTCAGCGGCGACGTCATCCAACGGAAGCTACAGCGCGCGGTGATGAAGCTGCCCCCGAAGCAGCGCGCGGTGTTCACCATGAAGTACTTCGAGGAAATGAAGTACGAGCAGATCAGCGGCATCACCGGGACCAGCATCGGCGCGCTGAAATCCAGCTACCACATCGCCGTGAAGAAGATCGAGGAGGAGCTGACGCGCCCGGATCAAACCAACCGGCCGTGACCCCGTCCAACGCCCGGCACCCCATGGAAGACCGCCACGAACACGAGGAACTGCGCCGCCTGGCCCCCACGCTGGGCGGGATCCCGAAATGCGCCCCCTTCGTGGCGCCGGACGCGTTCTTCGCGCACTTTCCCCACCGCGTGCAGGCCCTGGTGGGCACCCCGGAACGGCGCCCTGCCGCTTGGTGGCGGCGTACGGCCATCGCCCTGCCCGTGCTGGCGGTGCTGGGCACCGGGGCCTGGTGGCTGGGCCGGAAGGAGGCTGCACCGGTCCCCGCGACGGCCATCGCACTACAGGCCACCGACCTCAGCGACGAGGACCTGGAGACACTGGACCTGCCCGAGCTGCTGGCGGGTGCGGACGGCCCTTCGCCCTGGACGGACGTGCACCTGGACCTCAGCGAGGCCGAGCTCCTGGCCTATGCGGAGCACGAAGGCCTCGACCTCACCGAACTGACCGACCGACCATGAACACCGGCCTCCTCCGTCCGCTCCTGCTCCTGCTGTCGCTGGGCAGCGCCCTCTTCGCCCGGCCGCAGGACGATGAAGCACCCGCGCTCTCCGAGGAGCGGATGCAGGAGATCAAGACACAGAAGATCGCCTTCATCACCCAACGCCTGGCGCTCACACCCGAGGAAGCTCGGACGTTCTGGCCCGTGTACGACCGGTACGACCAGGAGATCGAGGCCGTGCGCAAGGAGATGCGCGCGCGGAACAAGGAGGCCCGGGAGGGGACCACGCTCACCGAGGCGGAGGCCGCGAGGATCCTGGACGAAGGCCTCGCCGCGCGCCAGCGCGAGCTCGACATCCGGAAGCGCTATTCCGGTGAGTTCCGGAAGACCATCGGCGCGGTGAAGACCCTCCGGCTCGCCCGCAGCGAACGCGACTTCAACCGCGAGCTGTTCAAGCGCGTACGCGAACACCGGGACGAGCGGCATCCGAAGCCCTGATGAGGGGTGCAACGTGAGGAGAATGGGTGAAGTGCGAGGTACGTGCCCCACGTCCCCCCACACCTCCCGCCTCCTTCGCTTCTTTGCACCATGGGCGATCTCCGTACCGCGTTCCGCGACCACCTCGCACAGACCAGCCCCTTCCCCATCGCCCTGGACATCACCGGCGCGGAAGGCTGCTACCTGCACACCCGCGATGGGAAGCGCTACCTCGACCTGGTGGCGGGCCTCGCGGTGAACAACGTGGGGCACCGGCATCCGCAGGTGGTGGCGGCCATCCGGGAGCAGGCGGACCGTTACCTGCACGTGATCCCCTATGGCGAGTTCATCCAGGAGCCCCAGGTGCGTTTCGCGGAGAAGCTGGCCGGCGTGCTGCCCTCTTCGCTGGACTGCACCTATTTCGTGAACAGCGGCACGGAGGCGAACGAGGCCGCCCTGAAGCTGGCCAAGCGCATCACCGGCCGCACGCGGCTGGTGGCCTGCCATGGGAGCTATCACGGCAGCACCCACGGCTCGCTGAGCATCACCGGCAACGAGGCCAAGAAGTACCGCAACCGCCCCCTGCTGCCCGACGTGCACTTCCTCCGCTTCAATACGATGGCGGAGCTGGACCGGATCGATGCGGACACCGCCGCCGTGGTGGTGGAGCCCATCCAGGGCGATGCCGGCGTGCGCGTGCCCGACGCGGCCTGGATGCGCGCCCTGCGCGAACGGTGCACCGCCACCGGCGCGATGCTGGTGTTCGATGAGGTGCAGACGGGCTTCGGCCGCACCGGGACGCTCTTCGCCTTCGAGCGCTTCGGCGTGACGCCCGACATCCTCGTGCTGGGCAAGGCCCTCGGCGGCGGCATGGCGATGGGCGCCTTCGTCGGTCCCCGTACGCACATGCGGCTGCTCACGCACGACCCTGTGCTCGGTCACATCACCACCTTCGGCGGGCATCCGCTGGCGTGCGCCGCCGGGCTCGCCGCGCTGGATGCCCTGCTCGCGGAGCGCCTGGTGGAGAACGCCGCGCGCATGGGCACCCTCTTCAAGCAGCTGCTCGTGCATCCCGCGATCCACGAGGTGCGCGGCGAAGGGCTGATGCTGGCCGTGGACCTCGGTGATGCCGACCGCGTGCAGCGCGTGGTGATGCACGGGCTGGAGCGCGGCGTGCTGGGCTTCTGGTTTCTTTCCTGCCCCACCGCCTTCCGCATCGCGCCGCCGCTGGTCATCAGCGAGCCGCAGGTGCGCGAGGCCTGTGCGGCGATCCTGGCCGCGCTGGACCAGGCTTGAGCGTCGGCAGCGATCAGAGCGCCTGCTCCACCTGCAGGGCCAGCAGGTCCTCCACCGTCTCGCGCCGGCGGATGAGCAGGGGCTTGCCGTCCTTCACGAACACCTCGGCCGGGCGTGGGCGGGCATTGTAGTTGCTCGCCATGCTGAAGCCATAGGCTCCCGCGTTGAGGAATGCGAGCACGTCGCCTTCCTGCACCTCGGGGAGCTGACGGTCCCAGGCGAAGGTGTCCGTCTCACAGATGTAGCCCACCACGGTGTAGATGCGCGGCTTGCCGGCCGGCCGGCTCACGTTCACGATGCCGTGGTGCGCCCCGTACAGCATGGGGCGGATCAGGTGGTTCAGGCCGCTGTCCACACCGGCGAAGACCGTGGCGGTGGTCTGCTTGATCAGGTCGACGGAAACGAGCAGCACGCCCGCCTCGCTCACCAGGAACTTGCCGGGCTCGAACCAGAGCTCCACGGGCACTTCGCGCTGCGCATTGAAGGCGCGGATGCGCTCGGCCAGCCGCTGGCCCAGGTCCTCCACGTCCGTCGCGATGTCCTCCGGCTTATAGGGCACCTTGAACCCGCTGCCCAGGTCGAGGAAGCGCAGTTGCGGGAAATGGTCGGCCATCTCGAGCAGCAGCTCCGCCGCGCGCAGGAAGACCTCGGTGTCCAGGATGTCGCTGCCCGTATGCATGTGCAGGCCCTCCACCCGAAGGCCGTGCGTGGCCACGATGCGCTCCACATGCCGCAGCTGGTGGATGCTGATGCCGAACTTGCTGTCCACGTGGCCGGTGCTGATGCGCTCATTGCCGCCCGCCATGATGTGCGGGTTGATGCGGATGCACACCGGCACATCGGCACCATAGGTATGCCCGAAGCGTTCGAGCACGGGGATGCTGTCGATGGTGATGTGCAGCCCCAGTCCCACGGCGCGCTGGTACTCGGTGAAGGAGACCATGTTCGGCGTGAAGAGGATCTCCTCCGGCGTGAACCCCGCCTGCAGACCGATCTCCGCCTCCTGGATGCTCACCGTGTCCAGCCCCAGGCCGAGGCTGCGCATGTGCTTGAGGACCGCCACGTTGCCGAGCGCCTTGCAGGCGTACATGAAGCGGGTGGGCGTGCCGCTGAAGGCCTTCTTCAGCCGTTGCGCCTGCCGCTCCATGATGGCGGCGTCATACACGTAGACGGGCGTGCCGGCACGCCGAGCGATGTCCAGGGCGGGCACGCCGCCGATGCGATAGGTCCCTTGATGCAGTTCCATGCGAGCAGTGGTCGGAAGAGGGCCGCGAAGGTGTCGACTTCCCGCGACCTGACAATGCGGGCCGCCGGATGCGTGCTCCGCGATCAATACTGGCCGGTGGCCAGCAGCACCAGGGTGCAGGCCTCCAACACCTCGATGCCCTGCATACGCGCCGCACCGGCCAAAGCCGGGTTCTCCGCCCCGGGATTGAAGATGAGCCGCGCCGGTCGCAATGCCAGGATGCGCGCCGCCCACGCCGCCTGGTTCTGCGCGTTCAGGTAGAGGGTGACGGTGTCGACCCGTACACCTTCGGGGATATCCTTCACGATGGGCGTATCGTCGATCAGGCCCTCGCGCAGGCCCACCGCCACCACCGGATGCCCATGCGCCCGCAGGCGCCGGACCGCCATGTTGGAGTACCGCTCCCCTTTCTCGCTGGCGCCGAGCACCAGCGTGGCCTTACCGTCCATGGTCCAAAGGTCGGGATATCCGTCGATTTGGAGACGAGGGATCCGTCATTACCTTTGACAGGGGATCCATCATTCCCCTGACGAAGAACCGATCACCCAACACCGATCGCCATGGCCAGCAATGCCCTGTTCGGAAGCAACATCAAGCTCTTACGCGGCCGCCGCGGCCGCTCGCAGGAGGAGGTCGCCATCGGCCTGGAGGTGAAACGTTCCAGCTGGAGCGGCTATGAGAACGGCACGGCCGAGCCGCCCTTCGACCTGCTGGTGCGCATCAGCAATTATTTCAAGGTCAGCATCGACAAGCTGCTGAAGGAGGACCTCACCCAGCTGAGCGAAAGCCAGCTCGGCATCCTGGAGCGCGGAGGCGACATCGACCTGAACGGGCGCCGCCTGCGCGTACTGGCCACTACGGTGGACCGCTCCGACCGGGAGAACATCGAGCTGGTGTCGGAGAAGGCCAAGGCCGGCTACGCCGCCGGATATGCCGACCCGGAATACATCAGCGTGCTGCCGGCGTTCCAGATGCCGTTCCTGAGCCGCGACCGCAAGTACCGCACTTTCCAGATCAGCGGTGACAGCATGCCCCCCGTCTCCGATGGGTCCTGGGTCACGGGTGAGTACATCCAGAACTGGAACACGCTGCGCAATGGGCAGCCTTACATCATCATCACCAAGGAGGACGGCATCGTGTTCAAGGTGGTGTACGACCAGCTGAAGGAGAAGGGCACCCTGCTGCTGTGCAGCACCAATCCGCTGTACTCTCCCTATGAGGTCGCCATCTCCGATGTGCTGGAGATCTGGAAGTTCGTGCACTTCATCAGCCATGAGCTGCCGGAACCCAACCTGACCCGGGACGACCTGACGCGCAGCGTGATGGACCTGCGCAAGGAGGTAGGGCAGCTCCGCCTGTCCATGGAGCGGCAAGGCCGGCTGGCGCTCTAGGCGCTCCCCCCGGACGACCCGCGCATGCTGTGGATAACATGGTCCACGGCCGGCCCAGGGCGTACAAGGCCCGCGTGTATGTTTGTTCTCCGTGCAGAAACCCTGCGCGCAGTAAGGCCGTTGCCATCCCAGAAGCCGCCCCGATGAAGAACCTGTACCCCGCCGCTCCCCGCTCTTTCTTCCCGCTCCGCCCCCTGGCCGCGATGGCTTGCCTGGCCGGTCCGCTCCTCGTGAGCGCCCAGCTGAACGTGGCCGTGGTGAACACCCCGTACACGATCGATTTCGACGGTACCGTGGCCGGTGTCGGTAACGGGGTTTTCACGGGTGCCGGCTTCCAACCCACGCCGACCGCAGGCCAGCTGGATTCGGATGCCTGGGTGACCTTCGGCTGGAGCGACGGCAACACCACCTATGGCGGCACCTATACCACGGCCAGCACGGATTTCCGCCGCGGCACCACGGCTCCCGGCAACGGGATCGTGGCCGTCGGGGGCATCTATTCCATGGGCGGGACCGGCATCACGGGACGTGCACTCGGCTTCCAGCCCAACTCCACCGACTTCACGCCCGGAAGCGTCACCCTCCGCGTCCAGAACAATACCGGATTTACGCTTACGGGGTTCGATCTCTCCTACGTGGTTTACTACCGCGACGACCAGGGGCGATCGAACTCGTTCAACGTACGTTATTCGGAAGATGATGCGAACTATACGGACCTGCCTTCACTTGACGTGGTGTCTCCAGTAGGTCCGGCAGGCACTGCCTGGGTGGCCAATCCCCGTAGCGCAAACGTGGGCGGCATATCCATCCCGAACGGTGGTTACTTCTATATCCGTTGGCGCACGTTCGACGTGGCCGGAACCGGGTCCTGGGACGAGTTCGCACTGGACAACATCGTGATCACCGGCCGTACCAGCACGCAAGTAGCGCTCTTGAGCAATGTGGGCAGCGTGAACGAGAACGGTGGCTCGACCTCCGTCTCCGTGTCCATCACGAACCCACACCCGACCAATGCCACCACGGTGCAGCTTGCCCTGACCAGCGGTCCGGCCGCGCGCATCGGCAACTATGCCGTGCAGACGCTGACCTTCCCCGGCGGCAGCCTGGCGAGCCAGTCCCAGACGATCACCCTTTCGGACAATGGGGCTTGCGATGGCAACGCCACCTTCGTGCTCACATTGCAGAACGTGGCCGGCGGCCAGGGCACACCGTCCATCGGGGGCAATCCGCAGTACACCCTGAGCCTGGCCGACGATGAGACCGCCCCGATCTCGCTCCTCCAAGGCTTCGATGCATTGCCTGCCGATACCTGGCCAGTGACCGCGGGGGGCGGGCAGATCAGCTCCGCGGCGGGCGGCGGCGATACCCCAGCCAACCAGCGCATACTGACCAGTTCGCGCTCCTGGCAGAGCAACAACGGCACCAATACCCTGCAGTTAGGCACGGTAAGCACGCAGGATTGGTCGGGCATCCTGTTGTCCGCACGGGTCTCGAGCACGGCACTGATCAGCTCGGAAGGGGCGGACGTGGCGGATTCGGTCGCATTCTACATCTCGCTGAACGGGGCTCCCTTCCCTGCGGATCCGGATGTGTGCATCTCGGGCAACAGCAATTCCCGTTGGGGCTACAGTACCGGGGTCGGCATAGCCTCCACCACGGCCGGCATACCCATCAACCTCAGGCCTGCCGGAAGCGGCAACCGCACCACGGACGGGTACAGCACCGTGCACATCACCATCCCCAACGGCACCAATACCGTGGCCCTGAAAGTGATCGCGCGCAACAACTCCGTGAACGAAGTGTGGAACATCGACGCAATCCAGCTTTCCGGCATCCTGTGCTCCCCGATCTATTACAGCCGTGGCAATGGCAGCCAGGCAGCCGCCATCTGGTCCACCTCGCGCACGGGCAGCCCCGCTCCCGGCGCGGTGACCTTCACCAAGAACGCGAGCATGGTGGTGCAGAACACGCACACGGTGACCACCACGAACAATGCCTCCATCCCCGTGCGCGACTTCGCGGTGGAGAGCGGCGGCACCCTGACCTTGACCGGCGTCGGCACGCTTTCCGTGAACGGCCCTTCCGTCCTGGTGAACGGCACACTGAACTCGGCGGACGACCGCCTGCGCCTGCTGTCGCCTTCGACGGGCACCATCGCTGGCACGACGGCCATCGAGTGGCACGACATCACCCTGAATGGCGGTGGAACGACCGTGACGACGCCCGTGGTCCGGGTGAACGGCACACTTCAGCTGGACAATGGCACCTTCGATGCGAGCGCCACCGACGTGCAACTGGTGAGCACCGGCACGGGTACCGCCCGCCTGGGCCCAGTGGCCCCTACCGCCGGCTACACCGGCCAATTGCTCATGGAGCGCTACATCCCCGCAGGCGTGACCGACTGGCGCCTGCTCTGTTCTCCGGTGCAAGGCCGGACCATCGTGGACTGGACGGACGACTTCTTCACCGCCGGCTTCCCCGGCTCGGCCTTCCCGAACTTCCAAAGCCCTCCCGGCAGCGGCATCCTCTGGCCCAGCGTACGCAGCTATAATGAGACCGATCCGGGTCCTGCAAGCTCCGACGGCCTGGTGGGCCCCACGAACGTGAACGACCCGCTGACCATCGGAAAAGGCTTCGCGGCCTGGAGCGGCAGCAACCTGAACACCACCACGGCCTTCACGGTGGACGTGCGCGGCATCCCGCAGATCGCCAATACGCCGGTGACGCTGCCGATGACCTATACCAACACGGGCGTGCCCGCCGTGGACGGCCTCAACCTCGTGGGGAACCCGGTGCCCTCGCCCATCGATTTCAGCCTGATCGCCCGGGGGGCCGACGTGGAGAACTTCTACTACATCTATGATCCCGGATCGGGCCAGAACGCCGCCTGGGATGAGGCCAACAGCCTGGGTACCGGTGGCACGAACGGCAACATCCAGTCGTCGCAAGGGTTCTGGCTGCACGCCACGGGCAGCAACCTCACCACCACGGTGTCCGAAGCCGCCAAGGTGCTGGAGCCGATCAATGGCGGGGTGTTCTCCCAGCAGCTGGACGACCGGCCGATGGTGCGCCTGAAACTGAGCACGCCGGCCTCGCTCTTCACCGATGAGGCCCTGGTGCATTTCATCAACGGCACGCCCGCCACGGGAGCACATGACATCCACAAGTTCCCCTTCGGCCACCCCGAAGCACTCTTCCTGAGCACGCAGAGCACGGACGGCCAGGACCTGACGATCAATGCCTACGGTCCCCTCGAAGGCGCGATGGACGTGCCGGTGAAGGTGGATGTGCAGGCCGATGGCGAATACACGATCGTCCTCTCGGACGTCGGCCGCCTGGTGGGCATGAGCTGCCTGGTACTGGAGGACCGGCACACCGGCGCAACGACCCAAGTGGCGGAAGGCGCCAGCTATACGTTCCAGATGACCGCGGACGAGCCCGCCGAACCGGCCCGCTTCGTGCTGCACCTGAGCGCTCCGGTGAGCGTGAGCACGCAGGACCTCCTGTGCGCCGGCTCCCCGCAGGGCGCCATCACGGTGACCGGTGGCGGCCAGGGTCCCTGGGACTACACGGTGACGAACGACCTCGGTGCCATCCTGGGCCAGGCCGCACAGCAGACCGCCCCCATGACGGTGGAAGGCCTGCCGGCCGGTGACTACCAGGTGGCCGTGAGCGGGAACGCCACCTGCGGGCAACTGACGCAGACGGTCCATATCGCCTCGCCCGCGGCCCTGGACGTCACCGCGACCACGGAGGGGACGACCTGCGCCGCATCCGCCGACGGAAGCGCCGATCTGATGGTGATGGGCGGCACGGCCCCCTATACCTTCACCTGGAGCACCGGCTCGCACAATGAGGACCTGAGCGATGCGCCGGCCGGTGACCACAGCGTGACCATCCTGGACGGCAACGGCTGCATGTTCACCTTGGGCGATGTGCACGTCGCCGCCGGCGATGGCCCTGTGGCCCAGTTCCTGGCCTCGGCCACCGAGCTGATGGTGGGTGACACGCTCTTCGTCTTCAATACCGGCACCTACGACGCCGGCTACACCTGGTCGTTCGGCGACGGGACGGAGAGCAGCGAGAACGAGCCGATCCACCAGTACACGCTGCCCGGCGCCTACACGGTCCGGCTGACGGTGACCGAGGGTGACTGCACGGCGCAGACCGAACAACCGGTGGTCGTGTCGCTCGCCACCGGCGTGGCCGACGCCACCACGGAGGCAGCGGTGAACGCCTGGAGCGCGGGCGACCGTTTCGTGGCGCAATGGCAGCCCGGCAGCGCCCGTGCCGTGGCGGCCGACGTGCTGGACGCCACCGGCCGTCTGGTCGTTACCGAGCAAGGGACCGCGTCCACCGGCCGCCTGTCGCTGCCCACGGCCGGGCTTCCGAACGGCGTGTACTTCCTGCGCCTGCGCATGGACGGTTCGGAACGCGTCTTCCGGCTGCCGCTCTCGCGCTGAGGATCGCTCCGTCGACATGGAAAAGGCCGCCCGACGGGCGGCCTTTTCCATGTCGACGGAGCCGGAAAGCGAAAGGCCCGCGGCATGCCGCGGGCCTTCTCTTCGTCGGGGTGACTGGACTCGAACCAGCGACCCCTTGCACCCCATGCAAGTGCGCTACCGGGCTGCGCTACACCCCGAAGAGGGCGCGAATGTAAGAAGACGGGCTTGACGATGGTCCTCTAAAAAAATCCGGCCGCCTTTCCGTGCGACCGGCCCCCGCAAAGACCCCATGGGGGCCGATGCCCGAGCCAGCGGGCGCAGACCGCCCGCATGGGCCGCTCACGCTAGCGGGATGTCGATGGTGACGCTCGTGCCCCGGCCGGGCCGGGCATCCACCTGCACGGTGCCGCCGATGGCCGCCGCGCGCTGCCGGAGGTTGCCCATGCCCATCCCTTCACTGACGTCCTTGGTATCGAAGCCGACGCCGTCGTCCTCCACGATCACATTGAGCGTGCCCGCGCTGCGCGTGGCCTGGATGGAGATCTGCCCCGCCTTGGCATGCTTGAGCGCATTGGCCACGCACTCCTGCACCATCCGGTAGGTGGCGATCTCGACGCGCTGGTCCAGGCGTTCGTCCAGGCCGAAGAGGCTCATCTCCACCTTCAGCTTGCCGGGCGCCTCCAGGGCCGCACGCAGGTCCTCCAGCGCCCCGCGCAGCCCGAAGCGCGCCAGGGAGCTGCTCACCATGTCGTGCGAGATGCGCCGCACCTCGCCTACCGCCTCGTCCAGCAGGGAGAACACGTGGGCGTACTGCTTCCGGTGGTCCTGCTGGAGGGCCTCGATGCGCCCTTCCAAGGCGCTGAACTGGAGCTTGATGGCGCTGAGCATGCTCCCCAGCCGGTCGTGGAGGTCCTGGGCGATGCGTTTGCGCTCCTTCTCCTGCCCTTCCATCATGGCGTCGAGCGAGCGGATCTCCTGCTGCCGCATCATGCCGTTGATACGCTGCTCATAGAGGGCATGCTCCTGCCGGGCCAGGCGCTTGCGCTGGCGCAGGTCGCGCATGAGCATGGAGAGCGCGAGGACCAGCAGGAGGAGGATGCCGATGAGGGCGTTGCGCTCCCACGTGCGCCGCTCCTGCTTCTCCACCTCCAGCGCCTTCGCCGCCTTCAGCTCCTGGATCTCGGCCACGCGCTGTTCGGCATCGTACTTCTCGCGCATCTCGGCCACGGCCAGTTGCTCGGTCTGCTTCTCCCCGAAGAGGCTGTCCTTCATCTCCTGGTAGCGCTTGATCAGCTCGAGCGCCTCGTCCAGCCGCCCCTGTGCCTGCCGCAGCAACGACAGCTGGTCGATCACATTGGGGACCTCGGCCTTGTTCCCGCTGTCGTTGAACTCATGCAAAGCCTTCTGCAGGTGCGCCTCGGCTGCGGGCAGATCGCCCTGCAGCCGCTCCAGCTTGCCCAGGAGCAGGTGGGCCTGCCCGATCCCCCGGGAGTTGCCGGCCTTCTCATGCAGGTCCAGTGCGGCTTCGGCCTCGAGCATGGCCGTGGCATGGTCGCGCTGCGTCGTCCGCAGCCCCGCCATGTTCAACAGCGTATTCGCCTCCCCGACCTTGTTCTGCACCTGCCTGTACCGCACCAGGGCGGAATCATAGTAGGCCAGGGCCTGCATCGGGGCCTTCCGCTCGAGCATGTTGCCCAGGCTCATGAGGCCCGTGGCCATGTCGGCGCTGGAGCCCTCCTGGCGCGCCGCCTCGATGTAGTAGTGGTAATACTCCTGGGCCTTCGCATCCCGGTCGAAGGCGAAATAGAGGTTCCCCAGGTTGAGGTAGCTGGCCCGCAGGCCCACCTTGTCCTTCGTCCGCTTGCGAATCTCCAGGGCCTTGAACAAGTGGTCCAGGGCCAGATCGAAATCCCCCATGCGCTGGTAGGTGGCCCCCAAGGCATTGTGGGCCAGCGCCTGGGCCTCATCGTCCTCCAGGGCCTTCCCCAGGTCCAGGGCCACGAGGTACATGTCCCGCGCCTGGTCCAGGTCGCCTTTCTTCTTGAGCACCTCGCCGATGTTCTGCGCGGTGGCCATCATGCCCTTGCGATGCCCTACGCGCTCCTCCAGCACCATGGCCTTCCGGTAGTACCACAGCGCACTGTCCAGGTCGCTGCGGCGGCTCATCACGAGGCCCACCCGCTTGTAGGCGAGCGCGAGGCCGACGGTATCACCGATGCCCCCGGCCAGGATGATGGCCTCGCGGGCGAGGGCCATGCTCGAATCCGGATGGTCCTTGCGGAGGTCGAAGCTGCGCCGGTTCAGTTCGGCCACCCGCTCCAGGTCCTTCCGCGACGGGGCGGAACCCGCCTGCGCGAACGCGGCCGCCCCGATCAGCAGGCCGACCGCCAGCAGCAGCCCCTTCGCGAGGGGCCCGTTGCGGAGCAAGGCATGCATCGAGCAGGACGGCCGCGATCGGCGGCAACGATCAATTGTTCAGGGACGGCTTGAAGGCAAACGACCGGCCGGGGGAGCCATTGCTGTACCGCAGTTGGGCCCGGTAGGTGGCCGCCGGAGCAGACGGCGGCGCCATCTGATTACGGACGAAGGTGGTCTTCGCCGTCGGCGGCACGCTTCCCAGGTCCACGGGAAGGACGTTCCGCAGCCACGTCGTCGGTACCGGGTCGTAGGGCTGGTTGCCGTAGGCGAAACCCGACAGTGTGTACGTGGTGCCGTCATAGTGCATGGCCAGCACCTCGTTGAGCGGGATCCCCGAGGATTCATCGTCGGCGTCGGTGGTCACCACCGTGGTGGTCTCATCGGAGGTGGTGCTCCTGACGATCACCTTGACCTGCGAGGCGATGGAGGGGATGTCCTGGACGTTCTGCACCAGGAGCTCCTTCACCACGGTGTCGCCGGGCGTCCGTGTGCCGGTGGCCGTGAAGAGGACCTCATAGATGCCCTTGGCCCCGAAACCGGCGCTCGTGAAGGTCACATTGCCCCAGCAGACCGGGATGAGCACGGAAAGGTCGTATTTCCGGTCGGTGTTCTTGAGCAGCGAGATGTACGGCTTGCCGCCGTCCGTGGCGCAGTTGAAGTCGCGCCAATCCACATCGGTCACGTCGACGTCCTGGCCCCCCGAGGAGCGCAGGAGCGATCCGATCACGATGATGGCGACCAGCGCCAGTCCGATTAGCACATAATGAACGGTCCTCATGGTGGTAGAGCGTTTGAGCGCGTGTTGGTGGTTACGATCCGATGTCCATCTGCCAGCCGCGCTCCAGGGCGTATTTCACCAGCGCGGCGGAGTTGTGGCAATCCAGTTTGTGGAAGATGTTCTTCCGGTGCGTCTCGATGGTGGCGGGACTGAGGAAGAGCCGGTCGGCGATCTCCTGTGTGGTGCACCCGGCGGCGATCAGCAGGACGACCTCCTTCTCACGCTTGGTGAGGGTGTGGCCCTGCTCGCCGGGCTTGCGCTCCCCTGCGCGGTGCTCCTGCAACGCGTCCTGCACGGGCCCGGCGAAGTAGCGCTCACCCGCGGCCATCGCGGTGAGGGCCTCGTGCAGCTCCTTCCGGCCGGTGTTCTTCAGCAGGTAGCCGGAAGCACCTGCGTCCATGAGGTCACGGACGAGGTCGGGGTTGTTGTACATGGTGAGGACGAGCACCCGTGTGCGGGGCAGCGCGCGCGTCACCAGCCGTGTGGCCTCCACACCGTCCATCTCCGGCATGCTGACGTCCATCAGCACCACGTCCGGCTTCAACGTCTTGGCTTGTGCCACCGCCTCCTTCCCATTACCTGCCCGGCCACAGACCGTGAACTCCGGCATCTGCCCGATCAAGGCTTCGAGCCCATCGAGGATGATGCTTTGATCGTCAACAAGAAGGATGCGCACTGGCGGCATCTGGAGCTACCCGAAGCGGTGGTTTATCCCGGGTTACGCAAATATGCTTTAGTATGTTCCATTGAAAAATACCGGCTTCCGGGTATTTTTCGAAGCGCTTCCGTTCATTAAAGGCACTGTCGCGGCCATCCCTCCGCCCGCATCTTGCGCAGGCGCGCCCGCGCCTTCATTGCATGGTAACATGCCCCTGGTACGAGCGGGGAAAGCCGCTGACCAATGGTCGCCAGGTCGTTCCGTGCCCGGCTACTTTTGGCGCCGCTTCCGCACCGACATGCACCTCCGCCTCCCCCTGAGCGGCCTCGCGCTGCTCTTCGCCTGTGCCCTGCACGCGCAGGACCGCTTCACCGTGAGCGGCTACGTGAACGATTCCACCAGCGGCGAGGCCCTGATCGGGGCGAGCGTGTTCGTGCAGGAGATCCAGAAGGGCGTGCCCACCAATACCTACGGCTTCTATTCCGTGACACTGGAGGCCGGCACCTACACCTTCGTGGTGCGCTACATCGGCTATGCGGACCTCCAGCGCACGGTGGTGCTGAACGCCGACCGGAAGCTGAACCTGCTGCTGCGGCCCACGGTGACCGAGATGAAGTCCGTAGAGGTGGTGGGCGAGAAACGCGTGAGCAACACGGAGAGCACCGCCATGGGACGCATGGACGTGGACGTGCAGAAGCTGCAGACCCTGCCCGCCCTGCTCGGGGAGGTGGACATCCTGAAGACGATCCAGTACCTGCCGGGGGTGAAGAGCAACGGCGAGGGCAACAGCGGCTTCTACGTGCGCGGCGGCGGCCCCGACCAGAACCTGATCCTGCTGGACGAGGCCACGGTGTACAACGCCAGCCACCTCTTCGGCTTCTTCAGCGTGTTCAATGCCGACGCGGTGAAGAACATCGAGCTGATCAAGGGCGGCATGCCGGCGAACTACGGGGGACGCACCGCCTCCGTGCTGGACATCACGATGAAGGAAGGCAACTCCAAGGAGTTCCATGGCCAGGGCGGCATCGGCCTGATCAGCTCGCGCCTCACCCTGGAGGGGCCCATCGTGAAGGAGAAGAGCTCGTTCATCGTGAGCGCCCGCCGCACCTACATCGACGTGCTGACCAAGCCCCTCATCAACAAGGACAGCCAGTTCGCCGGCAGCGGCTATTACTTCTACGACATCAATGCGAAGGCGAACTACCGCCTGAGCGACAAGGACCGCTTCTTCCTCAGCGGCTATTTCGGCCGCGACGTGTTCACCCTGAAGGGCAATGAGCCCGGCAGCCCCGACTTCAACATCCCCTGGGGCAATGCCACGGTGAGCGGCCGCTGGAACCACGTCTTCGGGCCGAAGCTCTTCATGAACACCACCGCCACCTTCAGCGACTACAAGTTCCGCTTCGACGGCGGGCAGGACGAGTTCAAGTTCAAGCTGTTCAGCGGCATCAAGGACTACGGCCTGAAGGTGGACCTGAGCCAGTACCCCAACGTGCGCCACAGCCTGAAGTACGGCGCGCAGCTCATCCGCCACATCTACACCCCGAGCACGGTGGACGTGAGCAGCGGCGACACGGAGTTCAACATCGACACGCCCTCGAAGCTCAATGCCAATGAGCTGGCGGTGTACGCCATGGACGAGTTCGACATCACCGACCAGCTGCGGATGACGGCGGGCGTGCGCCTGAGCGCCTTCGCGCACATCGGCTCCTTCCGCGAGTACCTGCTGGACGATGAAGGCAACGCCACCGGCACGCGCGACTACGGCGCCGGCAGCACGGTGAAGGCCTACCAGGGCCTGGAGCCCCGGCTGGCCCTGCGCTACCGGCTGGACAACACCAGCAGCCTCAAGGCCAGCTACAACCGCAACCTGCAGTACGTGCACCTGGCCAGCTTCAGCTCCATCGGCCTGCCCACCGATGTGTGGATCCCCAGCGGCAAGAACGTGAAGCCCCAGGTGGGCACCCAGTACGCCGCCGGCTATTTCCGCGACTTCGCCGACCACCTCTTCGAGACGAGCGTGGAGGTGTACTACAAGGACATGGAGAACCTGATCGAGTACGCCGAGGGCGCGCAGCCGCAGGACAACGGCAACACGAACTACGATGCGCAGCTCGTGTTCGGCAACGGATACTCCTACGGGGCCGAGCTGTTCATCAAGAAGCGCACGGGCAAGCTCACCGGCTGGGTGGGCTACACCTGGAGCAAGACGATGCGGAAGTTCCCGGACATCAACGACGGCAAGGAGTTCCCCAGCCGCTGGGACCGCCGCAACGACCTGAGCGTGGTGGCCTCCTACGAGCTGAACAAGCGCTGGACCTTCGGCGCCACCTTCGTCTACAGCACCGGCCAGGCCACCACCCTGCCCGTGCAGCGCTACTGGATCGAGCAGCGGCTGGTGAGCCAGTTCAGCGAGCGCAACGGCTTCCGCATGGCACCCTACCACCGGCTGGACCTCGCCGCCACGCTGCTCAACAAGGAGACGAAGCGGAAGAAGGACCCCGTGACGGGCGAAGTGACCGAAGTGCCCCGCAAGTACCGCAGCAGCTGGACCTTCGCGGTGTACAACGCCTACAACCGCTCCAACCCCTACTTCATCTATTTCGATACCGAGGGCAGCATCGGCAACGGCGACCTCCGCGTGGTGGCCAAGCAGGTGTCGCTCTTCTCCGTCATCCCTTCCGTCACCTGGAACTTCCACTTCTGACCATGAAGCGCCTCGCGAAGACGTTCCCCCTGCTCGCCCTGCCGGTGCTCCTGGCCTCCTGCGAGAAGGAGATCACCGTGGACCTGCCCGACACGCCCGAGCGCCTGGTGGTGGAGGGCACCATCGAGCCCGGCAGACCGCCCTTCATCATCCTCACCCGCACCCAGAGCTACTTCGCCCCCACGGACGTGAACACCATCGCGTCCATCTTCGTGGGCGGCGCCACCGTGGTGGTGACCGACAATGGCGTGCCGCATACGCTCCAGCAGATCTGCTCCGGCGACCTCACCGAGGAGGAGATCCAGCAGGCGGCCGCCCTCACCGGACTGGACCCGGCCCTGCTCTCCTCCGCGAACATCTGCATCTATACGAGCACGGATGCGGCCACCTTCGGCGTCGCCGGCCATACCTACCGGCTGGACATCAGCGCCGAAGGCAAGACCCTGAGCAGCACCACCTCGATCCCCCAACCGGTGCCCCTGGACTCGGTGTGGTTCAAACTGGCCGAGCAGCGTCCCAATGACGATACGCTGGGCTACGCGTGGGCCCGCCTCACCGACCCCGACACCATGGGCAATAGCTACCGCTGGATGGCCCGCCGCATCAGCCACCGCGCCAATGGTGAAACGGAGGACCCCACCTTCATCTCGCCCCTGGGCACCACGTTCAACGACAAGTACATCAACGGCCTGACCTTCGACTTCAATGCCATCCGCGGCCGGCAGTTCTATAGCGACCAGCCGGAGGACCAGAACGACGAGGCCGGCTTCTTCAAGGTGGGCGACACCATCGCGGTGAAGTTCCTCAGCATCGGCCGGAAGGAATACGATTTCTACACCACGTACGACAACAACGTGGGCAGCACCGGCGACATCTTCAGCACGCCCGCGAACGTGAAGACCAACATCGACGGTGGCCTGGGCATCTGGGCCGGCCGGGGCGTGTACATGGACACGATCATCTGCCGGTAGCCGGACAGCCTTCCCAGCCATCGGCGGATCGATCGCGGCGGTCGTCGCTCCACCGGGTAAATTCGCGCCCCAACGCATGAGCACCACCCCCGAACACGTCCAATGCCTGATCATCGGATCGGGCCCCGCAGGATACTCCGCCGCCATCTATGCCGCCCGCGCCGACCTGAAACCGGTGATGATCGAAGGGCCCCTGCCCGGCGGCCAGCTGACCCAGACCACCGAGGTGGACAACTACCCCGGCTACCCCAACGGCCGCAGCGGGCCGGAGATGATGGAGGACCTGAAGGCCCAGGCCCTGCGGTTCAACGCCGACATACGCAGCGGCTGGGTGACGAAGGTGGACCTGACCGGCCCGGTGCACAAGGTGTGGGTGGACGAGACCACCGAGATCCACGCCGACGCGGTGATCGTGAGCACGGGCGCCAGCGCGAAATGGCTCGGGCTGCCGAACGAGATCCGCCTGCGCGACATCGGCGGGGGCGTCACCGCCTGCGCCGTGTGCGACGGCTTCTTCTTCAAGGGACAGACCGTGGCCCTGGTGGGCGCGGGCGACACCGCCGCCGAGGAAGCCACCTACTTGGCGAAGCTCTGCCCCAAGGTGTATATGCTGGTGCGCAAGGATTCGTTCCGCGCGAGCAAGGCCATGGTGCACCGCGTGCAGCACACGCCCAACATCGAGGTGCTCTTCAACACCGAGGTGAAGGACGTGCTGGGCGAGCATACCGTGCAGGGCCTCATCGCCGTGGACAACCGGACCGGTGAGGAGCGCAAGCTGGACGTCACCGGCCTGTTCGTGGCCATCGGGCACAAGCCGGCCACCGACCTCTTCCGGGGCTGGCTGGACATGGACGAGACCGGCTACCTGAAGCACCGGCCGGACAGCACCGCCACCAACATCCCCGGCGTGTTCGTCTCCGGCGACGCGGCGGACAAGGTGTACCGCCAGGCGGTGACCTCGGCCGGGACGGGCTGCATGGCGGCCCTGGACGCCGAGCGCTACCTGGCCGCCCGCGGCGTGCATTAAGGCGGGCGCGCGGGGCCGGCGCTGCGTACATTTCGGCTTCCGGCAGGCGCCCCCACCAGCGGATACCGGAGCTCAACGGCTCCCATGCCTTCCACCGAGAACGAGCTCGCACGGCGGGCCCTGCGCGAGAGCGAACGGCGCTTCCGCCACCTCGCGGACCACGCGCCGGTGCTCATGTGGGTGAGCGACGCGAGCAAGCAGTGCACCTGGGTGAACCGGCCCTGGCTCACTTTCGTGGGCCGGCCGCTGGAGGCGGAGATCGGTTTCGGCTGGATGGACAACATCCACCCGCTGGACCGCGAGCGCTGCGAGGCCGTGTTCAACGCCGCCTTCGACGAGCGGAAGCCCTTCACCACCGAATACCGGCTGCGCCGCCACGACGGCGCCTACCGCTGGCTCCTCGACAGCGGCTCGCCCACCTTCGACACGCAGGGGAGCTTCTCGGGCTTCATGGGCTCGAGCGTGGACATCACCGCGCGGAAGGAGGTGGAGCAGGAACTGGAGAGCCGCACCCGCACGCTGGAGGTGCTCAACCGGGTGGGCCGCACGCTCTCGGCGGAGCTGGAGCTGGACACCCTGCTGCAGAGCATCACCGATGCCGCCCGCGAGGTGACCGGCGCCCGCTTCGGGGCCTTCTTCTACAATGCGCGCGGCGAAGCCGGGGAGCATTACACGCTCTTCACCCTTTCCGGCGCGCCGCGGGAGGCGTTCGAGCGCTTCGGCCTGCCCCGCGCCACGCCGCTCTTCGGGCCCACCTTCCGCGGGGAGGGCGCCGTCCGGAGCGGCGACGTGCGCAAGGACCCGCGCTACGGGCACATGGGACCGCACCACGGCATGCCCCCGGGGCACCTCCCCGTGCGCAGCTACCTCGCCGTGCCGGTGACCTCCCGCAGCGGCGAAGTGCTCGGCGGGCTCTTCTTCGGCCACCC
Source organism: Bacteroidota bacterium (assembly GCA_018267055.1). Classification (GTDB taxonomy): domain Bacteria; phylum Bacteroidota; class Bacteroidia; order Flavobacteriales_F; family PHOS-HE28; genus PHOS-HE28. The sequence continues at coordinate 45,635 of JAFDZF010000124.1, forward strand.
GGAGCCGGACATGTTCACCGAGGAGCACGAGCACCTGGTGACGGGCATCGCCTCGCAGGCCGCCGTGGCCGTGGACAATGCGAACCTCTTCCGCACCGCCCAGCGCGCCATCGCGGAGCATGAGCGCACCGGCGCCGCCCTGCGCAGCAGCGAGCAGCGCTTCCGCATGATGGCGGACAACGCCCCCATCATGATCTGGATGACCGATGGACGGGGCGAGAACAGCTACTTCAGCAAGACCTGGTACGACTTCACCGGGCAGACCGAGCAGGCCGACCTGACGGATGCCTGGAGCAGCCTGCTGCACCCCGGTGAGCGCGACCGCATCGTGGCCGAGTTCCATGACGCCCAGCGGCGGCGGCAGGCCTACCGTCAGGAATACCGCCTGCGGCGCCACGACGGCACCTTCCGATGGGTGGTGGACGTGGCCGCGCCGCGCTTCACCGAGGAGGGCGTCTTCGAGGGCTTCATCGGCTCCATCATGGACATCGATGACCGCAAGCGCGCGGAGCTGGCCCTGGGCCACAGCGAGGAACGGCTGCGCGTGGCGATGGACGCGGCGAAGCTCGGGGTGTGGGAATGGGACCTCCACACCGAGCGCGTGACCTGGACCGAAGCGGTGTATGCCATGCACGGGATCTCCCACACGGATTTCGACCACCGCGCAAAGTCCTATTCCGCCCTGGTCCATCCGGAGGACCGCCAGCGGCTGCGGACGACCTGGCAGGCGCTGCTCTCCGGGCAGGGACGGCCCGACATCGAGTTCCGCATCGTGCTGCCCGACGGCGGCATCCGCTGGCTCTTCACCAGCGCGCGCGTGCTGCACGACGACGGCCGCCCCGCACGGCTGCTCGGCGCCACGCTGGACATCACCGAGCGCAAGCGCACCGAGGAGCTGCTGCGCGAGGCCGACCGCCGCAAGGACGAATTCCTGGCCACGTTGGCGCATGAGCTGCGCAACCCGCTGGCCCCTCTCCGCAGCGGCCTGGAAGTGCTGGACCAAAGCGGCAGCCAGGACCCGGTGATGGTGGAGGTGCGCCGGATGATGGGCCGCCAGATGACCCAGATGGTGCGCCTGATCGACGACCTCCTCGACGTAAGCCGCATCAGCCGCGACCGGCTGGAGCTGCGCAAGGAGGACATCGACATCGCGACGGCGATCCGCAACGCCGTGGAGACGAGCCGGCCGCTGCTTTCCGCGGCGGGCCACCAGTTCGTGCTTTCGCTGCCCTCGGTGCCCGTGCTGGTGCATGCCGACCTTACCCGGCTCTCGCAGGTCTTCGCCAACCTGCTGAACAACGCCGCGAAGTACACGCCGGGGCCCGGACGCATCGAGCTCACCCTGGGTATCGTCGACGGCCATGCACAGGTGACGGTGGCCGACAACGGCATCGGCATCCCTCCGGAGATGCAGCCCCGCATCTTCGAGATGTTCACGCAGGTGGAGCGCACCCTGGAAAAGACCTACGGCGGCCTGGGCATCGGGCTCACCCTGGTGCAGCGCCTGCTCGCCCTGCACGATGGCTCGGTGACGGTGCACAGCGCCGGAGAGGGCCATGGGAGCTCGTTCGAAGTGCGGCTGCCGCTGGCCGCGACCGCTCCCGAACCCCGCCGATCCGGGCTCCTCGCCGATGAGGCCCGCACACCGCCCTCGCGCGTGCTGCTGGTGGACGACAACCGCGACGCCGTCTTCCTGCTGTCGCGGCTGCTGCGCGAACGGGGGCATGAGGTGCGCACGGCGCACGACGGCATCGAAGCGATGGAGGCCGCCGAGACCTTCCGGCCGGAAGTGGCCCTGCTCGACATCGGCATGCCGCGGCTCAACGGCTACGACACCGCCCGCGAGCTGCGTGCCCGGCCGTGGGGCCGGGACATGACCCTGATCGCCCTCACCGGCTGGGGACAGGAGGAGGACCGGCGCCGCTCGCGGGAGGCCGGCTTCGACCACCACCTCCTCAAGCCCGTGGAGCC
>JAFDZF010000125.1 GCA_018267055.1 Bacteroidota bacterium
GATCGGCTGCTGGCCCTGGAGCAGCCGTTCGCCATGGATCGGGCCGATCACCAGCGGGACCTGCAGGCCAGGATCCCGGTCTGCATCTACGGCGATGAATCCATCCAAGGGCCGGCGGACCTGGAGCGGGCGCCGCGCGTGTTCGGCGGGGTCAACATCAAGCTGATGAAGTGCGGCGGGCTGGACCGGGCCAAGGCGATGGCCGACCGGGCGGAAGCGCTCGGGATGAAGGTGATGCTCGGCAGCATGAGCGAAAGTTCGCTGGGGTGCACGGCCATGGCGCACCTGGCCGGCCAGGCCGATATCGCGGACCTGGACGGGCCGTGGCTGATCGCCAACGATCCTTTCATGGGGTTGGGGCTGCGGGATGGCGGGCTGGTCGTACCGGATCGGCCGGGCATCGGAGCGGTCCTTCAAGCCGACCTTGCATTCGGCCCTATCTGCGCATAATTTATATTATGTTAAGTTGAATTCGGGTGGATATCAGCTGGTCATCCCCTCGGCTAGCGTCCCGTGGACAGACTTCGGCCGAACGCCGTAGTTTTGCGCCGCCCAAGCGCCCAGCTTTTCGCTTCCCAGCCAATTGTCCAGGCGCCATCCCCTGCGGATCATTGCACGCCGGACGATCGAGGGCGCTTTCCTGAAACCATCCAAGCGGCGTCCAGGCCCAATGACCTGGCCCCGACCTGATCTTTTCATGCACACCGTTCCTTTTGAACAGCTCGGCCTCATCGAGCCCATTCTGAAAGCCCTCCAGCAGGAAGGCTACACCCACCCCACGCCGATCCAGGCCCAGAGCATCCCGTACCTGCTGGAAGGCCGCGACCTGCTCGGCTGCGCGCAGACCGGCACCGGCAAGACCGCCGCGTTCGCCATCCCGCTGCTGCAGCGGATGATCACCAACGCTCCCCAGCAGCCGGGCGGCCGTCGTCCCATCCGGGCGCTGGTCCTTACGCCCACGCGTGAGCTGGCCATCCAGATCGATGAGAGCTTCCGGGCCTATGGCCGGCACACCGGCCTGCGCTACACGGTGATCTTCGGCGGCGTGGGCCAGAAGCCCCAGACCGACGCGCTCCGCTCCGGCGTGGACGTGCTGGTGGCCACCCCCGGCCGCCTGCTCGACCTCATGGGCCAGGGCTACGTGCACCTGAAGGACCTGGAGTACTTCGTGCTCGACGAGGCCGACCGCATGCTGGACATGGGCTTCGTGCACGACGTCAAGCGCGTGATCGCCGCCCTGCCGCACCGCCGCCAGAGCCTTTTCTTCAGCGCCACCATGCCGCCCGAGATCCAGCGGCTGGCCGCCACCATCCTCACCGAGCCGGTGAAGGTGGAGGTGACGCCCGTCTCTTCCACCGCCGAGACCGTGCAGCAGCAGGTCTACTTCGTGGAGAAGCCCGACAAGGGAGCCCTCCTGACCCACCTGATCAAGGAGCGTGACATCCAGCAGGTGCTGGTGTTCACCCGCACCAAGCACGGCGCGGACAAGCTGGCCCGCCTGCTGACCAAGGCCGGCATCCATTCGGAGGCCATCCACGGCAACAAGGCCCAGAACGCCCGCCAGCGTGCGCTGAGCAACTTCAAGGACCACCGCACCCGGGTGCTGGTGGCCACGGACATCGCCGCCCGCGGCATCGACATCGACCTGCTGGGGCACGTGGTGAACTACGACATCCCGAACATCCCCGAGACCTACGTGCACCGCATCGGCCGCACCGGCCGCGCCGGGGCCAACGGTACCGCGCTCTCCCTCTGCGACCGGGAGGAAGTGGAGTTCCTGCGCGACATCCAGAAGCTGATCAAGCGCGACGTGCCCGTGGTGGAGGACCATCCCTTCGTGCTGGCCGGCGGTACGCCCGTGGTGGATCCCGGACGTCGGCAGCAGCAGCAGCGGGGCCGGGACCAACAACGCGGCCAGCAGCCGCGCCGGGAACAGCAGCACCAGGGCCGCAACGGCCAGCGCGGTGAGCGCCGGTCGAACGGCGACCAACCCCGCTCCCAGCGTTCCGAGCCCCCCCAGCCGAGGCCCGGCCAGCCCGAGCAGGCCCCTTCGGGCACGAAGGACTATGCGGCCCTCACCCGCGAGCTGATCGCGGACGTGGATGCGTTCCTCAGCGGCGATGATCGGAAGACCGGACCGCAGGCGCAGCAGCCCCAACAGCAGGGGCGCCCGCAGGGGCAGCGCAACCGCCGCCGCTGGCGCGGCCGCCGGGGCGGTGGCTCGGGGCAGCGCTGAACGGATGAGCGCGGAACGAAGAAGGGCGGCCATGGGCCGCCCTTCTTCGTTCGGGACCTTCGGTCAGTTGGACCGTACGAACTCGTGCTCGGGCACCTCGACGCCCTTGGCCTTCGCCAGGGCCAATTCGGCCTGCAGCTGCTTGCTGGTCATGCTGCTGCCGTCGTGGCTCCAGCCCGGGGGACCGAAGATGTACATCAGCTTGTTCCGCAGGCCGGGCGCCTTCTTCACGTCCCGCCAGATCTCCTGGAACTCGAAGAGGTTGTGCGTGATGGGGTTGTGCGTATCCGGGTCATGGCTGATGCCGAACTTGGGCTTCACCCCCTTGATGGGCTCCTGCCAGGTGCCGTACAGGCGGTCCCAGATGGTGAGGATGCCCCCGTGGTTGCGGTCGAGGTATTCGGTGTTGCTGCTGTGGTGCACCACGTGCACGTAGGGCGTGTTGAACACCTTCTCGTACCACCCCAGGGAGGGCACCAGCTGACTGTGCAGGAAGAACTGGTAGAAGGCGTTGACGATGAGGCAGGTGGCGATCATGATCGGCTCGAAGCCCAGGATCGGCATCCACAGCCAGTAGATCGGCTTCACCAGGGTGATGAACCAGCCGTTCCGGATGCTGATGGTGAGGTTGAACTTCCGCCCCGAGTGGTGCGGCAGGTGCGCGGCCCAGAGCACCCGCACGTTGTGCGCCAGGCGGTGGTGCCAGTAGAAATTGTGGTCGTCGGCGATGGCGCAGAGGAGCCAGATGTACCACTTGAAGCCCAGGCTGGTGTAGCCCAGGTATTCCTCCCGGAAGTGCGCCGTCTTCCAGAACAGGAACATGTACAGGGTGATCTCGAACACGTTGGTCACCACCCGGATCAGCGTGGCGCCGACGCCGATGATGAAGCCCGAAAGGCTCTCCTTCAGATCGAAGTAGTCCCGTGCCTTGACGTACTCCATGATGATGAGCGCCAGGAAGACGGGGTACACATAGAAGAGCCCGAAGTGCTCGATCTCCAGCTTGGGCAGCTGGTCCCGCAGGTGCAGCCACCATTGAACGACCTGGTTGAGCGGACCGAGCATGCTAACGGATGGTATTGGGGCGGGTGGCCGGTGGGGGAACGGTGGAGAGGCGCTGCGAATGTATCCGGAACGTCACCTCTTCGTTCATCGGAAGCGAAATGGGGCGCTGTGCGGGCATGCCTAGAACGTGGAAAGCCGGGCTCCACCCCGGCTCTCCTCCCTTAACACTCCGCGGTAGGATCACTCGCCGAGGAGCTTCTTCATCTCGTCGAACTTGGCGGAATTGCCCGTCTTCGCGTAGAGCTTCTTCAGCTGCTGCATCACGGACTTGTCGTCGGGGCGCAGCTCATAGGCCTTCTCGAAGTAGGGGATCGTCTTCAGGTAGATGTCGTCGGCCACCTTCTTGCACTTGGCATAGGCCGCATCGTCCTTGATCTTGGCGCACTTGTCGTACTCGTAGGCCGCGCGGTTGTTGTACAGCACGCCGATGTTGTAGTAGCCGTCGAAGAACTTCGGGTCCACCTCGATGCTCTTCTTGTAGGCGCCTTCGGCCAGGTCGTACCACTTGATCATGTCCGCCTCGGGCACGGTGCCTTCCTTGGGGTTGGCCTTGGCGTCGTAGAGGCTGCCGAGCACCGAGTGGAGCACGGGGTTGGTCGGGTCCTTCTCGATGGCGGCCTTCACGCTGGTCTCGGCCTCCTCCATCCGGTTGGCTTCCAGCAGGTAGGCCACTTCGTCCAGCATGATCTCCTTGTCGTTCGGGTGGCGCTTGTGGCCGGCCTGTGTGGTGGCGATGGCCGCGTTGAGGTCGCCCTCCTTCTTCTGCAGGCTGGCCAGGTAGCGGAACACCTCGGATTTGTCGTAGCCGATGCGGATGCACTCCTGGTACCCTTCGATGGCCTTCTTCAGGTCGCCCTTGCTCTCGTAGGCCAGCGTACGGTTGAACACCGCGTTGCTGTCCACCTGGCCGAAGGTCTTGGCGACGCGTTCGCTTTCGCCGTACAGGGCGATGGCCTTGTCATAGTCCTTCGCCGTGAAGGCGTCGTTGCCGCCGTTGAGGGCCTGCACCTGGAGCGCGCTCAGGGCCTTCAGGTTGTCCTCCTTGTAGCTGCCCTTGGTGTCCAGCTCGTTGGCCTTGATGTAGCTGTCGATGGCCTTCTGCATGGCATCGGGGAACCGGGCCAGCAGCTCAGGCTTGTCGCCCAGTGCGATGGAGCGGTAGATGTCGCCCCGGTAGCGCCAGGTCTTCTCCTTGCCCATGGTGCCCTCGTTGGTGATGGCGGGCTCGATGTACTCCACCGCCTTGGCCAGGTTGCCGTCGGTGAGGTAGTTGTAGGCGCTCACCACATTGCTGTTCTGGGCATGGCCGGCGGTGGCGGCCAGCACGCCCAGGAGGAACAGGCTCTTCTTCATCGTGCTCATTGTCAAGGTTCAGGCGTCGTTGCCCCGTTATCAACTTCAGTGCCATCGGCCGGGGCGGCGCCGTTCTCCGGGTCACCGGCGACCGGACCCTCCCCTTCCACGGCCTCCTCCTCGTCCTCGTGCAGCTCGCTGTCCACCTTGGCCACCGCGGCGATCTGGTCGTTGCCGCGCAGCTCGATCAGGCGCACGCCCTGCGTGGCCCGGCCCAGCACCCGCGTCTCGCTGAGGTCCATGCGGATGGTGATGCCGTTGCGCGTGATGATCATCAGGTGGTCGTCGTCCTTCACGTCCTTGATCGCCACCAGGTCGCCGGTCTTGTCGGTGATCTGGAGGGTCTTCACGCCCTTGCCACCGCGGCTGACCATGCGGTAGGCATATTCCAGTTCGTTCCCCTCGCTATCGAGGATCCGCTCGGTGGCCTCGCCCTCTTCTCCGTTCTCGGCCTTCTTGGCCTTCCGTACCAATAGCGCCGAGCGCTTGCCATAGCCCTTCCCGCTCACCACCATCACCTGGCGGGTGGTCAGCTCGGCCTTGTCGATGGCGATCATGCCGATCACCTGGTTGTCCTTGGACCCGCCTTCCAGGTTCATCCCGCGTACGCCGCTGGCGTTGCGGCCCATGGGGCGCACGTCGCTCTCCTCGAAGTGCACGGCGCGGCCGTCGCGGCTGGCGAGGATGATGTGGCTGCTGCCATTGGTCAGGCGGGCCTCCAGCAGCTCATCGCCCTCGCGGATGCCCACGGCGATGATGCCGTTGGCGCGCGGACGGCTGTAGGCCTCCAGGGTGGTCTTCTTGATGATGCCGTTCTTGGTGCAGAGCACCACGAAGTGGTTGTTCAGGTAGTCCTCGTTCTTGAGGTCCTTCACGTTGATGTAGGCCAGCACCTTGTCGTCGCCCTCGAGCTGCACCGTGTTCTGGATGGCGCGGCCCTTGCTCTGGCGGGTGCCCTCGGGGATGTCGAACACGCGCATCCAGTAGCAGCGGCCCTTCTGGGTGAACACCAGCAGGTAGTTGTGGTTGGTGGCCACGAACAGGTGCTCCAGGAAGTCCTCGTCGCGGGTGGTCGACCCGCGGCTGCCCACCCCGCCTCGGCCCTGGGTGCGGAACTCGCTGAGCGAGGTGCGCTTGATGTAGCCCAGGTGGCTGATGGTGACCACCACGGCCTCGTCGGCGATCAGGTCCTCGATGTTCAGGTCGCCGGCGGCATGCACGATCTGCGTGCGGCGCTCGTCGCCGTACTTGTCGCGGATCTCGACCAGCTCGTTCTTGATGATGTCGTAGCGCATGTGCTCATTGGCCAGCACGGCGCGCAGGTGGTCGATGAGCTTCATCAGCTCGGCGTGCTCCTCGCGGATCTTGTCGCGCTCCAGGCCGGTGAGGCGCTGCAGGCGCATGTCCAGGATGGCGCGGGCCTGGATCTCGCTGAGCTTGAACTCGCTCATCAGCCCTTCGCGGGCGATGTCGGGCGTCTGGCTGGCGCGGATCAGGGCGATCACGGCGTCCAGGTGGTCCAGGGCGATCAGCAGGCCCTCCAGGATGTGCGCCCGTTCCTCGGCCTTGCGCAGGTCGAACTTCGTGCGGCGGACCACCACGTCGTGGCGGTGCTCCACGAAGTTGACGATCATGTCCTTCAGCCCCAGCAGCACCGGCCGGCCTTTCACCAGTGCGATGTTGTTCACGCTGAAGCTGGTCTGCAGCGCGCTGTACTTGTACAGCTGGTTCAGCACCACGGTGCCCATGGCCTCCCGCTTCACGTCGTAGGCCAGGCGGATGCCCTTGCGGTCGCTGTAGTCGTTGACGTCGCTGATGCCCTCGACCTTCTTCTCCGTCACCAGCTCGGCCACGCCCTTGTAGAGCTGCACGGCCTTGTTCACCTGGTAGGGGATCTCGGTCACGATGATCGTCTCGCGGCCGGTCTTCGGGTCCTCCTCGATGTGGGTCTTCGCGCGCAGCACGATGCGGCCGCGGCCGGTCGTGTAGGCTTCCCGCACGCCGTCGATGCCGAAGATGGTGCCGCCCGTGGGGAAGTCGGGGCCCTTGATGTGCTCCATCAGGCCCGCCACGTCGATGTCCTTGTCGTTGATGTAGGCGATGATGCCGTTGCACACCTCGGTGAGGTTGTGCGGGGGCATGTTGGTGGCCATCCCCACCGCGATGCCGGCCGCGCCGTTCACCAGCAGTTGGGGGATCTTGGTGGGCATCACCGTCGGCTCCTCCAGCGTGTCGTCGAAGTTGGGCCGCATGTCCACCGTCTCCTTCTCCAGGTCGGCCATCACCTCCTCGGCGATCTTCTTCATCCGGGCCTCGGTGTACCGCATGGCTGCCGGACTGTCACCATCGATGCTGCCGAAGTTGCCTTGCCCGTCCACCAGCGGGTAGCGCAGGCTCCAGTCCTGCGCCATGCGCACCATGGCGTCGTACACGCTGCCGTCGCCGTGGGGGTGGAACTTGCCGAGCACCTCGCCCACCAGACGGGCGCTCTTCTTGTAGGGCCGGTTGCTCTGCATGCCCAGGCCCTCCATGCCGAAGAGCACGCGGCGGTGCACGGGCTTGAAGCCGTCGCGCACGTCGGGCAGGGCCCGGCTCACGATCACCGACATCGAATAATCGATGTAGGCGGTGCGCATCTCGTTCTCGATGTTGATCGGGATGATCTTCTCTCCTTCTGCCATTCTTGTCAGTTGATCGCGCCTCGCACGGTTGTTGGGAACACCCCCCGCGAAAGGGAGCCCGAAAGTACCCCGATCGACCGGATAACGACCTCGTTTTTTCCACAACCCCACACGTTGGTGTGGATAAAAGGACCGCACGCTGAAAGCCTCGCTCCGAACGCCGTGGATAGCTTGCCCCCGTTGGCCGGGCATGTAACTTGCGCTGCGCCGTTCGCGAAGAAGGAGCCCTCAACGCATCAATGGACCACATGGACGCGAAATTCTCCCCCCGGGTAAGGGACGTCATCGGCTTCAGCCGAGAGGAAGCCCTGCGCCTCGGTCACAACTATATCGGCATCGAGCACATCCTGCTCGGGCTCATCCGCGAAGGCGATGGCAACGCGGTGAAGATCCTGCGCCACCTCGACGTGGACCTGGACGAGCTGCGCCGCGTGATCGAAGGCAGCATGGAGCCCTCCAGCGCCATGCGCCCGCCCGACAAGGACAAGATCACCCTCATCAAGCAGGCCGAGAAGATGCTGAAGATCACCTTCCTCGAGGCCAAGCTGTTCAAGAGCGCACAGATCGATACCGAGCACGTGCTCCTGAGCATGCTCAAGGACCAGGACAACCTGGCCACCCGCACCCTGAACAAGTTCAATGTGGACTACGAGAACGTGAAGAACGAAGTGGACGCCATCCTCGCCGGCGGCGGTGGTCCCACTTCCACCAACCCCAAGCCCGGGCCCAAGGCCCAGGGCCCGCAGAGCGCCGACGACGACGATGACGACAGCGGCAGCAGCAGCTACGGCGGTGGCGGCCAGAAGAAGCAGGGCGACAGCAAGAGCAAGACGCCCGTGCTGGACAACTTCGGCCGCGACCTGACCAAGCTGGCCGAGGAAGGCAAGCTGGACCCCATCGTGGGCCGGGAGAAGGAGATCGAGCGGGTGAGCCAGATCCTGAGCCGCCGCAAGAAGAACAACCCCGTGCTCATCGGCGAGCCCGGCGTGGGCAAGAGCGCCATCGCCGAAGGCCTGGCCCTGCGCATCATCCAGCGCAAGGTGAGCCGCGTGCTCTTCAACAAGCGCATCGTGGCGCTGGACATCGCCAGCCTGGTGGCCGGCACCAAGTACCGCGGCCAATTCGAGGAGCGCATGAAGGCGGTGATGAACGAGCTGGAGAACAGCCCCGACGTCATCCTTTTCATCGACGAGATCCACACCATCGTGGGCGCCGGCGGTGCCAGCGGCTCGCTCGACGCCAGCAACATGTTCAAGCCCGCCCTGGCGCGTGGCGAGATCCAATGCATCGGCGCCACCACCCTGGACGAGTACCGCCAGTACATCGAGAAGGACGGCGCCCTGGAGCGCCGCTTCCAGAAGGTGATCGTGGAGCCCACCAGCGTGGATGAGACCATCCAGATCCTCAACAACATCAAGGAGAAGTACGAGGACCACCACAACGTGAACTACACGCCCGAGGCCATCACCGCCTGCGTGAAGCTCACCGCCCGCTACATCACCGACCGCCATCTCCCCGACAAGGCCATCGACGCCCTGGACGAGGCCGGCAGCCGCGTGCACATCAGCAACATCGTGGTGCCCCAGAACATCCTCGACGTGGAGCAGAAGATCGAGGAGGTGAAGGAGGAGAAGAACAAGGTGGTGCGCAGCCAGCGCTACGAGGAGGCCGCCAAGCTCCGCGACCGCGAGCGCCAGCTCCTGGAGGAGCTGGAGCGCGCCAAGAAGCAGTGGGAGGAGGAAAGCCGCACCCACCGCACCACCGTGACCGAGGAGAACGTGGCCGAAGTGGTGGCCATGATGAGCGGCATCCCCGTGCAGCGCATCGCCGAGAAGGAAAGCGGCAAGCTCCGCCGCATGAAGGAGGAGATGCAGGGCAAGGTGATCGGCCAGGACGAGGCCGTGGGCAAGGTGGTGAAGGCCATCCAGCGCAACCGCGCCGGCCTGAAGGACCCCAACCGCCCCATCGGCTCGTTCATCTTCCTGGGCCCCACCGGCGTGGGCAAGACCCAGCTCGCCAAAGAACTGGCCCGGTACCTCTTCGACACCGAGGAGGCCCTGATCCGCATCGACATGAGCGAGTACATGGAGAAGTTCTCCGTGAGCCGCCTCATCGGTGCGCCCCCCGGCTACGTGGGCTATGAGGAAGGCGGGCAGCTCACCGAGAAGGTGCGCCGCCGCCCCTACGCCATCATCCTGCTGGACGAGATCGAGAAGGCCCACCCCGACGTGTTCAATCTGCTGCTGCAGGCCCTGGACGACGGCCACATGACCGACAGCCTCGGCCGCCGCATCGACTTCCGCAACGCCATCATCATCATGACCTCGAACATCGGGGCGCGTGACCTGGCGGACTACGGCAAGGGTGTGGGCTTCGGCACCAAGGCCAAGGAGGACGGCACCGCCGACAACAACCGCGGCATCGTGGAAAAGGCCCTCCGCAAGGCCTTCGCCCCCGAGTTCCTCAACCGCATCGATGACATCATCATGTTCAACGCGCTCAAGCGCGAGGACATCCACAAGATCATCGACATCGAGCTGGCGAGCGTGTACAAGCGCGTGAGCGAGCTCGGCTACGAGATCAAGCTCACCGATGAGGCCAAGGACTTCCTGGCGGAGAAGGGCTACGATGAGAAGTTCGGTGCCCGCCCGCTGAAGCGCGCCATCCAGAAGTTCATCGAGGACCCCATGGCCGAGGAGATCATCAACCAGCACGTGGAAGAAGGCGACAAGATCTCCGTGGGCCTGAACAAGGAGAAGACCGATGTGGCCATCAAGGTCACCAAGGGCAAGAAGAAGGTGGGCAAGGGCGACGAGGCCCCGGGCGACACCACCGCCTGATCCCCTACCCGACCGACCAAGCAAGAGCCCCTGAGCGATCAGGGGCTCTTCCGTTCAAGGAGGGTGCGGTCGATGGCCGTGGCGGCCTGGAACAGGCTGGCGCGGAGCCAGGTCCCTTTCTTCAGGGCATGGGGAACGGGCCTACCACTCCCGCTCCGGCGACTTCGCGAAGCGCGTGCTGAAGCCCAGGCCCACCGTGAGGAAGCGGTACGGTGCGCCGGTGTCCAGCCGGCCGGGGAAATGGTCGAGGCCGATCACCCCGGGACCGAAGGACGTGGCATCGGCCTCGTAGCCGAGCGTCAGCCCGAAGGCCAGGTTGTCCGAGGCGTGCACGAAGTAGGCCGCGTTGAGGCCCCAGTGGAAGCCGGGCTGCTTCTCATTATCCGCGCAGCTGCTGCACTTCCAGTTCCAGGAACCCTGCCCCAGCTTGGCGTTCAGCTCGTAGAACGTCCGGGGGCCGGTGTAGCGGGCATAGGCCACCTTGCCATAGAACACCAGCCGCTCCGTGGTGCCGATGGCCGTCACCTGCGGCAGTCCATGCTCTTCCAGCTCGTACCAGGTCATGCTCGCGCCCACGCCGAAGCCCAGGCCCTTGGCCACCGGGAACTGCACGCAGCCGTCCACCTGCCCGAGCACGGCGGTCAGGTCGTCGAAGATGGGGTTGTTCAGCACCACCGGCAGGATGAGGAAACCCTGTGCCGTGGGCTTCAGCTCGGGCAGCCGCTGGGCCATGGCCATCGGGGCCAGCGCCCATGCGGACAGGACCGCTGCGATCGCCTTCATGCGCCCAGCAGCTTGAAGCGGCGCTCCGTCCGCTGGGTGGCCGTGGCCAGCTCGAAGTAATAGGCCCCGTCGCCGCGGCCGTCCAGCTCCAGTTCGAGCACGTGCTCGCCCGGGGCCACCTGCCGCGAAGGCCAGCGGTGCAGGGGGGCGTGCGCATCGGACAGCAGCCCCGGGTGGATCTCCTGCTCCCATGGCACGCTCAGGTGAACGCGCAGCCGCACCGGATGGTACATCACCTCCACCTGCAGCAGTTCCGCATGCAGCGGCGCCGGCCGGTCGCGGGCCATCACCGCGCGCTTGAAGCGCTTGTAGAGCACCACCACGAGCAGGATGCTCAGGGAGATCAGCAGGGCCGTGCGCAGATTGTCCATGGCTCAGAGCACGATCACCCCTTCGATGGCGGAGGCCCGATCGTAACGTGCGATCACCTCCTCGGCGCTCAGCATCACCTCGCGGACGGTGAGGCTGAGGTACTTGCCTCCGGTACTGTATTTGCGCAGGGTCTCCGCCTCGGGCGGGAAAAGGGCCTGGACCTTCGCCAGCCGCTCGTCGTCCGGTTCGAAGATGAACTTGAACATGTACACCGAAGGCCAGGCATGGACCTCGTCCAATCGCTCGCGCAGGCGCTGCTTCGTTTCGTCGCTCAGCATGGTCCGCCCAAAGGTAGCCCCTCGCCCATCTCGGCCGCCCGTTCGAACTTTATCGCCGATCCCGTGTACAGCCCCTGAGATGACCCTGAAAGCAGTGATCACGATCGCCCTGGCCGCCGCCGCGCTGCTCGCCCGGGCCCAGCAGAACGGCGCCGAGCAGGAGAAGTCGCAGTCCTCCGCCTACTCCGCTTATGACCGCATGGCCCCTTCCGCCGATGCCTACCAGGGTGCCTGGAACACCTCCGAGGCCCAGCGCACCGCGGAGCTGTGGAAAGCCCTGTGCGAGCAGCGTCCCGCCGATGTGGACGCCCAGCTGAACTGGTTCCGCAGCGAGCGCAACGCCCGCCAGAGCCGGAACAACGGCCAGCTGACCCCGGCCGACAAGGCCGCCTTGGACGACATCGCCGGCCGCATCAGCACCACCGCCCCGGGCAGCTTCGAGGAACACCTGGCCCGCTACTACGTGGACTTCCCCACCGACCAGGCCTTCGAGGCGCTGCGGCAGGCGGCCGCCCAGGAGCCTGCCCGCACCGAGCTCATCGTGCCCCTGCTCACCCAGGCCACCCTCCAGGGCAACGAACACGGCATGGATACCTGGAGCGCCGAGCTGGAGAAGCGGGGCGGCCTGGCCCGTCCCCTGATGGACGCCGCGAGCGACCTGCTGCTGAGCGTGGCCAAGGGCGGGGTGCTCTTCACCAACGGCGACATGGACACCCAGCCCGCCGTGGTGCGCCAGCGGGTGCACGATGACCGGCGCGACGTCCTGCTGGTGGACCAGCGCCTGCTGGCCGACGCCGGCTACCGCCAGCGCATCTGGAAGGCGGCGAAGGCCGAAGGCCCCGTTCCCCCCGCGGGGGCCGCCTTCGCCAAGGCCCTGGTGGACGCCACGGAGCGGCCGGTCTTCCTCGCCTTGGGGCTCGACCGCGCCTGGCTCGATGCCTTCCCGGGGCGCCTGCACGCCACCGGAGCGGCCCTGCGCATATGCAACGGCACGGCGGACGGCATCTCCACGTTGGAGGCCAACTGGGCCGCGATGAAGAAGCCGATGGACGCCGGGCCGCTGAGCCGCAACTATGTGCTGCCCGGTGCGGTGCTGCTGGAGCACTACCGGACGGCGGGCGACGAACGGCGGACCGCCCAGGTGGAGAACGAGCTCCGCCGCATCGCGGCGGCCACCGGTGCCACCCAGGACCTGCTCCGCGCGGGCGTGCTCCAACACTGATCCGCATGGGCCTCTTCCGCACCGACCATATCGGCCTGAGCGACGAGCGCCTGATGGAGCTGATCGTGCGCGGCGACGAGCGCGCCTTCACCGCCCTGTACGACCGCTACCAGCGCAAGCTGCTGGCCTACTTCCACCGCATGCTGTGGAGCGACCGGGAGCGCGCGCAGGACTTCCTGCAGGAGCTCTTCACCAAGATCGCCCAGCGCCCGCAGAGCTACGACCCCGCGCGCCCCTTCAGCACCTGGCTGTACAGCGTGGCCAACAACATGTGCAAGAACGAGTACCGGCGGGTGGGCACGCGCAAGGCGGCGGCGGTGCACCTGAAGGCCGAGACCGACCGGGTGGACGCCCTGCACGGGGTGGAAGTGGACCGCGAGCGCTTCCGCCGGCGCCTGGAGGACGAGCTGGACCGGCTGGAGCCCGACCACAAGGCCACCTTCGTGATGCGCTACCACGAGGACATGGCCATCAAGGAGATCGCCGGCGCCTTCGGCATCTCCGAAGGGACGGTGAAGAGCCGCCTCTTCTACACCTTGAAGAAACTGGCCGAACGATTGAACGAATTCGACCCACGCCTATTGAGCCATGGAACGGCGAGAACGATACGACCCTGAGGACCTGGAGCACCTGCTGCTGGAGCGCGGCTATGACGAGTTGCTGGAGGAGGAGCGCGCCTTCGTCCTGCGCCACCTGAGCGGACGCGCGGAATACGAGTCCATGCGCCTGCTGCTGCACACCGTGCGCCAGGAAGAGCGCGCGCACCCGCCCCTGGAGGCCGATCCGGCGGTGCGCGAGCACCTGTTGGCGACCTTCCGGGCCCAGCACCGGCCACGGCCCTGGGGCATCTGGCTGAACAGCGTGAAGGCCGCCCTGTGGCCCGAACAGGCCAGCGCCTTCTGGCGACCGGCGCTGGCCGTGGCATCGCTGGCCGTGGTGGTCACCGTGTCGGTGATCGGGCTCCGCTCCTGGAGCGATGCCCCGGAGAACGCGGTGGCTGTGGTGCACGAGGAAAAGAACGTCCGGCCGGCGGCGCCTTTGAACGAGGTGACCGCGCCGGTGACAGCGCCCCCCGCCCCGGCCTCCGGCGCTGCGCAGCAAAGCTTCAAGGACACGGATGCGGCGGTGGGGACCTTCTCCCCTTCGATCGCCGCCGGAGAGGTCGCTGATGCTGCTGAGCTCCCGTCCACGGCAGCGGTGCCGGCGATGGACGAACGGGCCACCCTCCAGGCCGACCTGGACCTGGCCAAGGTGCCGGCCGCCAGCGCTGCGCCCATACAGGCGGACAGTTCCACCTTGTTCGGGGCCCAGCCCGGGCACGTGGTGACGGAGAGCGAACTGGCAACGAACATGAGCACGGCCAATGCCACCGGCGCGGTGAGCAAGGCATGGACCAGCAAGGGCAAGAAGCGGGAGGAGAAGGAGCGGCGCGGACGGGCCGATGATGGCGCGGACGCGCCGGCGGCGACCGATGCGACGGCCTATGTAGGGCTGCTGCGCGCGACCTGGTAGAGGCCCCTATTCGTTGGTGAACCGCTGCGTGATCGCGAAGTCGCGCGCGGTGACGGACAGCGTCAGCGCCCCTTTCGGGAACACGTTCTTGTCCAGCCGCCGCACCAGCTCGGGCGTGAGGGCCTTGCCGGCCTCGCGGTACAGCGTATGGCCCTCGGTGTCCTTCACCTCGATAAGGACCTTGCCGATCTTCCGGAAGCTGGTGATGCTGACGTGCACGAACGCGGATGCGTGCGAGGCCTGCACCATCACGCGGGCCTCGCCCTTGTCCTTGCCGCCATCACCGGCAACGGCGGACGGCAGGGCGGGCAGGAGCAACAGGGCCAGGGCGAGCGGGCGAACGGCGGTGTGGAGCTTCATGGCAGCCTATCAAAGGTAGGCTTGATCGTGCATCCGTATATCGCCCGGCGGGAAGGCTGTCAACCGACGATGGTCGACAGCCGGGGTCACCCCCACTTCCGCTCGTAGGGGCTTTCCAGCAGGCGGTCGTCCTCTGCCGTGCGCACCGCGAAGTTGAACCCGCTGTAGATGGCATGGGCCCCGTATGCCCCGTCCTTGCGGAGGGCCAGGAAGCCGACCTGCTGCTCGGTGAGCCCGGGGTTCTTGCGCAGGATGCGCTGCACGGCCTCCTTGCAGGCCGCGCCGGGTTCCATGCCCTGGCGCATCAGCTCCACCACGGTGTGGCTGCCCGCGATGCGGATCACCAGCTCGCCCAGGCCGGTGGCGCAGGCCGCGCCCACGTCACCGTCCACGAACAGGCCGCCGCCGATGATCGGCGAATCGCCCACCCGTCCGTGGATCTTGAAGGCCAGGCCGCTGGTGGTGCAGCTGCCCGCCAGTCGTCCCGTCCCGTCCACACCAAGCAGGCCGATGGTGTCGTGGTTCTCGATGTTCACCACGGGCTTGTAGGCGCTCTTCGCCAGCCATTCCTGCCAGGCCTGGCGCACTTCGGGAAGGTCCACCTTCTTCTCGGGGAAGCCATTGTCCAGTGCCCACTGCTTCGCACCCTCCCCCACCAGCATCACGTGCGGGGTCCGTTCCATGACGGCCCGCGCCACGCTGATCGGGTGCTCGATGTCCTCCAGGCAGGCCACGGCCCCCGCCAGGCCTTCGTGCGTCTGGATACAGGCGTCCAGCGTGGTCCGTCCATCGCGGTCGGGCAGGCCGCCGAGGCCGACGCTCCGGCTGCCCAGGTCGCTCTCGATCAGCATCACGCCCTGCTCCACGGCGTCCAGCACGGTGCCCTTCGCCTGGAGCACGTTCCAACCCTTCCGGGCGGCCTCCAGGCCGTGGTCCCAGGTGCTGAGGAAGACCGGCCCTCGGGGTGCGCCCGGTCGTGCCGGTGCGGTCCCGTTCCGGTCCTCCAGGGTGGTGGCGGCACAACCGGTGGCCAGGGCGGCCGTTCCGGCCAGGCCCAATTGAAGGAAACGACGACGGTCGGTCATGCAGGGATGTTGCGGGGCAATAGTAGCGACAAGGCAAGCGCCGGATCGTGGCCGATCGGCTACATGGACGGGCCCGGGGAGCGGTAGGACCCCAAGTCCCACACCCCTTTCGGGGAGGCGGTATGCTCAGCTGATCAGGAGCAGGCTCGATGCCGGTCCAGTGCCACTTTATCGAGGACCGGAACAAGGTGCGGCTGGATCACCGACGGCCGGGGACCCTGTGTTCGTGGATGCATCATATTGGAATGGTCGTTCATTGAAAGGCAAGTAGAAGACGATCGGGATGTGCAAGCTCACGAGCAATATAAATAGGAGCAGGTACTGGAGCATCATGAAAAGGATGTGGGCCTTCCAGGATGGGCGATGGATCCGGTCTTCGGCCGGATCCGTGTTTCTACCTTGGCCCCCAAACGATCAAGAACGATGAACAAAAAGTACACGATCATCCTGGCCGGCACCTTGCTCGCCGGAGCCGCTCAAGCACAGACCCTGCTTTCATCAGGGTTCGATGACTTCGGCGCGATGCTCAGCAACGGTTGGATGCAGCAGAACAACAGCAGTCCGCTTGGCACGACCCAATGGGCCCAGGGTGATGGCGGCCTCGGTGTGGATGCGGGGCATTCGGGCGATGCCACTTCGTACATCAGTGACACCTTCACGGCGACCACTGATTCGGAAACCGGTACCATCAGCGACTGGGTCATCAGCCCTGCCGTGACGCTGGAGAATGGAGATTCGATCTCGCTGTGGACGATCTCGTTCAATAGCGCCACTTTTGCTGACCGTGTGGAATGCCGCATCAGCCCCAATGGCGGGTCCGATGTCGGTTCGTCCGAGACCAGTGTCGGCGACTTCACGACGCTCGTGTTCTCGATCAACGCGGGCCTCACGACCACCGGCTATCCGAGCATCCAGGTCAATGGCGACACCTGGACCCGCTTCGGTGGTGAGGTGAGCGGTCTGTCCGGTCCGACCTCCTGCCGTGTTGCGGTGCGCTATTTCATCGAGGATGGCGGCGGTGCAGGATCGAACGGATCCACGGTCGGCATCGATGACATCGAGGTGTTCCGTGGGGCCACCACCTCCGGTGTGAACGAACTGTCCATCG
Source organism: Bacteroidota bacterium (assembly GCA_018267055.1). GTDB lineage: Bacteria > Bacteroidota > Bacteroidia > Flavobacteriales_F > PHOS-HE28 > PHOS-HE28. The sequence continues at coordinate 16,896 of JAFDZF010000125.1, forward strand.
CTCAGGTGAGCATGGCGCCGAACCCTGCCAATGATCGCGTGACCATCCGCGCCACCAATGGAACGTACGATGTGAACGTATATACCATGAACGGCCAGCGCGTGATGGCGGACCGCTTCAGCAATGCGACCATCCTGGGTATCGCCGGCTTGGATGCCGGTGTGTACATGGTGGAGCTGCGTGATGTGCACACTGGTGCGATCTCGCGTCAACAGCTGGTGAAGCAGTAAGGGCCCTTCCCTTCACTTTCGGCAATGCCTGCCCTCTGGGCGGGCATTGCTTTTTCTTCTCCCATCGATGGCCGTGTGGAACAGAGGGGCATAGCGCACGTCTGCTTCGGATGTGTCTTTGTTCAGCGACCAGGGCCTATCGGTCCCAGCGTTTCTCATTCAGGCCTATCCGCTTGTTTTTTCGATACGATCTTGAAATGTCATTTCGCGGGTATGAAAATCTTATATGTATACCTTCTCAAGAAGAAAGAAAATAACCGGGCGCAGATATACGCTGTTGCATTTGCGTTCCATGATGCCATGGTCCGTCGGGAAGCCTGCGACCGATCTCCGCGGGCAGCACGCAATACAACAGATCATGGGACGAAGAAAGAATGTTCTATACGGGTCCGCCTTGTTGCTCATGGCCGGTACTCTTGTCGTGGCATGCTCCAAAGAATAAAGAGTCACCATCGGTCAATTTTCAAACAGATCAGAAAGGCGTTCAAAAGGCTGGTCAGTATGCACTATTTCAGATGACCAACTTTTCCGGACTAACGACTACTGAAAGAGAGTTCATTGTAAAAAGGCAGGGGTACCCTGATTGTCCTTTCGGACGGGTCAAGCTTCCTGGCGGCATTCCAGGAACCCCCATTTATGGGTTTACGGAGGTCATAGGGTCCCCCAACCATTTGGAGGTGCAGGGGTACTGTAGTCTGGACGCGAGCAAGTGCCAGTTCGAGCAAGGGGCGACCAGTACGACCTTCGGACCACTGTATCAGGTCATTCCCAACCGAACGTTGACGCCTCCTGCAACGACCCAATACATGGAGTTCCAGTGCAAGGGAGCCGTCATCCCTGTAGCCAGCACCGGTTCGTTCTTCACGTACGATGCCGTCGCAAATACTTGGAGCGCCAGTTCGGACGCAGTGAATTACTTCGTCTACTCATTCCATGGGGGGCGGACCTTCTGTCCGTATTGAATATTGAATCGGACCATCCGATCGACCGGTGTGCACGAAGGGCCGCTCTGGAGGAGCGGCCCTTCGTGCACATCCGAAAGCCGATCACACCGGCGCCTATATTCACCGGCGTCCGATGATCACGGCTCCGCCTCCTTCTTCCGCCGCTTCCGAGCAGCCCAGTGGACGCCGGACCACCGCCTGGCCGCTCACCGTCCTCACTTCGCTGTTCTTCATGTGGGGGTTCATGACGGTGATGAACGATGTGCTGATCCCGCACCTGCGATCGGTCTTCCAGCTCACCTGGACCGAAAGCATGCTGGTGCAGTTCTGCTTCTTCGGGGCCTACTTCCTGGGGTCGCTGGCCTATTACCTCATCTCCGTTTCCAAGGGCGATCCCATCCAGCGGCTCGGCTACAAGCGCGGGCTGATCCTGGGGCTGCTGGTCAGTGCCATGGGCAGCGCGCTCTTCGTGCCCGCGACGTATGTGCACGTCTATGCGGCCTACCTGATCGCCTTGTTCGTGCTGGGGCTGGGCTTCACGCTGTTGCAGATCGCGGCGAACCCGTTCGTGGCCATCATCGGTGCGCCGGAGAGCGCGAGCAGCC
>JAFDZF010000126.1 GCA_018267055.1 Bacteroidota bacterium
CCCGGGTCGGGATCGAGCTTCAGCGTGGCCACCCCGGCGCCGTCCTGGCCCCGGTTGTGCTGCTTCTCCATCAGCAGGTACAGCCGGTTCAGGCCGTACAGCGCGGTCCCATAACGTTCCTGGTAGTGGGCCAGCGGCTTCCGGAGGCGGATGAACGCCAGGCCGCATTCATGCTTGATGGCATCGCTCATGCAAGGACCCGGGCCGCTTGGTAGCGATGTCCGGGGCGCAAAGGTACGGACACCGCCCCGGAGGCCCCGCCCACCGGCCCCTCGGGAAGCCCCGGGAAGCAACGGATCGGTCCCCCGCATGGTCATGGTATGTGGTACCTTTCCGGTGCCCCGTTCCGTCGTGCGCACCCGGCTGTTCCTCCTCCTGCTCTCCTGGGGTGCCCGGGGGGTTGCCGCGCAGCCGCCGGTGGCCTCTTTCACGGAGAACAAGGGCCAGTGGCCCGCCCCCGTCCTGTACCGGACGCTGATCCCCGGCGGGGCCCTGTTCGTGGAGCGGAACACCCTCACCTATTCGCTGCACCGCGGCGGCCCCATGGCCCACCATGGCCACGACGCCGGTGAGGCGGTGGAGCCCTTCCGCGCCCACGCCTACCGGGTGCACTTCGAAGGGGCTTCCCCGGCCCAGGGCATCGGCCTCCGGGCCCTGCCGCACTATGAGAACTTCTTCCTGGGGAACGACCCCGCGCATTGGGGGGCCCGGTGCAGCGTGTTCGGCGAGGTGCGGCTCGACGCGCTCTACCCCGGCGTCGCCCTGCGGATCGACGGCACCAGCGGCCTGAAATACGACCTGCTGGTGGCCCCCGGCGCCGACCCGGTGGTGATCGACATGCGTTTCGAAGGCCCCGACAGGCTGGAGCTGCGGGATGGCCGGCTGGTGGTGCACACCTCCGCCGGGGACGTGGTGGAAGAGGCCCCGGTGGCCTACCAGGAGACCGCGACGGGCCGCCGGACCGTGCCCTGCCATTACCGCCTCCACGATGGGCATGTGACCTTCGCCCTGCCCAAGGGCTACGACCGCAGCCTGCCCCTGGTGATCGATCCGGTGCTGAGCTTCAGCACCTACAGCGGGAGCGCGGGCGACAACTTCGGGTTCACCGCCAGCTACGATGAAGCCGGGCACCTCTATGGGGGCGGCATCGTGTTCTCCACCGGCTATCCGCTCACCTCGGGCGTGCTCGGTCCCGGGTTCAATGGCGGCGACATCGACATCGGCATCACCAAGTTCGCCGTGGACGGCTCGGCCCTGGTGTGGAGCACCTATATCGGCGGCAGCGGCAGCGAGTCGCCCCACAGCCTGGTGGTGAACAGCAATGAAGAGGTGTACCTGCTGGGCAGCTCGGGGTCGTCGGATTTCCCCACCACGCCAGGCTGCTTCGACCCCAGCTTCAACGGAGGTACGCCGGTGACCGGGTTCGACCCTGCGGGCTGGGTAGGGCTTTCGACCGGATATGGCTACGGCCACCCGAACGGCACGGACATCGTGGTGGCCCACTTCTCGGCCGACGCCAGCCACCTGATCGGGGCCACCTACATCGGCGGTACCAAGAACGACGGCCTGAACAACGTGCTGCCCCTGTGCTACAACTACGGGGACGCCTTCCGCGGGGAGATCGCCCTGGACCCGCAGGAGCGCCCGGTGGTGGTCACCTCCACGGAGAGCAGCGACATCCCCGTGAGCAGCGGCGCACCCCAGATGGCCTTCGGTGGCGGCCAGCAGGACGCCTACCTCTGCCGCCTGGACCCCGCGCTCACCACGATCCAAAGCACTTTCTATGGCGGCTCGGGCAACGACAGCGGCTACGGCGTGCAGTTCGACAGCGCCGGGCAGATCTTCATCACCGGCGGGTCCAACAGCACCGACCTGCCCATGGCCGGCACTCCCTACCGCGCCACCACGAACGGCGACGTGGACGGCTACATCGCCCGCTTCTCGGCCAACGGCACCGCGCTGCTCTCCACCACCTACCTGGGCACCCCCGCCTATGACCAGAGCTATTTCGTGCAGCTGAACACGGCGGACGAGGTCTTCGTGGTGGGCCAGACCCACGGCAACTACCCCGTCTCGCAGGGGAAGTACGGCACGCCCGGCAGCACACAGTTCATCCACAAGTTCAGCCACGACCTCAGCATCTCGCTCTGGTCCACGGCCATCGGCTCGGGCGCCGCCATGCAGGACATATCCCCATCGGCCTTCCTGGTGAGCGACTGCGGGCAGATCTACTTCAGCGGTTGGGGCGGCGCGGTGAACCACAACGGGCAGGCCGACCTGAGCACCACCCACGGCCTGCCGGTGACGCCCAATGCGTTCCAGCCGACCACCACCGGCAGCGATTTCTACCTGATGGTGCTGGAGCGTGAGGCCACGGCCCTCAACTACGCCACCTTCTTCGGCGGCCAGTTCACCGCGGAGCACGTGGATGGCGGCACCTCGCGCTTCGACAAGAAAGGCAATGTGTACCAGGCCGTCTGCGCCGGCTGCACCGGCAGTGACAACTTCCCCACCACACCGGGCGCCTGGAGCACCACCAACGGAAGCAACAACTGCAACCTCGGCGTCTTCAAGTTCAACCTCACCCTCGCCCAGGCCGAGGTGCAGATCGATGGTGACGGCACCTTCTGCCTGCCGGCCACCGTGCAGTTCACCAACGCGAGCAACGGCGGCAATACCTACCAGTGGTCGTTCGGCGATGGCGGCACTTCCACCGCCTTCGCGCCTTCGCACGTCTATACCGGCGCCGGCGTCTTCCCGGTCACCCTCATCCTCACCGACAGCACGGGCTGCACCATCGGCGACACGGCGACCATCGATGTGACGGTGATGGACCCGAACGATGCCGCCATCGACCCGGTGCCCGCGCTCTGCACGGGCCAGCAGGTGCAGCTGCACGCGCACGGCGGTGGCTCCTACCTGTGGTCACCGCCGGACCACCTGGACGATCCGACCATCGCCGACCCCACCATCACCGCCACGGAGGACATCACCTACACGGTGGTGGTGACCGACGTCTGCGGCACCGATACGGCAACGATCGCGGTGGACGTGGGTGTCCCTGCCGGCGGCGCGGGCCCCGACACCACGGTCTGCATCGGCCATTCCGTGCCCCTGTCGGGGGAAGGAGGCGGCATCTACCACTGGTCGCCGCCCGGGTCGCTGGACAACCCCACGGCCGCGGCCCCGCTGGCCACGCCGCAGGACACGACATGGTACGTAGTGACCGTCACGACACCCGAGGGGTGCACGCTGGTGGACTCGATGCTCGTGGTCGTCCAGTTCAGCGTGCCGGACCCGGCCCTGACCGATACGGCCGTCTGCCTGGGCGGCCAGGTACGCATCGTGGCGAACGACGGCGATCGCTACAGCTGGCGCCCGGCGGAAGGCCTCACCGAGCTGCACGTGCCCGACCCGGTGGTGGCGCCGCCCGTACCGATGTACTACGCCGTGGCCGTGAGCAATGCCTGCGGCACCACCTGGGACAGTGTGTTCGTGGACGTGCAGCAGGTGATCGCGGCGGCCTGGCCCGATACCATCATCTGCCCGGGCAGCACGGTCCGTCTGCACGCGGAAGGTGGAACGGCGTACGACTGGTCGCCTTCCTCCTCCCTGGACGGCCAGGGACAGGCGGACGTGCTCGCCCATCCGGACGCCGACACCTGGTTCCGAGTGGTGGTGTACAACGCGCTCGGTTGCTCGGATACCGCCTTCGCCCATGTGGACCTCTTCCCCGCCCCCACGGTGTCCGCGGGCAATGACCTCACCGTGGAGTACGGGCATTCCACACAGCTGCAGGCGTTCGGCGAGGGCAGCATCGTCTGGGTGGCGGACCCCACCCTTTCCTGCGACTCCTGCACCGCACCCCTGGCGTCACCGCTCACCAGCACCACGTACACCGTGCAGCTCACCGATGCGAACGGCTGCAAGGCCGCCGACCAGGTCATCGTGTACGTGAACGGCTCCCTGTTCGTGCCCAACACCTTCACGCCGAACGGCGACGGCATCAACGACGCCTTCTTCGCACGGGCCACGGAGGTGAAGGAGTTCCGGCTCTTCGTCTTCGACCGCTGGGGCCAGAAGATCTACGACTCCGACCAGCTCACCAAGGCCTGGGACGGCACCTACCACGGCGTGGAATCACCGATCGACACGTACGTGTGGCGTGTGGACCTCACCGAGCTCAACGGCGACCGCCACACCACCTACGGGCACGTGAACCTGCTCAGGTGAACCGCTGGCGCGGGGCATTGAGCCACTCCAGCGCCGATCCGCTCAGCACCAGTTCCTTCTGCACATCGGTCCACGGCATGGAGCGCACCAGCCGGCCCGGCTCCAGCTCGCCCAGGGGGAACGGATAGTCGCTGCCCAGGCTTACGCGCGACGCCCCGCAAAGGTCCACGAGGTACTGCAGCATCACGGGGTCGTGCACCAGGGAATCCAGCCAGAAGCGGCCGAGGTAGTGGCGCGGCTCCA
>JAFDZF010000127.1 GCA_018267055.1 Bacteroidota bacterium
AGCCCATAGAGGGCATGCGTTAGCGTATTGATGAACCCGTACGGCCAACGAGGCCTGACAATATCGAAGTAACATCCGATCGCACGCCGCGTAGACACGGATGACTTTTTAGGACCCCATGGAGTACAGGAATTCTCCTCCTGTACCATCCAAGTTCCGTCCGCGCCCGCTCCACGTTGTGATCAGCTTGATGGTACTCGCACACGGTGCGCAGGACGCGCGTGCGCAAACGATCGGCAACCCGGATTTCGCCTCCGGCACGGCCCACTGGGACGAATGCACGGTGGAGGTCGGCCTGGCCGTGCTCTACGGCGGCCCGCTGCTCGGGGGCAATGTGGCCGAAGTGGACGGCAACGGGACCGCCACCACGAGCGACGACCGCGTGCTGTGCCAGACCATCTCGGGCTTCACGGCCGGTTCCACGTACCTGCTCGAGTTCGATGCCACGCGCCGGCCCGGGCTCTTCACCCCGTCCACCGTCTCGGTCACGGTGAAGATGGTCGGCACCCCGCTCAGCACGGTCGTGTCGCGTTCGGGCGGCTACGACATGCAGCACCAGCAGCTCAGCTTCAAGGCCACCGCCACCTCGCACCAGCTGCTGATCACCCCCAACTTCACCAGCGCCTACGGCATGGTCTTCGACGACTTCGCGCTCACCAAGCAGATCACGCTGCCCGTGGAGCTGCTGGGCTTCGAGGCGTACGCCGAGGCCGATCGCGTGGAGGTGGCCTGGAGCACGGCCAGCGAGACCGACAATGCCTACTTCGAGGTGCAGCGCAGCACGGACCTGGCGCAATGGCGCGTGGTGGGCACGGTGCCCGGGGCCGGGAACAGCCAGCAGGTCCTGCATTACGCCATCGCGGACCAGGCGCCCGTGATGGGCCTTTCCTATTACCGTCTCCGCCAGGTGGACACCGACGGCGGACCCTGGGTCTCCGAGGCGAAGGTCGTGGTGCGCGATGCGGCGGGCCCATCGCTCTGGCCGGATCCCGCGGTGGACGAAGTGTTCGTGTCCGGGACCGGCGATGAAGGCGCTCCCCTGGAGGTGTTCGACCAGCTCGGACGGCCGGTGCGCGTAGCCCAGCAGCGGGCCGGTGACCTGACGCGCCTCGCGATCGATGCGCTCCCCAGCGGCCGGTACTACGTGCGGAGCACGTCGGGGCGCGCGTTCAAGGGTGCATTCCTGAAGCCATAGCGCGGCAGCCTCCGGTCACCGGTATGCCGTTGGCGCCTCATTGGAACCGGACCGATCCCTGGATCCCGGCCAGCCGCGGTCGCGCATACAGCAGGACGTAACTGTTGCCGATGGCATGGGCGGCGATGACGGACCACAGCGAGCCGCTGATCAGGTAGGCCGCAGCGAAGCCGCACCCCAGGATGAACGAGTAGCGCATCTGCGAACGTCCGCCCGACGCATGGTTCAGGGCGAACAACAGGCTGCCGCCACCGATGGCGACGATCACAGGCAATCCGGCCAGGCGGGCCAAGTGGAACGCCCCGCCGCGGAAGACCAGTTCCTCCCAGGCCGCGGAAACCAAGCAATAGAGGAGGCCGCACGCGGTATTGATCCAGGGAGTGGCGGAGAACACGATGCCGCCCGCCTCAGCGCCCACCGGCAGTCCTTGGAGCGCGCGCCTGCGCCGCTCACGGGCGGCCTGGCGGAAGGCATAATGGTCGGCGCCGATCATGATGCCGCACAGGACAATGGACCACCATGCGTCCCGTATGCCGGGAGGTACGGCCAGACCGAGCGCGTCCGGTTCCACCCGGGCCTCTCGCACGGCCAGCACGAGCAGGCCCAGGAGCAGGACGTATTCGACCGCCAGCCGGGGGAAGGCCATGGGGGGGCGTGACCGGGCATGCCACCGGAGCAGGCCGCGCAGCGGAAGCACGAGCGTGACCAGCAAGAAGAGCAGGAGCGTGAACATCAGTGCTCCACGAAGACGTTCGGCGGGGCTTCCTGCCCGAGGAAGCGCATGCGCATGGAGTCGCAGTACGCCCCGGCGTTCTCGAACAGCAGGACATCCCCGATCCGCGTATCCGCCGGAAGGGCGGCCACCGCCAGGATGTCCTTGGAGAAGGTGGTATGGCCGACGACGAAGGACGGCTCCAGCACCTCCTCGGCCCCCCGGAACGCCAGTTGCGTGCGGTGCGGCGACTCCGGATGATGGAAGGGGCGGGGGAAGACGGCGATGCTGGCATCGGTGGCGATGTACCGATGGCCGTTCAAGTGCTTGATGTCCGTGACCCGGGTGCCGAACACGGCGGAGGTCGCTGCGATCCGCCGGCCGGGCTCGAAGATCAGCCGGATGTTCTTCCCATGGTATGCCCGCAGGTCGTCCAGCAGTTCGCACACCCCGTGCCCGAACCGCTCCAGGTCGAACGGCTCGGTGCTGCCGGCATGGTCCACGCCGATCCCGCCACCGATGTTGACGTATGCCAGGTCGGGCACTTCCTGCGCGAGCCGGAAGAACGCGCGCAAAGGCACCAGCATGGCTTCCGGGTCCGAGAAGTTCGTCCCGACATAGATGTGCAGCCCGTCGATCCGGCCCTGGTGCGCATACGCCGACCGCAGGGCTTGCGGGAGTTGGGCGGCCTCGATCCCCAGGCGGTCGCTTACGGGCACTGCAGGCGCCAGGGAGGCGGTGTTGATCCGCATGCCGGCCTTCTGGCCCGGGCCCAGACCGATCCATTGCTCCAGCTGCCCCAGTGAATCCAGGTTCACCGTGATCCCCAGTGTGCGCAGCTCCTGCATGTCGGGCAGGGAGATCCCGGACGAGGTGAACTGTACGTCCGTCGGGGTCATGCCGCAGGCGAGCGCCATGTGGAGGTGGCGCATGGAATTGACGCATCCGCCCACCCGGCATCGTGCCACTTCGCTCAGGAATTCGGGCAGGTCGTTCGCCATGGTGGCGAACAGCAAGGTGACCCCTTCCCGGGGGAACGCGGCGCGCAACTCCTCGATCGTCCGCCGTAGTTTCTGCCTGCTGTAGGCATAGAACGGCGTGCCATGGCCCTGGATGATCGCTTGCAGCGCCTCATCGGGGATCAGCGGGGAAGCATCGGTCCTCATGTCAGCTTCAGGATATCGCGTTCATGCGCCCGGCCCAGGTCGGCGACCAGCTCCACGGCATTGCCGTGGGAAGTGCCGGTGGCGAGCCACTCGGTCACCAGGTCGTCCACCCGCCGTTCCTCGGCCCGTGTGGACCCGATGACGTGGTGGATGAAATCGTTCACGCGCAGCAGCGACACATGGCCGGCCTCCTCCGCGTGCCAGACCAGGTTCAGGGGATGCTCTTCCACGCGCATGCCCGCGGGCACATGCGACCGGTCGATCAGGGGTGATACATCATAGGTGGTCCGTACCGTGGCCAGCACCCTGCTGCTCGACACGTGGGCGGTCCAGGCCACGTTCCGCAATCCGTCGGGCACGGTCGATGTGCGGTAGTTGTCCATGCGCAGCGGCGCCGCTGCGGGAGCATGCGTCATGCACGAGAAGTTGGCGCGATGCACGTGCAGGAGGTCCGGCAGCCAGGGTGGGTAGGCCTCGGGGTCCGCCAGCACGCGCTCGAGCAGGAACACGCAGAAGTCCAGTGGGCCGCCCATCAGACGCCGGTGCAGTGCGGCCCCTTGCTCATCGTTCCGGTCACCGATGTACCGGAGCCAGGCCTCGAAGAGCTGCCGATGGCCGAGGTGTGCCGCAACGGCCAGGCCGGGGATACGGCTGGC
>JAFDZF010000128.1 GCA_018267055.1 Bacteroidota bacterium
TCCTGGGGGGAGGTGCCCACAGCTGCGTGCTGCATTACGAGACCAACCGCGCGGCGCTCAAGGCCGGCGACCTGCTGGTGAGCGACGTGGGCGCCGAGTACCACGGCTATACCGCCGACGTCACCCGCACCCTGCCCGTGAGCGGGACCTTCTCGCCGGAGCAGCGGACCATCTACGAGCTTGAACTGCAGGCCCAGGAGGCCGGCATCGCGCAGGTGAGGGCCGGCAACGCCTTCCATGCCCCGCACCTGGCGGCCACCACGGTCATTGCGGAAGGCCTGGTCCGCCTGGGCATCATCCAGGACCCCGGGGAGGTGAAGCGCTACTTCGTGCACGGCACCAGCCATTACCTGGGGCTCGACGTGCACGATGCCGGCCGCTATGGCCCGCTCCGGCCCGGGCAGGTCATCACCGTGGAGCCGGGCATCTACATCCCCGAGGGCAGTCCCTGCGACCCGAAATGGTGGAACATCGGGGTGCGGATCGAGGACGACGTGCTGGTGACCACCGGCGATCCGGAGGTGCTGAGCGCTTGCGTGCCCAAGACCGTGGCCGAGGTGGAGGCCCTGATGGCGCAGCCCTTGGAGGCCCTGCCGTTGCCGAAGTAGGGGAGCGGCCCTTGCCGGCCCAGGCTATTCCCGACGGCCGCCCTCCGCTAATGGCCGACCGACGATAGGGGGATCTTTTCCGCTTGTACTTCCGGGAGATAGCGTTACATTTGCCGTCCAATTTCGCCGACCGATGGCCAAGAAAGGGAACCGCGTCCAAGTGATCCTGGAGTGCACCGAGCATAAGACCTCGGGCCAGCCGGGCACCTCGCGCTACATCACGACCAAGAACCGCAAGAACACCAGCGAGCGCATGGAGCTGAAGAAGTACAACCCCATCCTGCGCCGCATGACCGTTCACAAAGAGATCAAGTAAGCCATGGCAAAGAAGACCGTTGCTACCCTGAAGAAAGCGGACGCCAAGGTGTTCGTGAAGGTGATCCGCATGGTGAAGAACGACAAGACCGGCGGTTACCAGTTCCAAGAGCAAGTGCTCGCCCAGGACGAGGCCGACAAGGTCCTGGCCGGCAAGAAGTGAGCTTCATCCCCTGAACAGGAAAGGCTTCCCGTGACCCGGGAGGCCTTTTTCATGGGCTAAGATCCCCGCATGGCCTTTTTCGGACTCTTCGGCAGCAAGGAGAAGAAGGAGCAGCTCGACCAGGGGCTCGACCGGTCCCGGACGTCCTTCTTCGGCAAGCTCACCCGCGCCATCGCGGGCAAGAGCAAGGTGGACGACGACGTGCTGGACGCGTTGGAGGAGACCCTGGTGAGCAGCGACGTCGGGGTGGAGACCACCCTGAAGATCATCGCCCGCATCCAGGACCGGGTGAAGCGCGACGGCTACATGGGCACGTCGGAGCTCAACGGCATCCTGCGCACCGAGATCGTATCGCTGATGCGCGACGCGGCCGACGGCACCGCCCCCTTCACCGTGGCCACCGCGAAGCCCCACGTGATCATGGTGGTGGGCGTGAACGGGGTGGGCAAGACCACCACCATCGGCAAGCTGGCCCACGCCTACAAGGCCGCCGGCAACCAGGTGATGCTCGGCGCCGCGGACACCTTCCGGGCCGCCGCCGTGGACCAGTTGCGGATCTGGAGCGAGCGGGTGGGCGTGGCCCTGGTGAGCCAGGGCATGGGCGCCGACCCGGCGGCCGTGGCCTATGACAGCGTGGAGAGCGCCAAGGCGAAGGGCGCCGACGTGGTCATCATCGACACCGCGGGCCGCCTCCACAACAAGATCAACCTGATGAACGAGCTGACCAAGGTGCGCAACGTGATGCGCAAGGTGGTGCCCGACGCGCCCCACGAGGTCATCCTCGTCCTGGATGCCAGCACCGGCCAGAACGCCATCGAGCAGGCCCGCCAGTTCACCAAGGCCACCGACGTCACGGCGCTGGCCCTCACGAAGATCGACGGCACGGCCAAGGGCGGCGTGGCCATCGGCATCAGCGACCAGTTCCAGGTGCCCATCAAGTACCTCGGCGTGGGCGAGGGCATCAACGACCTCCAGGTGTTCGACCGGACGGCGTTCGTGGACAGCCTCTTCAAGCAGGGCTGAGCCGCCTCAGGTCGCGGTCCGCTGTACCGCGGCAGCGTCCAGGGCCCGGGTGGTGGCGTACACCTCGTCGGCGGACAGGGGCGTCAGCTGCAACGGATGGTCCAGCAGCGAGCTGAAGTTCTCGCCGGCCTCGATCATGAACTCATCGTCCTCTTCCACCTGCCAGCCGATGGCGATGTCCTTGCCGGCCTCGCCGCTGATGCGCTGGATCGTCCGCAGCAGCATGAAGAGCGCCTTCATGGACGAGGTGTTGAAATAGGGCAGGAGGAAGGTGAAGCGGCTGCCCGCCGGCACGGCATGCAGGTGCGCCTCCAGCCAGTCCATCACGGGGCGGTAGAAGCCCGGAGTGTTCTCCGGAAGCGAATTGCCGGCGATGGCGAAGCGGCCCACCGCGGGGTCGAGCACCACGGTGGGGGTGCTGCGGGTACCGGCGATGTACAGCGGTGGGGGCATGGATCAGTCGAAGGGGATGTGCACCTCGTTGCGGCAGAGGTATTCCTCCTCGGTGATCGGGGTGACCTCGGCCTGGATGGGGCGCTCGACCTTGCGGGCGATGTCCAGGAAGCCCAGGCCGGCGCCGCCCTTCTCCCCGAAGGTGCTATTGGTCAGCTGTGCGCGGAACGCCTCGATCACCTGGGCCCGGTCCATCCGGTTCACCGCGTCCACGGCCTCCACCATCCGCAGGGCGTCCATGCGGGCCGCGCGGTTCTCGATGCGCACCATCAGCTGGCCGCTCACGAGCTGCCAGTTGAACAGCACGGAGCCGGAGCTGCAGTAGCGCTGGGCGTTGTCCAGCAGCTCGATGGCCACGGCGCAGAGCCGCTTCACATTGGTGCGCTTGTCCAGGCTGGCCGCGGTGACGGCCATGATGAGCTCGGTGATCTGGAGCCGGACCTCACTGCTCAGGCGGCCTTCGTAGTGGGTGAGGTGCTTGTTCGTGGGGGACATGTCCATGATCGATGGGGGGTGGAGCGGGCGATCAGGGGCCGGTCACGCGGGTGGAGGGGGATCTGACAGGCATGGGGGCGGGCGAACGGGAGAGGGGCCGCCGGAAGCTTCAACGCAGGCCCCGCCCAGGGGTTTCACCGGCCCGGGGAGCGCGGGAAGGCGGCATCTTCCGTTCCTTTGCGCCCCCATGAAAGCCCGCACCCTCAAGCCCACCAAGGTGAACGTGATCACCCTGGGCTGCTCGAAGAACACCTTCGACAGCGAGGTGCTCATGGCCCAGCTGAAAGCCAGCGACGTCGCCGTGGAGCACCAGGGCACCGGCGGCGACCATAACGTGGTGGTGATCAACACCTGCGGCTTCATCGAGAACGCCAAGCAGGAGAGCATCGACATGATCCTCAACTACGCCAAGGCCAAGGACCAGGGCCTGGTGGAGAAGGTATACGTGACCGGCTGCCTCAGCCAGCGCTACGGCCCCGAGCTCCAGGCGGAGATCCCCCAGGTGGACGCCTGGTTCGGCACGCGCGACCTGCCCCGGCTGCTGAAGACCCTGAAGGCCGATTACAAGCACGAGCTGGTGGGCGAGCGCCTGCTGACCACCCCGGCCCACTACGCCTATTTCAAGATCAGCGAGGGCTGCGACCGCAAGTGCTCCTTCTGCGCCATCCCGCTGATGCGGGGGAAGCACGTGAGCACCCCCCTGGACCAGCTGGTGCAGAGCGCCCGCCAGCTGGCGGCCAACGGCACCCGCGAGCTGATCCTCATCGCCCAGGACCTCACGTACTACGGCCTCGACCTCTACGGCAAGCGCAACCTGAACGAGCTGCTGGCGCGCCTCAGCGACGTGGAGGGCATCGACTGGATCCGCCTCCATTATGCCTTCCCCAGCGGCTTCCCCATGGAGGCGCTGGACGTGATGAAGGAGCGCGCCAACATCTGCAAGTACCTGGACATGCCGCTCCAGCACGGCAGCTCGTCCGTGCTCAAGCGCATGCGCCGGGGCATCACCCAGGAGAAGACCGAGCGCCTGGTGGACGACATCCGCGAACGGGTGCCGGGCATCGCCATCCGCACCACGCTGATCGCCGGGTTCCCCGGGGAAACGGAGGCGGAGCACGAGGACGGCCTGCGCTGGATCGAGCGCATGCGCTTCGACCGGCTGGGCTGCTTCACCTACAGCCACGAGGAGGACACCCACGCCTTCACCCTGCCGGACGATGTGCCCTTCGAGGTGAAGCAGGAGCGGGCCCATGCCATGATGGAGCTCCAGGGCGGCATCAGCTTCGAGCTGAACCAGGCCAAGGTGGGCCGCACCTGCCGCGTGCTGGTGGACAAGGCCGAAGGCGGCTTCTACCATGCCCGCACCGAGCACGATTCCCCGGAGGTGGACAACGACGTGCTGATCCCCACCGCCGCCGGCCACCTGCGCATCGGCGACTTCGCCGAGGTGCGCATCACCGCGGCCCGCGAGCACGAGCTGGAGGCGGTGCCCGTCCAGGGATAGGGGACCGTGTTAAAGGGTGTGAACGGGCGGCCACCGCGTCCCGGGGTGCCCGAACATTTGTCTTGGTCAAACCAACCTGACACGTCCCATGAGAACCTTCGTTCGCATCGCCGCCATCACCGGCGGTCTTTTCCTCGCTTCCGCCACGTTCGCGCAGGACAAGGCGGCGACCCCGGCGGCCGCCAAGCCGACCGCAACGGCCACCACGGCCCGGGTCTCCGACAACTACATGCCGCTGCCCATCGCCCGCATGAAGGAGGAGCTGAAGCTCTCCGATGAACAGATGAACAAGCTGAAGGAGGCCGACGCCGTGGCACAGAAGGAGAAAGGTGCCCTGGACGCCAAGCTCAGCAGCGAGGAGCGCAGCGCCAAGACCCGCGAGATCCTGGCGCGCCGCGACAAGCAGGTGAACAGCATCCTCACGCCGGAACAGAACAAGCAGTGGAGCGCCCATGCCCGCACGGTGGCCAAGCGCGAAGGCACCATGGCCCCGCAGCCCACCAAGCCCACGGAGAAGCCGGCCGAGAAGAAGTGACGGTCCTGCCCGAACGAACGGCGAAGGCCCCGGATCCCGGGGCCTTCGTTCGTTCTTGGGGTCCGGTAATCAGTGGCCGGAGCCGCCCAGGTCGTCGAACTCCACGTCGCCGTATTTCGAGCCGGAGGAGGGAGGGGCGTCCTCGGTGCGGGCGGGCGGGCTCTGCTGGAAATCCCCCGTGGCCTTCAGGCGGTCGATCTCGCTGAAAGCGTCCTGCAGTCCGTCCATGAACTTGTCGAAATCCTCCTTGTAGAGGAAGATCTTGTGCTTCTCGTAAGTGGCCGACCCGTCCTCGTTCGTGTGCTTCTTGCTTTCGGTGATGGTGAGGAAGAGGTCCTTCCCGCGGGTGCTTTTCACGTCGAAGAAATAGGTGCGCTTGCCGGCCCGCACCGCTTTCGAGTACACGTCCTCCCGTTCGTCGGCCATGATGCGCCCGTTAATGGGGCCATTCAAATATAAAGGTGTCGCCGATCGGCGCAAACGCTCCGCCCCTTGGATGCCTTGGTCCGCCTAGGCCTTCCGGGCTTCCTCGAGCAGCTGTTCCTCGTGCAGCCGCGCATAGAGCCCGCCTTGCTCCAGCAGCTGGCGGTGCCGGCCTTCCTCCACGATGCGGCCGTGGTCGAGCACGATGATGTGGTCAGCCCCCTGCACCGCGCTGATGCGGTGGCTGATGATCACCGTGGTGCGCCCCTTCATCACCCGCTCCAGGTCCTTGAGGATGGCTTCTTCCGTGGCGGTGTCCACCGCGCTCAGGGGGTCGTCGAACACCAGGATGCGTGGCTCGCGGATGACGGCCCGCGCGATGCTCACCCGCTGTTTCTGGCCCCCGCTCAGGGTCACGCCCCGCTCGCCCAGCAGCGTGTCGTAGCCGCTGGGCAGCTCCGTCACGTTGTGGTGCACCTGGGCCGTGCGGGCCGCCTGCTCCACGCGCGCGGCCAGGCCGGGCTGGTCGTCCAGGCTGAAGGCGATGTTGTTGGTGATGGTGTCGCTGAAGAGGAAGACGTCCTGCGGCACGTGGCCCAGTTGGCCGCGCAGCTTCTCCAGGGCGATCTCCCGGATGGGCGTCCCGTCGATCAGCACCGTGCCGCTGGTGGCATCGTACTGGCGCCCGATCAGCTCGGCGATGGTGCTCTTGCCGCTGCCGGTGTGCCCCACGATGGCCAGGGTGCCGCCCGCGGGCACGTGGAAGCTCACGTTCTTCAGCGCCTCGATGCCCGTCTCGGGATAGGTGAAGCCCACGTTGCGGAAGGTGATGGCCCCCTGCACGGACGGCAGGCGGTCGCCGGTGGAGGTCACGGCCGGCTCCGTGCCCAGGAACTCGTTGATGCGCTCCATGCTCACCGCCGCCTGCTGCACCTGCGAGGTGATCATGCCCAGGCTGGCGAAGGGCCAGGTGAGCTTGCTCACGTACAGGATGAACTCCGCGATGTTGCCCACGGTGACGGTGCCGGGGCCGTCCACCAGCATGAGGCCGCCGATGAAGATGACGATCACCGTGCTGAGGCCCACCAGCAGCATGATGGCCGGCATGAACAGCGAATCCACCTTGGCCTGGGCCAGGCTGCTGGCGCGGTAGTCCTTCGCCGCCTGGCGGAAGCGCTCCACGGCCAGCCCTTCCTTGGCGTACGACTTGATCACCCGGATGCCGCTGAACGATTCCTGCGCCAGCGAGCTCAGCCGGCTCTGCTGTCGCTGGGTGTCCATGCTGCGGCGGTTGATGGTGTCGCTCACCAGGTAGATGGCGATGCTGAGCAGGGGCAGGGGGGCCAGCGACCACAGGGTGAGCTCCACGTTCACGTCCAGCATCACCCAGATGCACATCACCGAGAGCACGATGAGGCCCAGGATGTACATGATGGCCGGCCCGATGTAGAGGCGCACCTTGCCCACGTCCTCGCTGATGCGGTTCATCAGGTCGCCCGTGCTGTTGCGCTTGTAGAAGGCGCGGTCCAGCCGCTGGTAGTGGGCGTAGATGTCGTTCTTCAGGTCGTACTCGATCAGGCGGCTCACCACGATGATCGTCTGCCGCATGAGGAACATGAAGAAGCCCTGCAGCAGCGTGAACGCGATGAAGAGCCCGGCATAGAACACCGCGAACCACATCACCTTGCGCTCCAGCGAGGCATCGTCCAGCGGGCCGCTGAGGCGCCCGGCCAGGTCGATGCCCGTCCAGCCCACCCACTGGTCCAGCTCGTGCGGCACGGCCAGGTGGCGCTGTTCCACCGGCACCTCGCGTTGCGCGATGCCCTGGCCGATGAGGTCGAACGCCTCGCGGATCACCTGCGGCGAGAACACCGAGAAGAGGCTGCTCAACGCCACGAAGAGCACCCCCAGGGTCATGCGGCCCCAGTAGCGGCGGAAATAGGGGTTGAGGGCGAGCAGGGAACGCATGCGGGCTGGAACGAGCGTGCTACATTTGCGCCGCCTTGAACGAAAGGCTGCGAAGAGCTCGCAAAAGTAGACCGGTCCCGTGGCAGGAGCGACATCCCCCTGGAGCTTCCGCCACTTCCTCAGTCCGCCGCGCACCGCTCCTCGCAGGCCAGAGACCATGGACCGGACCCTTACCCTTTAGCCCCTTCGTACGCCCATGTCGACCATCACCGCTCCCGCCGCCGAGACCCTGACCGTACTGGGCCGCATGGGAGAGCATGACCATGAGGAAGTGCTCTTCTGCCACGACCGCGCCACCGGCCTGAAGGCCATCATCGCCGTCCACGACACCACGCTCGGTCCCGCCCTGGGCGGCACCCGCATGTGGCCCTACGCCACCGAGGCCGAGGCCTTGAACGACGTGCTGCGCCTGAGCCGCGGCATGACCTACAAGAGCGCCCTCGCCGGCCTCGACCTGGGCGGCGGCAAGGCCGTGATCATCGGCGATGCCCGCACCCAGAAGACCGAAGCCCTGTTCCGCCGCTTCGGCCGCTTCGTGGACAGCCTCAACGGCCGCTACATCACCGCCGAGGACGTGGGCATGAGCACCACCGAGATGGTGAACATCCGCAAGGAGACCAAGTACGTCGCCGGCCTGCCCGAGGAGATGGGCGGCAGCGGCGATCCCTCCCCGGTGACGGCCTATGGCGTGTTCTGCGGCATCAAGGCCGCCGCCAAGACCGCCTACGGTGCCGACCGCCTCAGCGGGCGCAAGGTGGCCGTGCAGGGCGCCGGCAACGTGGGGCGCCACCTGGTGGGCCACCTGATCAAGGACGGCGCCACCGTGTACCTCACCGACATCCATGACGACAAGCTGGCCGCCATCAAGGCCGAGCATCCCGCGGTGAACATCGTGAAGCCCGACGCCATCCTGTCCCTCGATGTGGACATCTATTCGCCCTGCGCCCTGGGCGCCGTGGTGAACAACGACACCCTGCGCACCATGAAGTGCAGCGTGATCGCCGGGGCGGCCAACAACCAGCTCGCCGATGAGAGCGTGCACGGTCCCGCCCTCATGGAGAAAGGCATCCTCTATGCGCCCGATTTCCTGATCAATGCCGGCGGCATCATCAACTGCTCGTGGGAGCGCCGCGGCTACGACCGCAAGGCGGCCATGGCGCAGACCGAGAACATCTACAACACCGCCCTGGCCATCTTCAAGCGCAGCCAGGAGGAGAAGATCCCCACCTACCTGGCCGCCAACCAGGCCGCCGAGCAGCGCGTGCGCAGCATGCGCCAGGCCGGCCTCCGTTTCTGATCCACACCACCCCGTAACCGCGCCTCCTCTCCCGGTCCGCATGCTCAACCGCCGCTACCTCCGCATCAAGGTGTACCAAGCGCTCTATGCCCTGTGGCAGAGCGACCAGGGCAGTGCGGCCCGCATCGAGAAGGAGCTCTTCCTCAGCATCGAGCGCACCTACGACCTCTATGTGCAGCTGATGCTGCTCTTCGGGGAGATGCACCGCGTGGCCGAGAACCGCATCACCGAGCGGAAGCAGAAGCGCATGCCCACGCCCGCGGACCTGAACCCCGACCGCCGGTTCGTGGACAACCCCCTGCTGGTGATGCTCAGCAACAGCAAGCGCCTGCTGGCGGAGAGCGAGAAGCGCCGGCTGGGCTGGATGGGCGAGGGCGAGATGTTGTCCAAGCTCTTCAAGCAGTTCGAGGCCAGCGAGCACTACAAGCGCTACATGGAGGCCCCGGCCACCGGCTTCGCCAAGGACCAGGGTGTCCTGCTGGACCTCTTCCTGGAGCACATCGCCCACTTCGAGGCCCTGCACGACTACTGCGAGAACAAGAGCATCTACTGGCTGGAGGACCTCGACCTGGCCTGCAGCCTGGTGAAGCGCAGCATCGAATCGCTGCGCCCCGGCGACACCGAGGTGGCGCTGAGCGACCTCAGCCGCGAGCCGGTGGAGGAGCGGGAGTTCGTGACCACGCTCTACCGCAAGACCATCGATGAGAGCGCCGAGCACGAGCAGGTGATCGCCGGGAAGGCCAGCAACTGGGAGGCCGACCGCATCGCCCTCAGCGACATGATCCTGATGAAGATGGCCCTCACCGAGGCGCGCAACTTCGAGCAGATCCCCGTGAAGGTGACGATGAACGAGTACATCGAGATCGCCAAGGCCTACAGCACGCCGAAGAGCAAGAACTTCATCAACGGCATCCTGGACAAGCTTTTCGCGGAGATGAAGGAGAACGGCGCCATCCGCAAGGTGGGGCGCGGGCTTTTGGAAAGCTGACGACATGCTCCAGCGCATCCGCCTTCGCTCTTCCCGTGGACATGCGCGCGCATGCACCGGCCTGCTTCTCCTGACGGCCGTGCTCCTCGTGCCGTCGTGCCGCATCACCGACCACAGCGAGAAGGACCCCGAGGCCATCACGTCCGAGGCGCTCAACATCCCCACCTCGGGGTCCGGGACGGGCGACGCCGCGGAGCTGCCGACGATCGCCTTCGACAGCACCACCCTGGCCATGGGCCGCATCGCGCAGGGCAGCCAGGTGGAGAAGATCTTCCGCTTCGTGAACAGCGGCAGGAAGGACCTGATCATCACCGACGTGCGCGGCACCTGCGGCTGCACCGTGGGCAAGGACTGGCCGAAGGCGCCCGTGCACCCGGGCCAGGGCGGCACCATCACCGTGCGGTTCGACAGCGAGGGCCGCAGTGGCGCGCAGACCAAGACCGTGACCGTGGTGGCCAACACCCAGCCCGCCACCACCGTGCTCACCCTCAACGGCGAAGTGATCGCCCCTCCCGGACAAGAAACCCCTGAACCGACCGAACCATGAACGCACTTTCCGCATTCCTCCAAGGCCAGCCCTCGCAAGGCGGCGGCATGTCCATGATGATCATGATGGGCCTGCTCTTCGTGGTCTTCTACTTCTTCATGATCCGCCCGCAGCAGAAGAAGGCCAAGGAGGCCCGGAAGTTCCGCGAGTCGCTGCAGAAGGGCGCCCGCGTGGTGACCATCGGCGGCCTGCACGGCAAGATCGCCGAGGTGAGCGACAAGACGGTGCTCATCGACGCCGACGGCGTGAAGTTGCGCTTCGAGAAGAGCGCCATCGCCATGGACAATTCCATGCAGCTGAACGAGGAGACGGCGAAAGCCGCCAACTAGTCCCGCACGTACGCATGTGCCCAGGTGCACATGGGCCATGATACTGGGCACATGCTGAAGGTCGGCCTCACCGGCGGTATCGGCAGCGGCAAGAGCACCGTGGCGCGGATCTTCGGCGTGCTGGGGATCCCGGTCTTCGTCAGCGATGATGCGGGCAAGCGGCTGCTCCAGGAGGACGCGGCCGTGCGGGCCCAGGTGATCGAGGCGTTCGGCACGGACATCTATCCCGGCGGGACGCTGGACCGCAAGGCCCTGGGGCGCCTCGTGTTCGCCGACGCGGCCCGGCTGGAGCGGCTGAACGGCATCGTGCATCCGGCGGTGCGCCGGGCCTTCGCCGCCTGGGCCGCCACGCAGCGGGCGCCGTACGTGGTGAACGAAGCGGCCATCCTCCTCGAGTCCGGAGGGGCGGCCGCCCTGGACCACCTGGTGGTGGTGGCCGCGCCGGAGGCGGAGCGCATCGCCCGGGTGATGGCCCGGGACGGCTTGGACGAAGCCCAGGTGCGGGCGCGCATGGCCCACCAGCTTCCGGAGGACGAGCGCGTCGCCCGTGCCGGCACCGTGATCGTGAACGACGGCCGCACCCTGGTGATCCCCCAGGTGCTCGCGCTGCACGAACGGCTGCTTTCTTTGGCCCAGGCCTGATGGATCCCCGCAAGCTGCCTCTTTCGCAGGTGACGCTCGTCTTCGGTGCGCTGAGCATCCCGTTCGCCTTCCTGCGGCACCTCTGCTCCCTGGCCGTGGTGCTGGGCGTGCTGGCCATCGCCTTCAACGCCTGGGCGCGCTGGATGCTGAAGCGGGGGCACGGCTATTCGCCCCGAAGCCTGCGGCGTTCCTTCCTGGGCTTCAGGCTCGCGCTGGCGGGCACCGGCTGCGCGCTGGTGATGTGGGTGCTCTGGGCGACGAACGTATTGCTGCACTAGCAGCGTGGGAGGAGCGATGGGGGAGGTGCGGACGGCACTTTCACGTCGCCCCTTCCACCTTGCACGCAGCGGAGGAATATCTTCGCCGCGGAATGCAGGCGCTCACCATCCTGGAGAAGAAAGCCTTCGAGCTCACCCTCCAGCGCCTTTGCCA
>JAFDZF010000129.1 GCA_018267055.1 Bacteroidota bacterium
ACTTTCCGCTACGCCCAGGCAGCGTTCCCGCTCGCGCCCGTCGTCCTCCGAACGATCAACCCCATCCCCTATGGCACGAACGATCCTCTCCTCCCTCTTCTTCATCGGCGCGCTCGGCGCGCAGGCCCACCTGGACCCCACGGCGGACGCTCCGCTCTATCAGCACATGCTGGAGGTCAACAAGGAATGGCGCACGATGGATCCCGCCCTCGCGGCGGACACCCGCCCCGTGCATTTCACCCGTGAATCGGAACGCATCGCCGCGCACCTCTTCCACGTGCGCGCCTTCCTCCTCGGCCATGCCCCCGCGGGCCTAGGCACGGAGGCCGCCGCCGAACGCACCGCGCTCCTCGACGAGCTGGGCGCCTATGCCGGCCGGGGCATCTTCCCCATCAACGACGTGGCGCCCCGCCGCAACCCGGTGTTCATCGACCGCATCGGTACCGCCTGCGCGGTGGGCCACCTGATCATCACCAGCGGGCATGGCGACATCTCCCAGGCGATCCACGACGCCACGAACCTGGCCTATGTGCGTGAGCTCACCGGCCGGGAGGACCTCCTGGCCTGGGCGGCGACGCATGGCTTCACCCCGGCCGAGCTCGCCTGGATCCAGCCCGGCTACGAATCGCAGATCCCCTGGAACGCCCTCGGCGGCGGCACCAACGACCGCGTGACCTGCCTGGCCCACTTGGGCGACGACCTCATCGCGGCCGGTGACTTCACCACGGCCGGCGGCACCGGCGCGATGCATGTGACCGCCTACGACGGCACCGCCTTCTCGGCCCTGGGCGCGGGCTTGGGCGGCACGCCCGTGTGTGCGCTGCAGAACGGCACCGACCTCTACATCGGCGGCTCGGGCTTCAACGGCGGCTTCAACGACCTGGCCCACTGGAACGGCACGCAGTGGACGTATTCCAACGTGTTCAGCGGGAACATGCCGAGGATGAGCGCGCTGTGCCTGCACGACGGCGAGCTCTATGCCGCCGGCGCCACGATGGGCTTCGCCGGCACGGACCACCACGTGATGCGCCTGCACAACGGCAGCTGGGAGCACGTGGGCGACTACCTCAACGGGGCGGTGACGAGCCTGGCCTCGTTCAACGGCTCGCTCATCGCGGGCGGCGCGTTCACCGGGCTCGACGGCCCCACGGACCCGCTGATCGCGCATGTGGCCGTGCTCACCGGCAGCTCGTGGCTGCAGCTGGGCGATGGGCTCGATGCGCCCGTGAACACCCTGCTGACGGTGGACGGCTCGCTCTACGCCGGTGGCGACCTGTACGTGAACATCGTCCCCGCCTTCGGCCTGGCGCGCATCGCCTCCGGTGCCTCGGCGTGGGAAGCGCTCCTGCCCGGCCATGACGTATACATGCAGGGCGCAGGCCCCACGTCCATCCGTGCATTGGCCGCCGGCGATGACGGCATCTACTTCGGTGGCGACTTCATCCTTTACGCCGGCATGTCCTTCGGCTCCAACATCGGGCTCTTCCTCGGCGAGCCGGACGCGGTACAGAACATGGGCACCCTGGACGGGGGCGTGGACGCGCTCACCATCCTGGGCCAGCAGCTGGTGGCCGGCGGGGCGTTCGCCGGACGGTCGTACCTGGCCTCCACCGACCTGATCACCGGCATCGAAAGCCCGGCCGCGCCCATCATCGGCCTGCTGCCCAACCCGGCGGAAGGGCCCGTGACGGTGACGCTGGACCGCGATGCTTCACCGAACGCCGTCCTGGACGTGCTGGACGCGAGCGGCCGCCGCGTGATGGCGCCCCTGGCCCTGCGCGCGCGCAGCACCCCGCTGGACGTCTCCGCACTGGCCCAAGGGCCCTACCTGCTGCGCCTGCGGATGGACGGCATCACCACGACGCACCGCTTCATCAAGCACTGAGCGCCTGCCGCGCGTACGCCCTGCTCCATCGGACATACCCCGCCGCCGACAGGCCGAGGTAGACGATGTTGAGCAGGGCGTACCCGTTGTAGCCGAGCCGCCAGTTGAAGTACACCGCCACGGCGTCCGCCACGATGAAGTAGAGCCAGTTCTCCACCCATTTGCGCGCCATCATCCACGTGGCGGCGAGGCTGAACACCGTGATGAAGGCGTCCAACTGCGGGAAGGTCCCGTCGAGGTAGCGCCCCAGCGTCCATGCCATCCCGGCCGCGAGCACGAGGCCCCCGGGAACGAGGGCCGCATGGACGCGGGGCGGCTTCCGCACGAAGCCCCGGTCCTCCTGCTGCCGCCCCCACGACCACCAGCCGTACACCGCCATGGCCACGTAGTAGCCATTGAGCATGCTCATGGCCCAGGTCTGCTTCAGGGCATAGAGCCCCACGCCGATGGCCCCGGCCACGAAGCCGAGCGCCCAGCCCCACCGCCGCCCATAGGCCACGGCCAGCGTGAAGCCGATGTTCAGCACCACGGCCGACCACTCCAGCGCCGACAGGACCTCCGAAGGAAGCATCACCGCGCAAAGGAACGCCCCGCCCGCCTGCCTGCGGCAAGCAGGCTCAGTTGGCGCAGTTGCAGGGCTGCGAGAAGTAGATCTTGACCGAGGGCAGCAGCTCGGTGATGCGGTCCATCTCCTCCTGGGAGAACTGGATCACCCGCAGGTCCATGAACTTCAGCGCGCTCATGCCGCTGATCTCCTTGGGGAAATCGCCCAGGTCGTTGCTCCAGAGGTCCAGCGAATAGAGCTCCTTGAGCCCGCCCATGCAGGCGGGCAGCCCGGTGATCTGGTTCTGGTGCAGGTCGAGCCGCCGCAGGTGCTTCCACTGGCACACGCTGTTGGGCATGGCGGTGAACCGGTTCTTCGGCGCGCTGAACTCCTGCATGTACTGCAGCTCGTTCATCCAGCCGGGCAGCTCCTTCAGCTTGTTGTGGCCGAGGTCCAGCGCGTTCAGGTTCTTCAGCTTGCGCACCTCCTCGGGCACCTGCTTCAGCTTCTTGCGCGAGAGGTCGAGGCGGTAGACCTGGTCCGGCTCCTTCAGTGCGCTCTCGAGGCTGTGGTAGGTCTTGATGCTGTCGAGCGTGGTGGGCGGCAGGAGCTGCGCGGAGGCCGTGACCGGACCGAGGAGCAGGGCGAGGAGGACGAGGCGCATGGAGAGGCGGATCAGGAGCGGGCGAGGAGGCGCAGGGCGTCGTCGCGGTCGGCAGCCAGCTGCTGCTTCAACGCGTCGAGGCCGGGGAATCGCATCTCGTCCCGGAGGCGATGACGCAGGTGGACCGTGATGGGTTCGCCGTAGATGTCGCGATCGAAGCCGAACAGGTGGGCCTCGATGGTGCGCTCGCCGCCACCGGCGACGGTGGGCCGCACGCCGATGTTCATCATGCCCAAATGCTCGCCGTGGCGCGTGGTGGCGGTGATGGCGTACACGCCGTTGCCGGGGATCAGCTTGTTGGGGTCGCCGGGGGCGATGTTCGCCGTGGGGTAGCCGATGGTGCGCCCGCGCTGGTCGCCCTTCACCACCATGCCGCTGATCATGTAGGTATAGCCGAGCAGGTCGGCGGCCCGCTGGACGTCGCCCACGTGGAGCGCCTCGCGGATCTTGGTGCTGCTCACCTTCACGTGGTCGATCTCCTGCGCGGGGATCTCCTCCACGCCGAAATCGTACGCCTCGCCCAGCTGCTTCAGCAGGGCCAGGTCGCCCTCGCGGTTGCGGCCGAAGCGGTGGTCGTAGCCGATGACCACGGCGTGCACGCGCAGCGCGTCCACCAGCACGTCGCGCACATAGTCGAGCGCGTGCATGCGGCTGAAGGTGCGCGAGAACGGCACGATGAGCAGGTGGTCCAGCCCGGCCTGTTCCAGCAGCGCCTGCTTCTCCGCCTGCGTGTTCAGCAGCTTCAGGTCGGTATCGCCTGGATGCAGCACCAGCCGCGGGTGGGGGTGGAAGGTGAACAGCACGCTCTCCCCGCCTTCCTTGCGGGCCACTTCGTTCAGCCGCCGCAGGATCACCTGATGGCCCTTGTGCACACCGTCGAAGGTGCCCGTGGTGAGCACGGGGCGCTCCACTCCCTGGAAGTCGGCCAGGTCCGTATGGATCTTCATGCGCGATGCGGGGCACAAATCTCCGAAAGCCTTCGATGCGCTTCGCGATCGTGGACGGCCGGCGGTGCGGCCCGCGTGAACAACAAGGCAACTTATTGACCATCAAATGGTTGAACGACCGACCACCGGAAGAACGATCAACACCCATCCACCTTGTTCCGCGAACGTCTACCTTCGCGGCCGAAAATCCGGGAGCCTTCCTCCCGAACCATCGGAACCCGCTCATGTCCAAGCACATCGGAAAGGTCGTCCAGGTCATCGGACCCGTGGTCGACGTTCGCTTCGAGGCCGGTAAGGACCTGCCCAACATCTATGACGCCCTCCACGTGACCCGTCCGGACGGCGGCGTGCTCGTGCTGGAGACCCAGCAGCTGATCGGGGAGGACACGGTCCGCGCCATCAGCATGGAGAGCACCGACGGCCTGCAGCGCGGCGCCGAGGTGCGCGGCCAGGGCCAGCCGATCAGCATGCCCGTGGGCGACGCCATCAAGGGCCGCCTCTTCAACGTGGTGGGCGCGCCCATCGACGGGATGAAGGCCGTGAACACCGGCAAGAGCTACCCCATCCACCGCGAAGCCCCGAAGTTCGAGGAGTTGAGCACCAGCACCGAGGTGCTGTTCACCGGCATCAAGGTGATCGACCTGATCGAGCCCTACGCCAAAGGGGGCAAGATCGGCCTGTTCGGCGGTGCCGGCGTGGGCAAGACGGTGTTGATCCAGGAGCTGATCAACAACATCGCCAAGGGCCACAGCGGCTATAGCGTGTTCGCCGGCGTGGGCGAGCGCACCCGCGAAGGGAACGACCTGCTGCGCGAGATGATCGAGAGCGGCATCATCAAGTATGGCGAGGCCTTCGGCCACAGCATGGAGAAAGGCGGCTGGGACCTGAGCCAGGTGGACTACGGCAAGCTGGAGACCAGCCAGGCCACCTTCGTGTTCGGCCAGATGAACGAGCCCCCCGGTGCCCGCGCCCGTGTGGCCCTGAGCGGCCTCACCCTCGCCGAGTACTTCCGCGATGGCGATGAGCAGGGCGGCGGCCGCGACATCCTCTTCTTCGTGGACAACATCTTCCGCTTCACCCAGGCCGGTTCCGAGGTGTCGGCCCTCCTGGGCCGGATGCCGAGCGCCGTGGGCTACCAGCCCACCCTGGCCACCGAGATGGGCGCCATGCAGGAGCGCATCACCTCCACCAAGCGCGGCTCCATCACCTCCGTGCAGGCGGTGTACGTACCGGCGGATGACCTGACCGACCCCGCGCCGGCCACCACCTTCGCCCACCTCGACGCCACCACGGTGTTGAGCCGGAAGATCGCCGAGCTCGGCATCTACCCCTCCGTGGACCCGCTGGATTCCACCAGCCGGATCCTCACCCCCGCCATCGTGGGCGAGGCGCACTACAACTGCGCCCAGCGCGTGAAGGCCATCCTCCAGCGCTACAAGGAGCTGCAGGACATCATCGCCATCCTCGGCATGGACGAGCTGAGCGAGGAGGACAAGATGAGCGTGTACCGCGCCCGCAAGGTGCAGCGCTTCCTCAGCCAGCCCTTCTTCGTGGCCGAGCAGTTCACCGGCCTCCCCGGCGTGATGGTGCCCATCGAGGACACCATCAAGGGCTTCAACATGATCCTGGACGGCCAGATGGACGAGTACCCCGAGGCCGCCTTCAACCTGAAGGGCGGCATCGAGGACGTGATCGCCGCCGGCAAGAAGATGCTGGCCGACGCGAAGGCTTGATCCCTGTCCCAGCCTGATACCATGCAGCTCGAGATCATCACCCCCGACAAGGAGCTCTTCAAGGGCGAGGCCAAGAGCGTGACCGTGCCCGGCGTGGACGGCAGCCTCGGCTTCCTGGACCACCATGCCCCCCTGATCACCGTGCTGAAGGCCGGTGAGGTGCAGGTGAAGCTGCCCGGCGGCAAGGAGGAGCGCTTCCCCGTGAAAGGCGGGGTGGTGGAAGTGAGCGACAACAAGGTGATCGTGCTGGCGGAATAAGCCGCCTATCCTTCTTCCGCAAGGGCGTCCGGTGGGCGCCCTTTCGCTTTTTGCGCCCCAGCCGCCGGGAATACCTATCCGGCTGATCATCAGCTGGTTGGTGATCACTCCCTCTTCCGAGCCCTTCCAGGCGTTCGTCGATGGAATAATTCACTCGTCGAAGATTTTTATTCGTTCATCGATGAAAATTCCTTGACAAGCGAAATGAGGTTCGGCCAATTTGCGGGCCGAACCATCCGAAAAACCACACCGTCATGACCACGTCCTTTACGCCTCTCCCGCTGCCCTCCCGGCCGGTGCCGCGTCTGCCCCGCTTGCTGCTGGCGACGCTCCTGGTCCTGGCAGCGGCCACGACGAGGGCACAATTCACTTACGATTTCTCCGCGGCCACCGGGTCCTATGTGAACATAGCCACCGGCTCGGACGTGAACAGCATCGAAGTCGATGATGCCAGCAGCTCGAACATCAACCTGGGGTTCACCTTCCGCTACAACGGGAGCAACG
This sequence comes from Bacteroidota bacterium, assembly GCA_018267055.1. GTDB lineage: Bacteria > Bacteroidota > Bacteroidia > Flavobacteriales_F > PHOS-HE28 > PHOS-HE28. The sequence goes on from JAFDZF010000129.1 coordinate 6,536, forward strand.
TGACCCAGGTGCGGGCCAACTCGAACGGCTGGCTCTGCATGGACACGGGCGATAATACGCCCACCAGCAGTGCCTCGCGCAGCAATGCGATCGAGAACGCCGATGCAGCCGTGCGGCCGGCCATCGCCCCGCTGTGGGACAACCTGAGCGGCACGGGCGGCACGGCCAAGTACCAGACGACCGGCTCGAGCCCCAACCGCGTGTTCACGATGGAATGGCGCAACTGGCGTTGGGGCAATAGCGCCAGCAATGCCGTGATCTCCTTCCAGTGCAAGCTGTACGAGACCACCAACGTGATCGAATTCATCTATCAGCAGGAATCCGCGGCCGTGAACAGCGGCAGCGCCTCCATCGGCCTGATGGCGAGCAGTCCCGGCGACTACTATTCCTTGAACAACACCGGCACCTCCCCCACGGCCAGCACCACCACGGCCACCAACAGCCTTTCCACCAAGCCGGCCTCGAACCAGCTCTACCGCTTCACGCCCTGCTCGGCCCCTACCGCCAGCGCCTCGGCCGTGACGACCAATTGCTCCGCCGGGACCTTCTCGTTCAATGTGGACGTGACCGCCCTGGGCAGCGCCAGCAATGTGGACATCATCGCGACCCCGGGGGGTGTGCTGCATGACAACGTGGGGACCGGCACGTATGCCTGCGGTCCGTTCACGAACGGTACCCCGGTGAGCATCACCGTGAAGAACAACAGCTCGACCACGGCCGATTGCGATGTGGCCCTCGGCTCGTTCGTGAACAACCCCTGCGTCCCCAACGGGGTCTGCGCCCAGAACCTGACGATCCCCGATAACGCCTGCGTGAACACCGGCATCGCCGCTTCGGCCACGGGTACGGCCCTGGGCACGGACGTGGTGCTCCAGTCGGTGGAGCTGATCATCACCCACACCAACCTGACCGACCTGGATGTCTTCCTGATCGCACCCAACGGCTCCATGCGCGAGCTGTTCACGGACAACTTCGGCTCCGGCGACAACCTGGGGGTGAACGCCACCTGCACACCCATGGTGCTCGCGGACAACGGCAACACGCTCACCAACTCGAACACCAGCAACACCACGGCCACCTGGGCGCCGGAACAGACCCTGGCCGGCTTCACGGGTGACCCCAACGGCACCTGGACGCTGAACATCTGCGACGACAACGGCAACAGCGTGGGCGGCGCACTGCGCTATGTGAAACTGAACTTCTGCTATCCTGCCACCATCACCAGCGCCACGAGCAACAGCCCGATCTGCAGCGCGAACGCGCTGACCCTGAGCGCCACCGCCACCGGTACCGCCCCGCTGAGCTATGCCTGGACGGGTGTCGGCACCATCACCGGCGCGGCCACGGCCAATGCCAGTGTCACCAGCGCGGCCACCGGCAATTACACCCTCACGGTGAGCAACGCTTGCGGCAGCACGAACAGCCTGGTGCCCGTGACCGTGAACCCCTCGCCCGTGAGCGTGACCGCCGGTGCCAGCGCCGCGCAGGTCTGCTCCAATGCGAACACCGTGAACCTGACCAGCGGCGGCTCGGTACCGAACGTGACGATCCTGGAAGAAGGCTTCAATGCGGCGACCGACAACTGGACCCGCACGAACAGTTCCACCGGCGGCAATCCTGCCACCCGTGCGGCGGCGGCCTGGACCCTTCGCCCGAACAGCTATGTGTGGAACGGGTCCTCGACCATCACGTTCAACAGCAACGATGCTTCGCAGTTCTACCTGTCGAACTCGGACGCCACTTCGAGCTCGGTGAGCACGGAGACGATGCTGGCCTCCCCGGCTTTCAGCACGGTCGGTTTCTCTTCTGCTTCGGTCAGCTTCTACCACGTGTTCCGCCAGAACGGGAACACCCCGAACGACCGGGGCTATGTGGAAGCCTCCACGAACGGTTCGACCTGGACCGCACTCCAGACCTACTCCACCACGCAGGGCGTGGCGAACGGCTTCGTGCAGGCCACCGTCACCCTGACGGCCCCTTTCCTGGGCCAGCCCACGGTGTATGTGCGCTTCCACTACACGGCCCCTTATGGCTGGTACTGGGCGGTGGATAACGTGCGTGTCTTCGGCACGACGACGCCCACCTTCTCCTGGTCCTCCGTGCCGGCCGGCTTCTCGTCCAACCTGCAGAACCCCACCGGCGTGGTGGTGCCCCAGAGCACGACCTACACGGTGACGGCCACCGCCCCGGGCGGTTGCACGGCCACCGCCGGTACCGCCGTGTCCGTGGTGACGGCTCCCAACGCCGGCACGAACGGCACGCTCACGACCTGCAGCAACAGCGCCGCGACCAGCCTCTTCGCCCAGCTCGGCGGCACGCCGAACACCGGCGGCTCCTGGAGCGGTCCCAGCCCGGTGACCGGTGGCAACTACAACCCGCCCACCATGAACCCCGGCGTCTACACCTACCAAGTGAACGGCACGGCGCCTTGTGCGAACGCCACGGCCACGGTGACCGTGACGGAGAACACCGCGACCACCTGGTATGCCGACGCGGACGGTGACGGCGCCGGCGATCCGGCCGTGAGCCAGCTGGCCTGCGCCCAGCCTGTCGGCTACGTGGCCAACAGCACGGACCTCTGCCCCGCCGACCCCGACAAGACCGCCCCGGGTGCCTGCGGTTGCGGCACGGCCGATGTACCCACCACCTACTATGCCGACACGGACGGTGATGGCGCCGGCGACCCCAGCGCTCCCCTGGCCGGCTTCACTTGCACCGTGCCTGCCGGCTACGTGGCCAGCAATACCGACGGCTGCCCCAACGACCCCAACAAGGTGGCTCCCGGCGCTTGCGGCTGCGGCACGGCCGATGTACCCACGACCTACTATGCCGACGCGGACGGTGATGGCGTGGGCGATCCCAATGCGACGCTCGCCGGCTTCACCTGCACCGTGCCCGCCGGCTATGTGACCAGCAACACCGACGGCTGCCCCAACGACCCCAACAAGGTG
>JAFDZF010000012.1 GCA_018267055.1 Bacteroidota bacterium
CGTCAGCACCACGTCCTGCGTCAGGACGCAGCCGTTGATGTCCGTGATCGCCACGGCATAGGTACCGGCGGCCAGGCCGCTCAGCGTGTCCGCAGAGGACGTGAAGCCGCCGGGGCCCGTCCAGGCGAGGGTGTATGCCGGGCTGCCGCCCGAAACGGTGGTGCCGATGGCGCCGTCGGTGGCCTCCGCGCAGCTCGTGTTCACGCCGCCCGTGTAGAGCGACGTGCTGTAGGCCAGCTGCAGCGGCGTGGCAGGCTCCGTGAGGACGATGCTCGTCGCCACCGTGCAGTGGTTGGCGTCGGTGATCACCAGTTCATAGGTGCCGGCCACCAGCGCGGTGATGTCCTCCGTCGCGTACGACGTGCTGTCCGGCCCGCGCCAGGCGAAGTCATAAGGGCCTTCGCCGCCGATCACCGTGGCGTCGATGGCGCCGTTGCTGCCGCCGTGGCAGGCGATGTTCGTGCCCGAGGGCGATACGGCCGCGGTGAGCGAGGCATTGAGGGCGGTGGCGGGTTCCGTCAGCGTGACGGTGCTGTCCACCGTGCAACCGTGATCGTCGGTGATGGTGAGCTGGTAGTCACCGGCCGTGAGCCCCGTCAGGTGCGTGGCGTCGGACGTGAAGCCATCGGGCCCCGACCAGGCGATGGTCAGCGGCGCGAAGCCACCGTCCACGGCCAGTTCGATCACGCCGGTGCTGGCGCCTACGCAGGGGATGTTCACGCTGGCGTAGTCGGAGAGGTAGAGCCCCAGCGCGATCGGTGCGGCCGCGATCACCTGGCCGGTGGCCGTGGTGGTGCAGCCCATCGCGTCCGTGATGGCCACGGTGTATGCGCCGCTCGGCAGGGCCGTCAGGTCCTCGTTCGTGGAGGTGAAGCCGTTCGGGCCGCTCCAGTCGTGGCCGTAGGGGCCGACGCCGCCCGTGACCGTGAGGTCGATCGCGCCGTCGATGCTGAGGTCGCATTCGTTGCTCGCCACTGCCAGGGCCGCGTGCAGCGGATCGGGCGCGGTCAGCGTCACGGTGTGCGCCAGGTGGCAGCCGTTCGCATCGGTCACGGTCAGGTCGTAGGTGCCGGCGATCAGGCCATGCAGGTCCGCCGCTTGCGAGGCGAAGCCGTTCGGGCCGGTCCAGTCGAACTGGTGGATGGGGATGCCGCCGGTGATGGTGATGGCGATGCTGCCGTCGTTCCCGCTGCATCCCACCTGGTAGCCGAAGCCGGCGTCCGACAGCACGTGGTCGGCGATCAAGGGCTGCGGCGCGTGGAGGGTCGCGCTGGCCGTCATGGAGCAGCCGGAGAGGTCGGTCACGGTCACTGCATAGGTGCCCGGCCCGAGGTCGCTGATGGCCTGCTGCGAGGACGTGAAGCCCGCCGGGCCGATCCAGGCGAAGCTGTAGGCGGGTGTTCCGCCGGTGGCACCGGCCTGGGCCATCCCGTCGTTCGCATCCGGGCAGGAGACCTGCACGCCACCGCCGAATTCGCTCGTGGTGAGGTCGAGCACCAGCGGGAGCGGTGCCTTGATGTCGGTGAAGAGCGTGATCATGCAGCCGTTCACGTCGGTGATCGTCACGTTGTAATCACCCTTCGCCAGCCCGGAGATGTCCTCCGTGGAGGCATGGAAGCCGTTCGGCCCCGTCCAGGCGATGGTGTAGGGTGCGGTGCCGCCATTGATGGTCAGGTCGATGCTGCCATCGCTGGCATCGGCACAGGTCACATAGAAGCCGTTCGGGTAGATCAGCCGGTGTATCTGGGCGGACAGGCCCGCGGGACCGCTCAGGACGATGGTGTCCGAGCCGCCGCATCCGATGGCGTCCGTCACATGGATGATGTAGGTGCCTGCGGTCAGCCCGCTGAGGTCCTCCGTGATGCCGGTGCTGCCGTTCGGGCCTGTCCAGTCGATCGCATAGGGCGGCACGCCGCCGCTGATCGTGGCATCGATGCTGCCGTTCGCGCTGCCGCCGCAGCTCGTGTTCGCGCCGCCGGGATAGGTCGCCGCCGACAGGCCGATGGCGATCGGCGTGGGGGCGATCAAGGTGTAGCTGGCGAAGGCGCCGCAGCCGTTCACATCGGTGACCGAGAGCGTATACGGGCCGGGCATCAGGCCGGCGATGTCCTCGGTGATGGCGCTGAAGCCGGCCGGTCCGGTCCAGTAGAGCCCATAGGGCGCGGTGCCGCCGGTGATCGTGGCGTCGATCGATCCATCATCGGCGCCGGGGCAGCTGATGTTGTAGCCGCCGGCGTGGCTGCTGAGGTCCGCGGTGATGCTGAACAGGCCCGGCTGGCCCACATCGAACGTGGTGTTCAGCGCGCAGCCGTTCGCATCGGTGATCGTCACCGCGTACACGCCGGCATACAGCGCAGCGATGTCCTCGGTCGTGGCCGAGAAGGCCGGCAAGCCGCTCCAGAGGTAGCTGTAGGCGCTGACACCGCCGGTGACGCTGAGGTCGATCGCCCCGGTGTTCGCGCCCTGGCAGGCCGCGGTGGTGATGGCCGCGCTGGCCGCCAGCGGTGCGGGTTCGTTCAAGGTGAAGGCCTGTGATGCGCGGCAGCCGTTGCGGTCGGACACGGTCACGGTGTAGGTACCGGCGATCGCGTTGGCGATGTCCTGGGTCGCAGCAGCGAAGGCGTTGGGGCCGCTCCATTGGTAGGTCGTGCCGCCGGCGCCACCGGTGACGCTGAGGTCGATCGCTCCGGTGTGGCCGCCGTGGCACGCCACCTCATAGCCGGAGATCGTGGGCATGCTCCCGGAAAGGGCGAGCGGGGCCGGTGCCGCCAGGGTGGTGTTCGCCGTGGTGGTGCAGCCATTGCCGTCCGTCACCGTGGCGGTGTAGGTGCCGGCTTCCAGGCCGGTGATCTGCCAGGCGGAGGAAGCAAAGGCGTTCGGTCCCGCCCACGAGACGAGGAACGGCTGGGTGCCGCCGGAAGCGGACAGGAGGAGGGTGCCGTCGCTGGCGCCGTCGCAGCTGATGCCGCTGCCGTTGGCGAAGCTGCCCGCCGTCAGCGAGGCGGCCAGGGTGGGAGGCTCGGTCAGCGTGATGCTCGCCGTGGTGCTGCACCCGTTGGCGTCCGCGGCCGTGAGGGCATAGGTGCCCGCGGCAAGGCCGGTGAGGCTCGATGCGGTGGAGGTGAGACCGTTCGGGCCGGTCCATTGGTAGGTGTAGCCCGGGATGCCGCCGCCCACCGTGGGCGTGATGGCCCCATCGTTCGCGCCGCGGCAGCTGATGTGGAAGCCGCCGGCATGCGTGGGCGCGCTCAACAGCAGCGATACGGGCGTGGGTGCGGTGAGGGTGTGGCTGGACAGCGCGGAACAACCGTTCGCATCCACCAGCGTGAGGTGGTACGTGCCGGCGGCCAGCCCTGTGGGATCCTCGTCGGTGCTGCTGTAGGCGTTCGGCCCGATCCAGTGGTATTGATAGGGCGCGGTCCCGCCGGAAGCGGTCATCGCGATGGCGCCGTCATGCGCGGGGGCACAGCTCACGTTGTTGCCACCGGTGAAGGTGCTCAGCGTGGCGCTGAAGCTGAACGTGCCGGGCTCCGTGACGTCGAAGGGAAGCACGCTGCTGCACCCGTTGGCATCGGTGATGGCCACGGTGTACACACCGGCCGGAAGCCCATGCAGGTCCGCGGCGGTGGACGTGAAGCCCCCGAGCGAGGTCCAGCTGTAGGCATAGGGCACGGCGCCGCCTGCGGCGGTCAGGTCGATCGCCCCGTTGCTTTCACCGTGGCAGATCGCCGATGCGATGGTGGCGGTGGCCGTCACCGGCGGCGGTGCGGTCAAGGTCGTTTGGTGGGCGGCCTGGCATCCGTGGGCGTCCGTCACCGTGAGGTGATAGGTGCCTGCGGCGAGCGCGCTCAGGTCCTCCAGCGTGGTGCTCATGCCGTACCCGTCCGTCCAGGCATAGGTGTAGGGGGCCGTGCCGCCGGTCACCGTCGCGTTGATGCTGCCGTTGGATGCGCCCGGGCACGATACGTTGTAGCCACCGGCATAGGTGCCCATGGTGGTGGCGATCGCCAGCGGGGCCGTCGGGCCGCCGATCGTCACGGGGAAGGAGAGGGCCTGCGTGCAGCCGTTGTTGTCCTGGATGGTCGCCGTGTAGGTGCCGGGCGTAAGGCCGGTGGCGGTAGCGCCGCTTTGCACGGGCGTCGTGTTCCACTGCACGGCATAGCTGCCGCTGCCGCCGCTCACCGCGATCGACACGCTGCCGTCGTTGTTGCCGAAGCAGCTCAGGTCATGGGCGTTCACCACGCTCGCGCTCAGGGGAGCGGCCGGCTGCGTGATCGCGATGTTCCGCGAAGCATTGCAGCCGCGGGCATCGGTCACGGTCACCGTCCAGGTGCCTGCACCCAGCCCCGATGCGTTGGCGCCGTTCGTGGTGGGGCTCGTGTTCCATGCATACGTGTAGGGAGCCGTACCGCCGGTGGCCAGCACGGTCGCGGCGCCGGTCTGTCCACCGTGGCAGGCCACGTTCGTCACGGACACGGTGCTCACCGCCAATGCGGCCGTCGGGCCGTCCACCATCACGTTCGTGGAAGCGGAGCAGCCGTTCGCGTCACGTACGGTCACCGCGTAGGTGCCGCGCACCAGGCCGGTCGCCGTGGTGCCGTGCTGCACCGGTACGGTGGCCCAGTCGTAGGTGTAAGGAGCGGTACCGCCGGTCACGTTCACCGTGGCCTGTCCGTTCGGGCTGCCGAAGCAGCTTTGCGGCACCGTTCCCGCCGTGGTCACGCTCAAGGCGGGCGGCGCGGTCAGCGTGATGGACTGCGTCGTGCTGCAGCCGTTCGCATCGGTCACGGTCAACGTGTACGTGCCTGCGGCCAGCCCGCTGAGGTCCTGCTGGGTCGACGAGAAGCCGCCCGGGCCGCTCCACGAAAGGCCGTACGGGGCATTGCCGCCGCCGACCGTGGTGGTGATCGTGCCGTTCGTGCCGCCGTTGCAGCCCACCGCGTAGCCGCCGTTATGGCTCGGCGTCAGCTGCACCGTGAGGGCGGCGGGAGCCGCCAGCACATAGGAAGCATGGGTGCTGCAGCCATTGGCATCGCTGATGGACACCGCGTACGTCCCGGCGGCGAGCCCGGTGATGTCCTCATCCGTGGAGGCGAAGGCGCTCGGGCCGCTCCAGGCATAGGTGTAGGGCTGGGTCGCTCCCGATACGTCCAGGGCGATCGATCCATCGGCGGACCCGATGCACCGCACATTGCCCGTGCCGTACGCGGCGATCGTGGCGTTCACCGCGAACAGCCCGGGCTGGTTCACGTCGAAGCTCTGCGTGGCGATGCACCCGCGGCCGTCCGTCACCGTCAGCGTATAGCCGCCGGCGCTCACGCCGCTGATGTCGGGCGTGCTCGCGGTGAAGGCGTTCGGGCCGCTCCAGGCGTAGGTGTAGGAGGGCGTACCGCCGGTCACCGTGGCGTCCACCGCGCCGTTGGAAGCCCCTTGGCAGAGCGCGGGTACCACGCTCCCGCTGATCGCGAGCGCATCCGGCTGGGTGATCGTCGCCGTAGCGGTCGTACCGCATCCGCCGGCATCGGTGACGGTCGCGGTCCAGGTGCCGCTGCCCAGGCCCGTTGCCGTGGCGGCCGTCTGCGCGGGCGTGGTGCTCCACGCATAGGTGTACGGTGCGGTGCCGCCGGTGGCGTTCACCGTGGCGGTCCCGTTGGTGCCGCCGTTGCAGTTCACATCGGCCTGCGCGCCGATCGTGGCGCCCAGTGCGGCGGCGGGCTGTGTGATCGTCACCGCTTGCGTGGCCGTGCAGGTGTTCACGTCGGTCACCGTCACCACGTAAGTGCCGGCGGCGAGGCCCGTGCCGGTGGCGCTGTGCTGCACCGGCGATGTGTTCCAGGCATAGGCGTAGGGCCCCGCACCGCCGGTGGCGGTGACGGTCGCGCTGCCCGTGCTGTTGCCGAAGCAGCCCACGTGCTGCTGCGCGAGGATGCTCGTCGACAGGGGCTGGGCCGGCTGCGTGATCGTCACCGAGCGCGTGGTCGAGCAGTCGTGCGCATCGGTCACGGTCACCGTGTAGGTGCCGGCCACGAGGCCGCTCAATGCGGGCGTGGTCTGCACCGGCGTGGTGTTCCAGGCATAGGCATAGGGGGCGGTGCCGCCGCTGGCGCTGATGCCGATCGCGCCGGTGGCATTGCCGAAGCAGCGCACGTCCGTCTTCGAGACCAGCGTGGTGGTCAGGGGCTGCAGCGGCCCGGCGATCATGGCCGAGGCGCTCGTCGTACAGCCATAGAGGTCACGCACGATCACCGTGTAGGAGCCCGGGGCCAGCCCGCTCGCGGTCGCGGTCGTTTGCGCCGGCGACGTGTTCCAGCTGTAGCTGTAGGGCGGCATGCCGCCGCTCACCTGCATGGTGGCCGATCCATTGTCGGTGCCCTGGCACGCCACGTCCGTCACGGCCGTGATGGAGGAGGTCATCGGGCTCGACGCGATGAGCGTGGTGGATGCGGAGGCGGTGCAGCCGTGCGCATCGGTCACCTGCAGGGTGTAGGTGCCTGCGCGCAGGCCGTTGATATCGATGCTCAGCGAGGTGAAGCCGTTCGGGCCGGTCCAGCTTGCGCTGTAGGGCGCGGTCCCGCCATTGACGGTGGCGTCGATGGCCCCGTCGTTGCCGTTGTGGCAGCTGATGTTCTGGCCGAAGGCGAGCAGCGAGGCCGCGAGCGAGACCGACAGCGGTGCCGGCTGGGCCACGTTGAAGCTTTGTGTGCGGGAGCAGACCGCATCGGTCACCGTCACCGTGTAGGTGCCGGCCGCGATGCCGCTCAGGTCCTCGGTGCTGGCGGTGAAACCGTTCGGTCCCGTCCAGGCGATGGTGTACGGCGCGATGCCGTTGCTCACGTTCAGGTTGAGGGCGCCATTGGTGGAGCCGGCGCACAGCGGCTGCGTCACCGCTGCCGACAGCGCCAGCTGGCTCACCTTCACCAGGCGGCTCATCGTGCGCGTGCAGGCGCCTTCCGAAACCGTCACGGTATAGGTCGTCGTGCTTGCGGGTCGCGCCCAGGGATGGGCGACGTTCGCCGCGCTGAGGCCGGTCGCGGGCGACCAGGCGTAGCCTTGCCCGCCGGTCACGTGGAACTGCACGGAATCACCCCGGCAGATCATGGCCGAAGGCGGCTGCACCGAGGCGTTGAGCGTGTCGAGCAGGTCGAACACGAGGCTGTCCATCGGGGTGCCGGCGCAGTTCGGGTTCCCCAGGATGAAGATCAGCTGCTCGGTGCCCTCGTTCAGGCCGTCCGCGATGGTCGTCACGGGCTGGTCCACATAGGCCTGGTTCGCAGGGATCACGATGGTCTTGGGCACCAACGGGCTCGGCGCGCCGATGGCGACGTAGTCGGTCCCGTTCGTGGCGCTGCCCTGGAGGTAGTACTGGAGGGCCAGCGGCTGGGCGGTCACGTTCTGGCGGGTGAAGCGCACCCAGCCGTTGTTGCACCCTTCCACGAGGGCGGGCCCGCTGCTCTGGGTCATCTTCTGCATCGTCACCGCGTTGCTCTTCACCTTCGCGATGAACACGCCGGTGTCGAACTTGCGGTCCGTCGCGTCGGCCACCACCAGCTTGAGGTGGTAGGTCTGGCAGGGCTGCACCACGGAACGCGCGCTCAGGCCACGCGTGAACCCGTCGTACTGGATGTGCTGGCCGCCGGCGTTGTCGTAGAAGCGCGATGCGTTCGAGCCGTTGTTCACGTTGTTGATCGTCACGGCCTGCTGCGTGCCGGGCACCAGCGCGATGTTGCGGTAGCTGCCGATGCCCGGGTCGCCGGTGATGCCGGGGCCGCTGATGAAGAAGCCGAACACGTCGTTGTACTGCGAGCCCACCCACTCGTTGTACTCCTCCGAACCCATCACGAAGTCGAACTTCAGGCTGTCGCCGGCGGGGATGATGTCGAACTCGAACTTGCAGGCGTCCTTGGTGCTGCGGCCGGTCACCGTGTTCAGCATGTTGTCGCCGCCGGTGTTCTGCTGGAAGGTGGTGTTCTCCTCGTCGTTCGGGCCGATGGCGTTGGTGATCTTGCCCGTGGTGAGCAGGATGCCTTCGGGGATGCCGAGCAGCGAGCCGGTGTAGCGGAACTCGCCGTAGCCCTGGCTGTGGCAGGTGATCTGGGGGTTGCTGATGGCCACGCCGCTGCCGGTGATGGTGCGGGCCAGCTGCTGCAGGTCCGTCTGGCTGTTCACCGTCAGCTGCCCGTACGAGGCCGTGAAGCCCAGCACGGCGATGGCCGCGAGCACCGCGCGGCGCAGGATCGGAAGGAGGGGGCGGTCCAAGGTCGGGGTCATCATCGCCTAGTGGTTGCGGGCTTCCGCGCATTGGGCCTCCGCTTCATCGAGCGTCAGCGATCCTTCACCGATGCGTTCCGTGGGCACCACCTGGGCCACCGCCTGGCGTGCTTGTGCACGCACTTCGGCGCGGGAGAGGCCGCGCTCGGCGGAGCGCACCACCAGGATGCCGGCCGGCACGCAGGCGAACACCACCTGCAGCGTTCCCTGGTCGGGCAGCTGCGCGTTCAGGGCATCGCGTTCGGCGCTGGTCAGCGCGGTGACGTGGAGCCCCACGGCCTCCTGCGCGAGCAGGCGCTGGCCATGGAAGCCGGCCAGGAGGCCGAGAAGGAGGAGGGTCCGGCGAAGAGTGTCCATCGGTCTGCGGTTCGTCCGGTCCAGGGCCCGCGCATGGGAATGCACGGCGGGGGTCCTTGGACCGGGGCCTTATACCGCGGCCCGGAAGGGAATGTTTCGGCCTATGGCGGGGAATGCCCGACCAGTGGTGGGAAAATGCCGCCGAGCGCTCAGGCCGTCCGCAGGCGTTGGCGCAGCACGGCATGGAGCACCACGCCGCTGGCCACGCTCACGTTGAGCGAGCCGATGGTGCCGGCCATCGGGATGCGCACCAGGCTGTCGGCCAGGCGCAGGATGGGGTGGGAGATGCCGGTGTCCTCGGCGCCCATCACCACCGCCAAGGGGCCTTGGAGGTCGGCATCATCGATGCTCGCCTCCGCCTTTTCGGTGCAGGCCACGATGCGCAGTCCGTGGGAACGCGCGCGTGCGAGGCCTTCGGCCAGGTCGTTCACCCGGCAGATGGGTTTGCGCAGCAGGGCCCCGGCGCTGCTCTTCACCGCGTCCGAGCCCAGCCGGGCCGTGCCCTGCTTGGGCACCAGCAGGCCGTGGGCGCCGAAGCATTCCGCGCTGCGGGCGATGGCCCCCATGTTCCGCACGTCGGTCACGCCGTCCAGGGCCACGATCAGCGGGTCCTCGCCGCGGTCGTACGCCTGGGCGATCACCTCGTCCAGGTCCTGCACCTCCACCTGGCTGATGAAGGCGATCACGCCCTGGTGCTCCGTGGTGGTCAGGCGGTCCAGCTTCTCGGCGGGCACGGGCTGCCAGGGCACATCGCGCTCGCGGGCCAGTTCCTTCAGTCCGCGGATGCCTTCGCCGCCGGCGTCGCGCCGGATGAGCAGCTTCTCGATGTGCAGCTCGCTGCGCAGGGCTTCCATCACGGGCCGTACGCCGCATACCAGTTCGTTCTTGCGCATGGGTCAGTTCTGCAGGATGCGGCCGTTGCGCCAGCTCTCCACATTGCGGTACCAAGCGCTCTTGAAGCGCGGGTCGCGCTGCAGCACGAGGTCGTTGTCCGAATAGGGCTCGTCGCGTTTCACGAACGTGAAGGTCAGGCTCATCAGGTTCGTCTCGTCGCCGTAGATCCAGGTCTCGCCGCGCTCGCTCTTGCGGATGGTGTTCGGGGTGCCGAAGATGATGTGCACCAGGCCGCGGTCGGTCTTCCAGCCCTCCACGTAGCTGCTGAAGTGACGGTTGGCGCTCTCCACGCGGCCGTAATAGGCGCTGATGGCCTCGCGCGCACGGGCCCGTTCGCCGGCGGCATCGGACCAGAAGCGCTCCACTTCCTTGCGGCGGTCGCCGGCGGCCATGATGCGGTCCCATTCCTGCAGGCTGGTGATGTAGCGCAGCGGCGCCACCATGTCCTTGCTCGTGCGCACCAGCGGATAGCTGTCGGTGGGCACGAAGGCCGTGTAGCCGGTGGTGCTGGCGGTGTCCGGGCGGAAGTGGTAGAACCCGCTCCGGCCGGTGGTGAACTGGAAGGTGCCGTCGGCGGGCACGGTAAGGGTGAAGGTGCTGTCGGGGACCTGGTCCAGGGGCGGAGGCGGCACGTCGGCGAAGACCGGCGCGGGCAGCTTGCTCACGGCGGCGTAGTGGGCCCCGTAGAGCACATGGCCGGCGTGCTGCTCGGCGGTGATCCGCACCGCGGTGTTCGGCGGCAGCTGGTCGTCGAAGAGGGGCACGCTGTTCGGGGCCAGGGGCAGGAAATCCTGGCGGCCGCCGGGGCCTTTCATCACGGCCACCATCACCGTGCTCTGCGCGTCGCGGTTGAGGTCGCGCGCGGTCACGCGGATCACGAACGCGCGGTGGTCGTTGCGCTTCATCTCCATGCTGCCGATCAGCTCCTTGTCCTCGCCGGGGGCGTTGCTCAGGTCCTTCACGAAGGTGCTCGCGCTGTCGAGCAGCTGCTTGGAATCGAGCGAGGGGAAGGCCTCGTAGCTCACCACCACCTGGGCGCGGAACGGGCCGCCCGCGCCGCTGCCCTTGTAGAGCAGGTCCTGTGTGCGCAGCTTGAAGTAGACCACCGACCGCTCGGCGGTGGGGTGGTATACGCGGGCTTGCAGGCGCATGGCCGCGGCACCCTTGCCGTAGAGGTAGGCGAAGTTGTCCGCCACCGCCACCGGGGCGTAGCTGCTGCAGCCGGCGAGGCCGATCGCGAGGACGGCAGCGGTGAAGGGGAGGAGCGTGCGGCGGGTCATGTCCCGGTCTCTTCTTCGATGGCGCGCTTCAGCAACGCCGGGTCGATGGACTTATTGGTCTTCGCGCCGAGCGCCTTGAGCATCTCCGTCTGGCGCACCAGGTTGCCGGGGCCGCCGCTGAGCTTCTTCATGGCCTCGACGTAGGTGGTCTGGGCGGTGTTCAGCTGCTGGCCCACGCGCTTCATGTCGTCGGTGAAGCCCACGAACTTGTCGTAGAGGGCGCCGGCGCGGTCGGCGATCTCGAGGTGGTTCCGTGCGATGCGCTCGTTCTTCCAGATGTTGGCGAAGAGCCGCAGGCTGGCCATCAGCGTGGAATGGCTCACGATGAACACGCGCTGGTCGATGGCCTCCTGCACCAGCTCGGCGCGCGCGCGCTGGGCGGCGAGGAACGCGGGCTCGATGGGTACGAACATCAGCACGAAGTCCAGGCTGCCCAGGCCGTACAGGCGCGCGTAGTCCTTTTGGCCCAGCGCCTTCGCGTGGGTGCGCATGCTGTCGACGTGCGCTTTCAGCAGGCGTTCGCGCTCGGCGTCGTCCGTCGCGGCGGCATAGCGCTCATAGTGCGTCAGCGACACCTTGGCATCGATCACGATGTGCTTGCCGCCGGGCAGGTGCACCACCGCGTCCGGCCGGAGGCGGGAGCCGTCGTCCAGCGTATTGCTGTTCTGCAGCGTGTATTCGTCGCCTTCCACCAGGCCGCTGCTCTCCAGCATGCGCTCCAGGACCATCTCGCCCCAGTCGCCCTGCATCTTCGTATCGCCCTTGAGCGCTTTCGTCAGGTTGTCCGCATCCTGGCTCAGCTTGGTGTTCTGCTGCACCAGCTTCTCGATCTCGCCCTTCAGGGCGAAGCGCTCGCGGCCTTCCTGTTCGTAGGCGCTGCGCACCTGCTTCTCGAACTCCTGGATCCGTTCGTGCAGCGGCTTCAGCAGGGTGCCCAGCTTTTCCTGCTGCTGGTCGTTCAGCTCCTTGCCGCGGGTGGTGAGCAGCTTGTTGGCGATCACCTCGAACTCGGTGGTCATGCGGGCCTGCATCGCCTCCAGCTCGGCCTTCTGGGCGTCGAGCTTCTCGGCCAGGCCGGCCGTGCGCTGCCGCTCGGTGGCCAGGGCGCTGTTCACCGCGATGAGCTCCCGCTGCTGTTCCTGGATGGTGCCATCGCGCTGCCCCAGGCGCTGCTCCAGGTCGCGGCGGTCGTTCGCGCGCTCCTTCTCCAGCAGGCCCACGGCGAGGCTTTCCTTGCCCCGCATCCGCAGGTGCATGCCGATGGCGCCCAGGATCGCTCCCAGCAAAAGCCCGATCGTCACGCCCGTCCACGCCATGCTGCGAAGGTAGCGAGCGGTGCGGGCCGGGCCGGAAGGCGGTCAGTTGTCCAGGATCACCACCAGGGTGCCCAGCGGCACTTGGTCGAAGAGGCGCACCACGTCGGCGTTGTACATGCGGATGCAGCCGTGCGAGCTGGGCCGGCCTAGGGACGCTTCATCGGCCGTGCCGTGGATGTAGATGGCGCGCTCCTGGCTGTCCACGGTGCCGCCCTGGTTCACCCCGGGTTCCAACCCGCCGAGCCGGAGGATGCGGGAAGTGATCACGTCGCCGTCGTCGCTGCCGGGCCCCGCCACGTCGCCCGTGTAGCGGCGCTCCTGGAAGACCCCGCGCAGCGGCACGCCATCGCCGATCTTCTCCACCACGCGGTGCAGCCCGGTGGGCGTGCGGTAGCTGTCCTTGGCGGAGCCGAGCCCGTTGCGGGCGGTGGAGATGACGAATTCGCCCCGCATGCGGCCCTCCACCACGCAGTACATGCGCTGGCTGCGCACGGAGATGTAGAGCACATAGCCCTCGCTCGGCGCGGACGGATAGCGGGCCTGCAGGTACTCGATCAGGAGGTCGGCCAGGCCCTGCTTGCGCGCAGGTGCGGCGTCGGTCGGGCCGCTGTCCCGGTGGGTATCGGGCTGGGCCTGGGCCAATGCGGGCAGCACGAGCAGCAGGAAGAGAACGCGTCGCAACAAGGGCAAAGTAGCGGCCGCCCAACGGCGGGGTCAAGGCCGGTATACGGGGGAGCGGGCGCGCGGGGTACGGTCGCCCGCGCCGCGCAGGCCTCAGAACAGGCTGGTGAAGCCGAAGTGGATCTTGCCTCCGCGCAGTTCGATGGGGTTGTCGAACTGGCGCCCCAGGGCATAGGTGAGCGCGAAGATCCCCGCCTTGGTCTCGAAGCTGGTGCCCACGCCGAAGCCCAGCGGGGTGTCGGTGGCCGGGACGGCCTGGCTCCGGTCCTCCCACCACATCTGGTCCACGAAGAGGAAGAAGTTGCTGTTCTCCTCGAAGAGGAAGCGGTATTCCAGGGTGCCGATGGCATAGGAGGAGCAGTAGATGCTCGCCTCGTCCACCCCGCGCATGGTCTTGATGCCCCCGATCCGGTACAGCTCGTTGGTGAAGAGCCGGTCGTTCACCATGCTGCCGCCCTGGCCCACCAGCCGCAGGGTGCCGCGGCGGCCCAGCGGGAGGTGCCACACCACGCGCCCGTTCAGGTCGTACTGCACGGTGCGCACCTCCGCCGCCGCGGTGTCGCTGAAGGTGGCGGTGGACGTGCGCTTGCGGCCCACCGAGCCGTCCACGTCGATCCCCAGCCCGCGGCGCGGGTTCAGCCGGTAGTCATAGCGCACGCGCAGCAGGCCGATGCCGTACGACACCAGCTTCACGTCGGCCAGGCCCGGCACGAACACCAGTTGCTGGCCCAGCCGCTGGCTGCTCTTGCTGTTCACGAACACGCTCACCTTGTCGCCGCGGGACAGCAGGTATTCCAGTGCGCCGCGGGCGGTCACCTCCAGGAAGGTGGTGTCGCGCTTGAAGAGCTTCAGGCTGAGGTCCGTGCCGAACGGCGTATTGAAGGCGAAGGGGTAGTTGAAACGCAGCTTCAGGTCCTGGGTGCGGTCCTGGAGGCTGCGCCAGTTCAGGTCGATGGCTTCGCCATGCCGGAAGGAGTTGCGCAGCTTGAGGTCGAGGTCGCCGGTGAGCCGCACATTGCCGGTGAGCGGGTCGGGCTGCACGCCCAGGATGCCGTTGAAGCTGCTGGCCTTGCGGCCGTCGAGGAAGAGGTAGAGCTTGGTCTTGTCCGGCGCGAACAGCACATAGGGCGGCTGCTTGCTGGTGACGAAGGCGAGCTCGCGCACACGGCTCCCCAGCGCGCCGATCAAGGCCTCGTTGTACGGATCGCCGGGCCGGATGCCGATGTGCGCCTGCAGGTAGCGGGCATTGATGCGGGCCGTGCCGCGCACCACCACGCTGTCGATGGTCACTGGCCGGCCGGGGTCCAGGCGGATGCTGGCGATCAGCCCGTCGGCCGTGGTGCGCACGCTGTCGAGCCCCACGCTGGCGAAGGGGAAGCCGTTGTTCTCCCGGTCGGTCAGGAGGCCCTCGAAGAGCCGGGCCATCTGCCGGGGCGTGATGGGCCGGTCGCGGTAGAAGCGCTCGCGGAACCCGGCCGCGCTGGCGATCTCCGGGGGCACGGTGCCGGCCGACAGGCGGGCCCAGCGGTAGGGCGGCCCCACGTGGAAGCGGCAGCGGACGGTGTCGCCCGCGGTGATGCAGCTGTCGCATGAGGCCTCCAGGTGGCCGGTGGCGATCAGGGCATTGCGCAGCTCGGCCGTGCGGGCCGGCACACCGGCGGCGTCCACCTTGTAGGGGCCGCGCAGGCGCTTGGGCAGGACGGTATCGGCCTCCACCACCAGCGTCCGCGTCTGGGCCTGGAGGGCCCCGAGGGGCAATGCCAGGGTCCAGGCGAGGAGGAGCCGGCGCATCACACCCGCCAATCGATGGGGGCCTGCCCCTGGGCGACCAGCAGCTCGTTGGCCGCGCTGAAATGCCCGCAGCCGATGAAGCCGCGGTGCGCGGACAGGGGCGAGGGGTGCGGCGCCTTCAGGATATAATGCCGGTCGGCGTCGATCATGGATTCCTTGTTCTGCGCGAAGCGTCCCCACAGCAGGAAGACGATGCCTTCGCGCTCCCGGGCCAGGGCGGCGATGGCCGCGTCGGTGAAGCGCTCCCAGCCCTTCCCTTGGTGCGAGCCGGCCTCGTTGGCCCGCACGGTCAGGGTGGCGTTGAGCAGCAACACCCCCTGGCGGGCCCAGCCGCTCAGGTCGCCGCTGGTGGGCTTGGGGAGGCCCAGGTCGCGCTCGATCTCGGTGAAGATGTTCTGCAGGGAGGGGGGCGGGGGAACCCCTTCGGGCACCGAGAAGCAGAGGCCGTGGGCCTGCCCCGGGCCGTGGTAGGGGTCCTGCCCAAGGATCACCACCCGCACGGCATCGAAGGGGGTGAGCTGGAAGGCCCGGAAGATGTCGCGGCCGCGCGGGTACACGGTGTGGGTAGCGCGTTCGTGCACCAGGAATTCCTTCAGCGCCAGGAAATAAGGCGCCTCGAACTCCGTTCGGAGCCGTTCATGCCAACCTTCGCCAATATCCGGACGTACAGGTGCGTTGGTGGAAGTAGGCGCGTCGCTCATGGTCCGGTCAAAGTTCGACGATCCGATCGTTGAAACATTTTGCGATGCTTCGCGGTAGAAGGGCTAATTTTGACGGGAAAGGCAACATCCGGAACAACGATGAAAAAGGCGTTCAAGGTATTCGCGACGCTGGTGTTGGCAAGCGCCCTGTTCAGCGCATGCAAGTCCACCCATTCCTGCCCGGCCTACGGCAAGGTGCAGAAGCCCTCGGCGGAGCGGAACGGCTGATCCCGTCCATTTGATCGAAGACAAGCCCGGGCCGATCGCCCGGGCTTTCGCATTCCCGGCCCTCAGCGGTAGGTGAAGGTGACCTCCTGCACCACCTCCGGGGCCAGGCTCAGGGCCACGGGGCAGGTGTGGGCGATGCGCTCGAGCACCGTCCGCTGGTGGGCGTCCAGCCCGGCCCCGTCCAGTTCCAGGTGCACCTCGATGCGCGCCACCCGGCGCGGGTCGGCGGCCATGTGCTTCACCACCCGGGCGGTGGTGCCCGACAGCTGGATGCCCCGGGCCTCACCCCCGATGGCCATGGTGGTGAGGATGCAGGTGGCCAGCGAGACGCACAGCAGGTCGGTGGGCGAGAAGGCCTCGCCGCGGCCCTTGTTGTCCACGGGGGCGTCGGTCACGAGCTCCTGTCCGCTGCGCAAGTGGACGGCCCGGGTACGCAGGCCGCCGAGGTAGGTGATGTGGGCGGTATCCATGGGGGAAGGGTGAAAGGTACGCGGGGCCCGGCGGAGCGATGTAGCTTTGATGTCCCTTAGGCGATGCCGCGTCCCCTCCTGACCCTGCTGCTCGGCCTCACGGTCCTCTCCGCCGCGGCCCAGCAGAGCATTTACGACGACGGCACGCGCACGCTCTATTCCCGGGAGATCTACGGCGGCCCCGTGATCCATGGCGATGGCTGGGGCGGGCAGATCTACTACGGCCGCTACCGCACCGCCAAGGACCGCCACACCTTCGGCCTGGAGGTGGTGGGCATGAAGCACCCCAAGGAGATCAAGAGCTTCAACCCGTACTACGAGGACGCCCGCGGCTACTTCTACGGGAAGCTGAACAGCATGCTCATCGTGCGGCCCACCTATGGGCGCAAGCACCGCATCACCGAGAAGATCCGCAAGAGCGGGGTGGAGGTGAACTACGTGTGGAACGTGGGCCCGTCGCTGGGCCTGCTGAAGCCGGTGTACCTGCAGATCGGCGAGCCGGAATACCCGTACGAGACCATCGTCACCGAGCGGTACGACCCGGCGAAGCACTTCGCCAACAACATCTTCGGGCGGGCCTCCTGGTTCAAGGGGCTGGGCGAGACGAAACTGTATCCCGGTGCCTTCGGCCGGTTCGCGTTCAACTTCGAGTACGCCGGCGACAACACGGGCATCCGTGCCCTGGAGGCCGGGGTGACGCTGGACGCCTACGCGGAGAAGGTGCCGATCATGGCCGAGCTGGAAGGGGTGGAGAACAAGCAGTTCTTCCTGGAGTTCTACCTGGCCCTCCATTTCGGAAGCAAGACCATTCGATGAGCGAGAAGGGAGAAGGAGCCGTAGCCGCCGACGTCGCACCCGCCACCGGTCCCCACCACCGCCGCCGCCCGGAGTGGCTGCGGGTGAAGCTGCCCACGGGGGAGAGCTACCGGAAGGTGCGCGAGATCGTGAGCGAGCACAAGCTGCACACCATCTGCCAGAGCGGCAACTGCCCCAACATGGGCGAATGCTGGGGCGCGGGCACCGCCACCTTCATGATCCTGGGCAACGTCTGCACGCGCTCGTGCGGCTTCTGCAATGTGGCCACCGGCCGGCCCGAGGCGGCCGACCCCTTCGAGCCGGCGCGCGTGGCGCGCTCGGTGGAGCTCATGGGCGTGAAGCACTGCGTGATCACCTCGGTGGACCGCGACGACATGGCCGACGGTGGCGCCGACATCTGGTCGCGCACCATCCGCGCCGTGCGCCGCCGCTCGCCCGATACCAAGCTGGAGACGCTCATCCCCGATTTCAAGGGCGAATGGCACAACCTGGCCATCGTGCTCGAGGCCCGGCCCGACGTGCTGAGCCACAACCTGGAGACGGTGCGCCGCCTCACCCGGAAAGTGCGCGTGCAGGCCAAGTACGACCGCAGCCTGGAAGTGCTCCTGCGCGCGAAGAAGGCCGGCCTCCGCACCAAGAGCGGCATCATGCTCGGCCTGGGCGAGACCGATGGTGAAGTGCTGGAGACCCTGGACGACCTGCGCAGCGTGAACTGCGACGTCGTCACCCTGGGCCAGTACCTCCAGCCCACCAAGCAGCACCTGCCGGTGCAGGAGTTCGTGCATCCCGACCGCTTCGCGCGGTTCAAGGAGGAAGGCCTCGCGCGCGGCTTCCGCTTCGTGGAGAGCGGGCCGCTGGTGCGCAGCAGCTACCACGCTGAAAAGCATGTGCTCTGATGAAGGGCCTGTTCATCATCGACCCTCACCCCCTTTATCGCAACCCAACGACATGGCATCCATCCGTGTAGCCATCAATGGCTTCGGCCGCATCGGCCGTGTGACCACGCGCGTCCTGCTCGGCGCGCAGGACATCGAGCTCGTCGCGGTGAACGACCTCACCGACACCCGCACGCTCGCGCACCTCTTCAAGTACGACTCCATCCACGGCGTCTTCCCCGGCGAGGTGGCGCACGAGGAGAAGCACCTGGTGCTGAACGGCCGGCGCATCCAGGCCTTCGCCTCGGCCGATCCGAAGGCGCTTCCCTGGAAGGACCTGGGCATCGACGTGGTGATCGAGTCCACGGGCCGTTTCCGCAGCACGGAGAAGGCCACGCAGCACCTCGACGCGGGCGCCGACCAGGTGATCATCTCCGCGCCCCCCAGCGACGACACCAAGAGCGTGGTGCTCGGCGTGAACGAAGGCACGCTGGACGGTACCGAGCGCGTGGTCAGCAACGCCTCGTGCACCACCAACAACGTGGCCCCGATGATCCAGGTGGTGGACGAGCTCTGCGGCGTCGAGAGCGCGTACGTCACCACCGTGCACAGCTACACCAGCGACCAGCGCCTACAGGACGCCCCGCACGAGGACCTGCGCCGCGCGCGCGCGGCGGCACAATCCATCATCCCCACCACCACGGGGGCGGCCAAGGCCGTATCGCGCATCTTCCCGCACCTCGAGGGCAAGCTGGGCGGCTGCGGCATCCGCGTGCCCGTGCCCGACGGGTCGCTCACCGACCTCTCCTGCGTGGTGCGCAAGCCGGTGAGCGCCGCCGCGCTGAACGCCCGCTACAAGGAGCTGTCGGCCGGGGCCTGGAAGGGCATCCTCCGCTACACCGAGGACCCCATCGTGAGCATCGACATCGTGGGCGACCCGCATTCGTGCATCCTGGACGCACAGCTCACCAGCGTCATCGGCAACATGGTGAAGGTGCTGGGCTGGTACGACAACGAGGTGGGCTACAGCAGCCGCCTGGTGGACCTCGTGCGCTACCTGCGCCGGATCAGGAAGTAGGCCCGGGGGCCGTCAGGCGGGCGGCGCGCCGTGGAGCGGCCGGTCGTCGCGGAGCGGGCCGTCGCCGGTGCGCTGCATCAGCATGGTGCGCGTGCCGTCGAACACCGCATAGGTGTACCAGGTGATCCAGTCGCCGAGGTTGAGGTAGCGGCTGCGCGGACCCACCTCCAGGTCCATCGGCAGGTGGCGATGGCCGAAGATGAAGGTGTCGAAGTGCTCCTGCCGCAGCACGTCGCGGCAATACTGTGCCAGCCATTCCTTGTCCGCGCCGAGGAACTTGCGGTCGTTGGCGTAGCTCTTCTTGCGGCTGCGGCCGCTCCAGAAGTCCGCCATGCCCAGGCCGAAGTTCGGGTGCAGCCGTGCGAACAGCCATTGCGACACGGGGCTGCGGAACACGCGCTTGATGAACTTGTAGCCGTGGTC
>JAFDZF010000130.1 GCA_018267055.1 Bacteroidota bacterium
GAACCGCCTATATTTAGCCGCCTTTGCCGGAAACAAGGCCCAATCCCCACGAACGATGAGCGAGACGAAGCGGATCCTGGTCCCCACGGATTTCACCAAGGTGGCCGATTGCGCCATGAACCATGCGGCGCGGCTGGCCGAGCGGATGAACGCCGACGTGCACCTGCTGCACATCGTGGACAAGGCGAGCGAGGTGGAGGAGGCCCGCACGAAACTGAAGATGGAGGTGGAGCGCGCCAAGCGCTGGAGCGCACGCGTGAAGGTGCACCCCCTGGTGCGCGTGGGCTCGGTGTATGAGGACATCGGCACCGCGGCGTCCGAGGTGGGCGCCAGCCTGATCATCATGGGCACGCACGGCATGCGGGGCATGCAGTTCATCACCGGCAGCCGGGCCCTGCGCGTGATCACCAACAGCACCGTGCCCTTCGTGGTGGTGCAGGAGCGCAACATCAAGGAGGCGGGCTACCGCGACATCGTGGTGCCGCTGGACCTGCAGAAGGAGACCCGCCAGAAGGTGGCCCTGGTGGCCGACATGGCCAAGTACTTCAACAGCAAGGTGCACGTGATCACCCCGCGCGAGAGCGACGAGTTCCTGCACAACCAGCTGGAGAACCACATCCGCTTCGCCAAGCAGTACTTCGGCGAGCGCGGCATCGAGCTGGAGGCCACCATCGCGGACGCCGACGCCGGCAACTTCGTGGACGCGGTGATCCGCTACGCGATGAAGATCGACGCCGACCTGCTGGCCATCATGAACCTGGCGCAAGGCAACATCTTCGGCGTGCTGGGCGTGCCCTACGAGCAGGAGATCATCACCAACGAGGCCATGATCCCCGTGATGCTGATGAACCCCAGGGAGACCGGCACCGGCGGCGGCTGGACGTTCCAGTAAAAAGGGCAGCACGCAGGGGCAGGAGGCAATGGATCCGTGTGGCCTCCTGCCCCTGCCATTTGTGTCCTTGGACCCTACGCCCGCATCCCGATCACCAGGATGTCGTCCACCTGTTCCTGGACGCCGCGCCATTCGTTCAGCGCCTCGATCAGCAGACCTTTCTGGCGGTCCATGGGGTTCTGGTGGATGCGCACCAATAGCTCGCGGAAGCGGCGGTAGAGGAACTTCTTTCCCTTGATCCCGCCGAACTGGTCGGCATAGCCGTCGGAGAAGATGTAGACGGCATCGCCCTTCTTCAGCTGGATGCGGTGGTCGGTGAAGCTGTGGCCGTTGAGCTCGAAGCCGCCGATGGGGCGCTTGTCCGGCACGTACTGGAACACCTCGCCCTCGCGGATGAGGTAGAGCGGGCAGTTGGCACCGGCATACTCCATCTCCATGGTGCGGGGGTCCAGCGTGCACAAGGCCATGTCCATGCCGTCGCGCACGAATTGGTCGCGGTCCTTGTGCAGCATCTCGTAGGCGATGCGGTTGAGGTCGCCCAGCACCTCGCTCGGGCGCGTGATGCCCCGTTCCTTGATGGCCTGGTTGAGCCCGTTGTGCCCCACCAGGCTCATGAACGCGCCCGGCACGCCGTGGCCGGTGCAGTCCACCGCGGCGAAGACGATCTTCTCCCCCACCCGTTCCACCCAGTAGAAATCGCCGCTGACGATGTCCTTGGGGCGGTAGAGCACGAAGCTCTCAGGCAGGAGCTCCTTGATGCGCTTCTCCGGCGGCAGGATGGATTCCTGCAGGCGCTTCGCATAGCGGATGCTGTCGGTCACGTTCTTGTAGAGCTCCACCACCTTGCGGCTCTGGCGCTCCACCTCCTCCTTCTGGCGCACCATCTCCTCGGTGCGCTCCTGCACCTTCGTTTCCAGGATGCGCTCGCGTTCGCCCAGCTCGGTGCGCATCTTCAGCAGGGCCTGGCCCAGCGTGTCCTCCTCGCTGAGGGGCTGGTACTCGGATTCATAATCGCCCGCGGCCACGGCGTGAGAGAAGTCGGTGGTGCGCTTGAGGCCCTCGATGAGGCCCACCAGGGCCTGCGACATCTCGCCGATCTCGTCGTTGCGCGCAGGGATGCGCGTGCGGGGGAAGACCCCGCGGCCCAGCGATAGCAGGATGCTGCGCAGCCGCTGCACCGGACGGACGATGCCGCGCACGATGAGGAAGGCCACCACCAGGCCGATGACCACCAGGGCCGAGCCCAGGTAGAGCACAAAGAACTTGAGCGAGTCGAAGCTGCGGATCATGCCCCCGCTCAGGGCCTGGCGCTTCGCCTCCTGCATGTGCAGCAGGGCATCGAGGTCGGCCAGCACCTTGTCGGTCTGCTGGTCCAGCGGCCCGCCCTCCTCGGCCAGGTCCTTGCCCTCGAAGTAGGCGATGGGGTTCTTGTAGCTCTCGAACGTCGGGAGCATCCGCTTCACGCTGTCGTGCATGGCGAACAGCGCGTTCATGTCGGTGAACGTGCGGTTCATCAGGGCCACCTCCTCCTTGTCCCAGCCGCCCTGCAGCGTGTCGATGCGGTCCATCAGCGTGGGCAGCTCGTGGTCGGTGAGGTCGAGCAGGGCGGTCTTCTCCGGCGCGTCGGGGATGCTCTCCACCAGGGCCCAGTGCTTGATGAGCATGCGGGCATTGATGATGAGGTTGCGCAGGCGGACGAGGGCGTCCACCGAGGGGCCATAGACCCCGTTGATCTGCGCGTTGATCGAGCGGCTGTGCTCCAGGGTGCGGTTGGTGAGGAGCACCACCACCAATGCGAAGAAGATGAACAGGCCGAAGCCCATCCCGATCCTCCTCCCGATGGTCATGCGGAAACGCATCCCGGCCTAGGGTTCCTTTTCCCCGCCCCCGTCGTGCTCAAGCTGTTCGTACAGGTGGCGGTAGTGTTCGCTCTGCTCGGTGTCCTGCAGGCTGTAGTGTATACCCTCCAGGCCCAATAAGGTTTCCTTCCGCTTGGGGTTCATGCGGTGCGCCTTGAGCATGTAGGGCAGCGCCAGGGTGAAGAACTCGCGGCTGGCCTCCTGGATCTGCTGGATGCTGGGGATGTCGTTGTCGGCGCTGATGCGCTGGATGTTGTACACGCCGCGGTTGTAGTAGAGCGTGGCCAGGTTGTAGTTGGCGCCGTAGTTGTTGCTGTCGGCCTTCAGCACCTCCTTGTAGGTGGCCACGGCCTTGTCGTACCAGGACAGCTGCTGGCGGTCCTGGTTGAAGCGCTTGGTGTACACCGTGCCCAGGGCGTTCTCGAACTCGATGTCGCGGGCGGTGAACGAGGCCTTGGGCTCCACCCGCAGGAGGGCCTCCTTGTACTTGCTGTACAGGAGGAGGGCACGCTCGTGGTCCATGTCGTTCAGGGCCCGGGCCGCGTCGTTGTAGATGGTCTTCGAGAGGTAGTCGTAGGCCTGCAGGCTGCTCTGGGCGTACTGCTTGGCCGTGTCGATCTCGGTGCCCACGAAGAGGCTGGCCAGGGCCTCGTCGCGCAGCAGGTCGGCATCGGGGGCCTGGGGGGCGGCCTTGTAGAGGTCCTTGTACACGAAGCCGCGCAGCACCCAGGCTTCGGGGGAGCGGGCGTGATCGGGCTCCTTCACGGCCTGGTCCAGCAGGGTGCGGGCCCCCTTCAGGTCGCCTTCCTGGTACTTGCGGTTGGCGTCCACCAGCACGTCGGGCTGCGCCAGGACCGCCGTGGCGGAGAGCCCGATGCACATCGCTATGGTCCGAAGGCGCTTCATGGTCATTCCACCACGTGGTCCGCGAGCTGTTTCAGGGTGAGGCCCACGTCCAGCTTGTGCTTGCGGGCGTTCACCAGGCTGATCTCGTACTTGAGGGTGTTGTCGACCCGCACGAAGTTCACCACGGCCCCGTCCTCCAGGGCGTCCGGGTATTCGGTGATGAGCAGCGTGGAACGCTTGTCCAGCTGCTTGTAGATGGCGGGCATCAGCACCAGCTCGCTCTGGCCCACGAACAGGATGTGGCATTGGTCCACCTCGGCCGAGCGCGGCAGCTTGCGCACCTCGATGGGCTGCTTGCCGATGGACCGGGTGGCGTATTTCTTGATCAGCTCCTGGTACAGGTTGGCGCTGCCGAGCACGCCGATGACGAAGGGCCCGTTCTTCAAGGCGGGGTCCTTCCACTCCACCAGCTTGGCGATGTTGTAGATGTAGCTGGCCTGCACGATGGCCGTGGTGTCCTTGTCGGCCTCGCGCGGGTCGGCGGCGAACAGCAGCAAGGGCACGAGCAGTACCAGGACCTTGGGGGTCCGGCCGCGGAACGGGGCGCCCAATAGGGCTCGGGCCCGCTCCACCGCAGGGGTCAGAAGTTCCAGTACGACGTTCATCTCGGGCGCAGGCCAAAGTAGGCGCATGCGCACGCGGGGCCGGGCGGGCCGCCGCGGCATCTGTCCACACGGGTGTGTTCGTTAGCCCCTGAGCGGCAGGGGGAACGGGCGTCAGTGGCCGCCGCCCTCGCCGCCGCTGGTACCGGTCACGCTCTGCAGGTCGCGGTCGAAGAGGTAAAGGCCGCCCTTGTCACCGCCGATGAGGTTGAGCTTGTCGATGAGGGTGCGGGCCAGCCGCTCCTCCTCGATCTGTTCGCTCACGTACCACTGCATGAAGTTGTGCGTGGTGTAGTCCTTCTCCTTCAGGCACAGGTCCACCACCTTGTTGATCTCACCGGTGACCTTGGTCTCGTGCTGGAAGATGGTCTGGAACACGTCCATGATGCTCTTGCAGTCCTTGGCGGGCTGCTTCAGGGCCGGCACCACCGCGTGGCCGCCGCGCTCGTTCACGAACTTCATCAGCTTGAGGGCATGCACGCGCTCCTCGTCGCTGTGGCGGTAGAGGAAGGCCGCGATGCCGCCAAGGCCCTGCACCTCGGCCCACGAGGCCATGGCCAGGTAGATCTGGCTGCTCATCGCTTCGGTCTCGATCTGGGCGTTCAGCGCGGCTTCGACTTTCTTGGACAGCATGACGTTCGTGGGTTGTTGACCACAAAGGTAGGGTTGTCGGCTGTCCGTTCCCGGGCGGCCGGCCGCCGACGGTCGTCAGCGCGTGTTGAAGGTGTTCATCGCCTGCGCCAGCCCCAGCAGGCCGAAGTACAGCACCGCCTTGCCCGCCTTCTCGATGCGGTCGGGCAGCTCCTTGCGCTCCTCGGCGTTCCAGGCGCCCAGCACGTACTCGCTCTGCCGGCCGCGCGGGAAATCGCTGCCGATGCCGAAGCGCAGGCGCGGGAACTCCGGCGTGCCGATGAGCTCGATGATGCTGATGAGGCCGTTGTGCCCGCCAGCGCCCCCATTGCCCCGCAGGCGGATCTTGCCGAAGGGCAGGGCCAGGTCGTCGGTGATCACCAGCAGGCGCTCAGCGGGGACATGCTCGTGCTCCATCCAGTAGCGCACGGCCTTGCCGCTGAGGTTCATGAAGGTGGAGGGCTTCACCAGGATGAAGGTGCGGCCCTTGTGCCGGAGCTCGGCCCGGTCGCCATAGCGGTCGGGGCTGAAACCGGTGCCGGACGCCTCCGCGAGGGCGTCCAGCACTTGGAAACCGATGTTGTGGCGGGTGTCCGCGTATTCCGGCCCGGGGTTGCCCAGGCCGACGATCAGGTACTTCATCCGGGGTGCAAAAGAACAAGGCCCCCGCGATGTGCGGAGGCCTTGTCGATGGCAGGATCAGGCCCGGGATCGCCCAGGCCGGGAAGGCGCTTACTTCTTGGCGGCGGGCTTGGCGGCGCCGGCGGCGGGTTTCGCGGCCTCGGCGGCCTTGGCACCAGCGGCGGGGGCGGAAGCACCAGCGGCCGTAGCAGCGGCGGCGGCTTCCTCCTTCTTCGCCATCTTCACGCTCACCACCACGTCGGTCGGCTTCTCCACCAGGCTGATGCCCGGGAACTTCAGGTCCGCCACGCGGATGCTGTGGCCGAGGTCCAGGTCGGTGATGTCCACCTCGATGTGCTCGGGGAGGGCCGTGGGCAGGCCCTTCACGCGCAGCTTGCGCATGGTCTGGTTCAGCTTGCCGCCCTTGCGGACACCGGCGGCCTGGCCTTTCAGGCGCACGCTCAGGCTCACGCGGGCCTCCTTCGCGTCATTCATCTCCAGGAAGTCCACATGCAGCAGCTTGTCGCTCACCGGATGGAACTGCTTCTGGTGCAGCAGCGCCATGCGCTTCTGGCCATCGATGTCCAGCTCGATGCGGTAGGACTCGGGCGTATGCACGACCTTGCTCAGTGCGCTTTCCTCCACGCTGAAGTGCACGGTACCGTTACCGCCGTACAGGACACAGGGGATCTTCTTGCTGCGACGGAGCTGGGTGGCACCCGTGGTGCCCTTGCTTTCACGGGCGGTGCCGAGGAGTTCGACCTTCTTCATGTTCTTACGCCATGGCCGGCGCGGCTTTGTGGTGTTTGACGGTCTGTTCGTCTGGGTGACGCCTGGGCTTGGTCAGGCGATTGGTTCAGGCAATGATGAAGTGGCTGCTGATGCTCTCATGCTTCCGCATGCGGGCGATCACGTCGGCGAAGAGCTGCGCCACGGACAGCTGCTCGATCTTGGTGGTCTGCGCCATCTTCTCGGCGCTGATGGGGATGGTATCGGTGACGATGAGCTTGGTGAGGGCGCTGCGCTCGATGCGCTTGCAGGCCTCGCCGCTGAGCACCGCGTGGGTGCAGATGGCCCGCACGCTGGTGGCACCCTGCTCCATCATCATGTCGGCGGCCTTGGTGAGCGTGCCCGCGGTGTCCACCATGTCGTCCACCAGGACCACGTCCTTGCCACGCACGTCGCCGATCACGGTCATGCTTTCCACCTGGTTGGCCACCTTGCGCTGCTTGTAGCAGATGGCCATGTCCACGCCCAGGTGCTTGGCGTAGGCGTTGGCGCGCTTGGTGCCGCCGGTGTCGGGCGCGGCCATCAGCAGGTTGGGCAGCTTCAGGCCCTCCACGTAGGGGATGAAGATGCTGCTGGCGAACAAGTGGTCCACGGGCACCTCGAAGAAGCCCTGGATCTGGTCCGCGTGCAGGTCCATGGTCATGATGCGGTCCACCCCGGCGGCGGTGAGCATGTTGGCCACCAGCTTGGCGCCGATGCTCACGCGGGGCTTGTCCTTGCGGTCCTGGCGGGCCCAGCCGAAGTAGGGGATCACCGCCACGATGCGCTTGGCGCTGGCCCGCTTGGCGGCATCCACCAGCAGCAGCAGCTCGAAGAGGTTGTCCACCGGCGGCATGGTGCTCTGCACGATGAAGACCAGTTCGCCGCGCACCGTCTCCTCGAACGAAGGCTGGAACTCCCCATCGCTGAAGCGGCTGACCGTGACCTGGCCCAGGCGTTCGTTGCCGGCCTCGGAGATGCGTTCGGCCAGGTACCGGCTGGCGGTCCCCCCGAAGATCTTGGCGCTTTCCTGCGGTGTGCCCATGGCGAAAGGGCCGCAAATGTAGTGATCCTCCGGCGGTTATCAACGATCGTTCGTGGATCCCCCGGAAAGGCCCCCGTTTTGTTCGCACCTTCGCGCGGCCGTAGGCGGTCCGGCATAGACCGGCCCAAGTCCCACCGGCCTTTCCCGCATGGCCAGGAACAAGCAGGACGCCCCCAAGCCCGGGGCCGTGGAACAGGACGTGCTCGCGGCCGTCCGGAAGGCCGGCCACGCCGGCATCACCAGCCAGCAGCTGGCCCTCCAGCTGGGCCTCAAGGACAAGGGACATCGCTACCTCGTCTACGACGCCCTGGAGACCTTGCAGGACAAGGGGCAGGTGAAGGAGGGCAAGAAGGGGCGCTACCTCAGCACCAAGCAGCGCAACGAGGTGGAGGGCACCATCGACATCATCGCCAGCGGGGCGGGCTATGTGCGGCTGGACGATGGGGGTGATGACGTGTTCGTACATGGCCGCGACGTGGGCATGGCCTTGCACGGCGACCGGGTGCTCGTCCGGGTGTCCGGGGGGCGCGGCGCACGCCTGGAAGGCAAGGTGCTTGCCGTGGTGCGCCGCCGCCGCACCAGCTTCGTGGGAGTGCTCCACAAGCACCAGGGCCGCCTCATCCTGGTGGCCGACGACCAGAAGGTGCAGCGCCCCTTCTTCATCGCCCCCAGCGAGGCGGGCGGGGCCAGGGAGGGCGAAAAAGCGATCATCGAACTGGGCGAGTGGAAGGACGCCCGCGACCTGCCGCGCGGCCGGGTGATCCGGGTCCTCGGCCGGGCCGGCGAGCACAACGTGGAGATCCACGCCATCCTGGCCGAGTTCGGCCTGCCGCTGGAATTCCCCGAAAGCGTGGTGGCGGCCTCCGAGGAGATCGCCAACGGCGCCACCCCGGAGGAGATCGCCCGGCGGCGTGACGTGCGCGACATCCCCACCCTCACCATCGACCCGGACGATGCCAAGGACCTCGACGACGCGCTCAGCCTGCGGCGGCTGCCCAACGGCCACTGGGAGGTGGGCGTGCACATCGCCGATGTGAGCCATTACGTGCGGCCCAATACGGTGATCGACATGGAGGCCGCCAGCCGCGCCACCAGCGTGTACCTGGTGGACCGCGTGGTGCCCATGCTGCCCGAGAAGCTGAGCAACGACCTCTGCTCGCTCAACTCCCATACTGACAAGCTCAGCTTCAGCGCCATCTTCGAGCTGGACGACCACGCCCGCATCAAGGGCGAATGGTTCGGCCGCACGGTGATGCGCAGCCGGCGCCGCTTCGCCTATGCCGAGGCCCAGGCCATCATCGACGGCGGCGAGGGGGACTTCAAGGAGGAAGTGCTGCAATTGCACAAGCTGTCCCAAGTGCTGCGCAAGGACCGCATGGCCAACGGCGCCCTGGAGATCGGCGGCAACGAGGTGAAGTTCAAGCTGGACGAACAGGGCCGCCCCCTCGGCGTGTACGAGAAGGTGATGGGCCCGGCCAACTGGCTCATCGAGGAGTTCATGCTGCTGGCCAACAAGCGCGTGGCCACCTACGTGGGCGACCTCCGCAAGAAGCACGGGGTGGTGCACCCCTTCGTGTACCGCATCCACGACCTGCCCGACCCCGAGAAGATCGCGCAGCTGCGGGCGCTGGTGAAGAGCTTCGGCCATGACCTCGGCCAGGCCAAGGACGAGGAGCTGGCCCACGCCATCAACCGGCTGCTGCAGAAGATCAAGGGCAAGGAGGAGGAGAACATCATCAAGCAGGTCACCATCCGCTCGATGTCCAAGGCCATCTACAGCACCGACAACATCGGGCACTATGGGCTGGCCTTCGAGCACTACACGCACTTCACCTCCCCCATCCGCCGCTACCCCGACCTGCTGGTGCACCGGGCCCTGGCGCACTACCTCGCCGGCGGCAAGCCGCTGAACGCCGACCAGCTGGAGCTGAGCTGCGAGCACAGCTCGCAGATGGAGAAGCGCGCGGCCGACGCCGAGCGCGCCAGCATCCGCTACAAGCAGGCCGAGTTCCTGCTGCAGCGCATCGGCCAGCGGTTCGCCGGGGTGGTCAGCGGCGTCACCAACTGGGGCGTGTACGTGGAGCTGAAGGAGAACAAATGCGAGGGCATGATCCCCCTGCGCGACATCCCCGGCGACCACTTCAAGTTCGACCCGGACCGCTACCTGGTGGTGGGCCAGCGCAGCGGGCGGCGCATCCGCCTGGGCGACGACCTGGACGTGATCGTCCGGGCGGTGGACATGGAGAAACGCACCGTGGACCTCGCATTGGCGGATGGCGGCCCTGGGCACCCCTCCCCTGCCCCTGGGCACGGTCCCGGCACGTGGGACGAGGTGCGCCCCCACGCCCAAGGCAAAACGGCCCCACGCAAGGGCTTCCGCAGCCCGAAGGGCACCAACTCCAAGAAAAGCCGGAAAGCGGCGAAGGACGCGAAGAAGAAAGGGCGGCGGTAGGACCTCCTTTCCGCGGCTCCGGGCCAGGCCCGGAGCGGCCGGGGACTAGACGAGGTTCAGGCGCTTGGCCAGGTCGTCCTTGTAGCTGCCGCCGATGGGGATGATCTTCTTGTCGTTCTCGAGGATCAGGTTCGGCTGCTCGATGGCCACGATCTTGTCGATGCGGACGATGAAGGAGCGGTGCACGCGCAGGAACTCGGACTCGGGCAGCTTGGCCTCGATGTCCTTCATGGTGCTATGGATGGTGTAACGCGTGTTCAGCGTGTTGATCACCACGTAGTCCTTCAGCGCCTCGATGAAGTAGATGTCGGTGGTGCGCAGCTTCACCAGGCGGCTATTGCTCTTCACGAAGAGCAGGTCCTTGCCCGTTCCCTGGCCCTCCACCAGGTTGAAGAGCAGGTCGCGCTCCTTCAGCACCTCGGCCTCCTTCTTGTGCTTGTACAGCGCCATCTCGATCGACGTGTGGATGTCGATCTCCTTGAAAGGCTTGATGATGTAGCCGTAGGGCTGGGTGACCTTGGCCTTGCTGAGGGTGCTCTCGTCGGCGTAGGCGGTGAGGAAGATGACCGGGATGTTCGTCTCGGTGCGGATCTGCGTGGCCGCCTCGATCCCGTTCATCTCGCCCTTGAGCATAATGTCCATGAGGATGATGTCCGGCAGCGTCTCGATGGCCAGCTTCACGGCCTGCTCGCCGGTGGAGGCGGCCCCCACCACGTTGTAGCCGAGCTTCTTCAGGCTGTGCTGGATATCCTTGCTGACGATGCTCTCGTCCTCCACCACCAAAACGTTCGTCTGCGCCATGGGTCTTTCTCAGGGGCGACCAAAAGTAATCAAATAGGCCACCCCGCGCCCGCCCGGGGCGGGGTTCCGGCCGATGTGGCCGTCCAGCTGCCCGATCAACATGTGCACCAGCTGGAGGCCCAGTCCCGAGGAACGCTCCTCGTCGAAATCGGGCGGCAGGCCCACCCCGTTGTCCGACACGGTGATCTCCACGCGCCCTTCGCGCGACCGCAACCCTAGCTGGATGCGGCCCTGGGCGCCGTCGGGGAAGGCGTGCTTCAGCGCGTTGCTGATGAGCTCGTTGAGGATGAGGCCGCAGGGAATGGCCTGGTCCAGGTCCAGCTTCACCCCCTCCAGCTCCTTCTCCAGCTCCACCTTGCCCGTGAGGCTGTAGCTCATCATCAGGTTGCGGCTGAGCCCATCGATGTAGTCGGCCAGGTCCACCTGGCTGAAGTTCTTGGTCTGGTACAGGCTTTCGTGGATGAAGGACATGCTGCGGATGCGGTCCTGGCTGTCGCGCAGCAGCTCGAGCATCTTGGGGTCATTGTCCACGTAGCCGCCCTGCAGGTTGAGGATGCTGCTGATGATCTGCAGGTTGTTCTTCACGCGGTGGTGCACCTCCTTCAGCAGCACCTCCTTCTCGTGCAGGTTCTCGAGCAGCTTCTTCTGCGCCTCCTTCTTGTCGGTGATGCCGTGCGCCAGGCAGCTGATCTCGGTGACCTCGCCGTCGACCAGGATGGGGTTGAGGAAGGTCTCCACCCAGAGCGAGCGGCCCGCGTGGTTCTTCAGCTCCACCTCGAACTGTTGCGGCTCGCCCTTGAGCGCGGCCTTGTAGAAGGCGTCGTACGTGGCGCTCTTCTTCTCCGGCACGCGCTTCAGCATGGTGCCCAGGAAATCGTCGCCCACGGCGAAGTCGATGGCCATGCTGCGCTGGGTGGACGCGTGGAAATGGCCGTTGAAGGAGGTGATGCGGAAGCGCCGGTCCAGCGTCCAGATCATCATGTTGGCGCTGCTCTCGAAGATGGCCTTCAGGCGCGCCGCCTGCTCGCGCACGGTGTCCTCCGCCTCCTTCTGCTCGGTGATCTCGTGGCCGATGCCGAACACCTCGTCCACCCGCCCTTCCGCGTCGAAGATGGGGCTGAGGAAGATCTCGTTGCACACCCGGCGGCCGGCCTTGTCCACCAGGTCGGTCTCGAAGCGCACGGGCTTGCCGGCGAAGACCTCGGCGTACTTGTCCTGCCAGAAGCGGTGGTACACCTCGCTGGCGAACTTCCGGCGCGGCCGCTGCGGGTCGCGGTTGATCTCGGGCCGCACCCCGTGCAGCCGCTCGATCATGTCCGCATAGCCCTTGTTGAACCCGGTGAGGGCGATGCGCTCGTCCACCGTCCAGAACATGTGCTCGCTGCTCTCGAAGAGCGCGCGCTCCTTCGCGGCATGCTGCTGCAGCTGCTCCTTCGCCTCGTGCGCGGCGGTGATGTCGCGGAAGATGCTGCGCACCGCCGTGGTGCGGCCGTCCTCCACGCGCAGGCTGCTGGTGCCCTCCATCAGCAGGTGCTTGCCGTCCTTGGCCACGAAGGTGCCGCGCCAGGGGCCGAGGGCCGGCATGTCCTGCACGCTCGCCAGCCACTTCCGCGCGGGCTCGCGCTGGCCCTCCACCACGATGTCCAGCAGGGTCATCCCGCGGAGGTCCTTCTCGGAATAGCCGAGCGTCTTGCGCCACGCACCGTTCACGTATTGGAAATGGCCCTGCAGGTCCACGCTGTGGATGAGGTCGGTGGCGTTCTCGAACAGGTCGCGGTAACGCTCCTCGCTGATGCGCATGGCCTCCTGGTCGCGCTTGGCCTGGGTGATGTCGCGGCTCACGCCCATGCTCCCCAATAACTGGCCGTCCTCGTCATAGAGGCGCGATGCGGCCAGGAAGCAGGTGAACACCTGCCCGCTGCTGGCGATGTTGCGCACCTCGCCGGCGAAGGCGCCATGCTGGTTCAGCTCCTCCTGCACACGATCGTACTCCGCATCGTCGGCATAGAGCATCCGCGAGCCGCGGCCCACCACCTCCGCCGCCTCGTAGCCGAACTTGATGGAGGCCGCCGGGTTGAACTCCGTGATGAGCCCCTGCTGGTCCACCGCGATGATGGTGTCCAGCGAGCTGTCCACGAGGCTCCGCGCGAAGCGGCGGCTCTGGCGCAGGGCTTCCTGGGTGCGGCGGTGCTCGGCGATCTCCTGGCGCAGCACGGCGTTCACCTCCTCGGCCATCTTGGCCCGCAGGCGCTCCTGCATCAGCGAGCGCTGGGCCACCAGGTCCTGCAACGTCACCTGCACCGCCGGCGCACCCAGGTGCCACACGGCGTGGGTGAAAAGCAGCAGGTCGCGTGCCGACCGGTCCGGACCCTGGACGTGGATGGTCAATGGCTCTTCGGGACCGCTCCCTTCGGAAGCCTCCAGCCGCTCCTTCACCGCCCCGCGGTCCGGGCCGGCCAGCAGGTCGAGGAAGGGCCGCCCCAGCAGGCCGCCGCCGAGCAGCGCGTCCGCCGCGGGGTTGGCGTAGCGCACCTGGCCCTGCTGCACGATGAGGATGCCATCGCGCATACGCTCCAGGAGCTGGCGGTAGTTGTTAATCAGTGAGCGCTGCTCCAGCTCGGCCTGGCGGAAGGAGGTGATGTCGATGATGGTACCTTCGATGACGGCCGCCCGGTCGTCGCGCTCATCGATGAACACGCTTTCCAGCACGTAGATGGCGCGGCCCGAACGGTGCTTCAGCAGAATCTCGTAGTTCACCAGCTGGCGCCGCTCGGTCAGTTCCGTCAGGAACCGCTCGCGGTCGGCCTCGTCCAGGTAAAGCTCCTTGACGGGGAGCCGCATGAGCTCTTCGCGCGAGCCATAGCCCAGCATGTGCGCCAGGCTGTCGTTGCACTCGAGGAAACGCCCGGTGACCGTGGTGCGGAACACCCCCGCCAGGCTGCGGCTGACGAGCAGGTCGTACTGCCGTTTCAGCTCCAGGTAGGCCCGCCCCAGCTCGGCCCCTTCCGGCAGATGCACGATGCCGTTGCCCGCCTCATCGGCCATGCTGTCCGCTGCGTGCATCAGGGTTCGAACCCGCCCGGTTCGAAGGGTGGGGGCAGTTTCTGGCTGTCGATGCGGAGCTCATGGCCGTCCTTGTACTTGATGGTGAGCAACAGGGCGCCGTATTCGTTGAAATAGTTGAAATCACCCTGCTGGAGCCCCGCTGAGTAGCGGCCTTCCAGCTTGAGCTGCCCATTGGGCCAGAACCATTTGTGCTTGCCATTGGGCTCGCCGCCCACGAAGGAGCCCGTGAAGCTCTTGCGGCCATTGTCGTAGGTGTTCACCCAGGGGCCGTCCTTCAGCCCGTCCTTGTAGGCCCCTTCCTCCTTGTGGTCGCCCACGTGGTAGAACCACTTGCCGTCCTTCAGCCCGTCGATGTACTCCCCCTGGGTGATCACGGTGCCGTCCTCGTCGTATTCCACGGACGCGCCCTCCTCCTTGCCCTTGCGGTAGTTCTCCTCGCGGTGGAGCGCCCCACCCTCGTAGAACCACCGCCAGTTGCCCTGGGGCAGGCCGTTCTGGTAGCGGCCTTTCTGCTCCACGGCGCCACTGCGGTGGTAGAAGACCCACTCCCCTTCCTTCTTGCCGGCCTTGTACTCGCCCTCCGCCCGTTTCTCGCCCGTGTTGTAGTACTCCGTCCACTTGCCTTCCAGCGCGCCCACATCGTTCACCGAACCGGCGCTCATCAGCTGGCCGCCCTGGTAGATGGCCGCCGCGCTGGGTTTTCCGTCCTCGTTGAACTCACGGAAGAGCCCTTCTTTCCGGCCTTCCTTGCTGTAGCTGCCGATGCTGGCCACCTTCCCGTTGGCGTGGTAGGTGTTCTTGATGTCGAGCAGCTTCGCCTCCTCCGCATCGGTCTGCACCCGGTCCTGGTCGTATTTGACCATGGTCTTCAGGTTCCCCTGCACATCGTACTCCTTGAAGATGCCCTGCCGCTTGTCGTCCACGAAGCCTCCCTCCCACTTCACCTTGCCATTGGGATGGAACTCCTTCCAAGGGCCCTGCTTCAAGCCTTGCGCGTCGTAGCGGTTGATGCTTTCCCGCTTGCGCAGGATGCCGCCGCGGTACTCCTCGATCTGCACCACGCGGCCGTCCTCGCCATAGGTGTAGGCTTTCCCCTCCTCCTTGCCCTTCGTGAAAGGCACCGTCCGCTCCACCTTGCCGTCCGGGAAATAGGCGGTGCTGAGGCCTTCCCGCACATCGGCCATGAACTGCTCCTCGCTCAACAGGGAACCATCGGCCGCGTATTTCCGGGTGGGCCCCTCCTTCTTGTCGGCCTTGTAGGCGATGGTGGTCATCAGCTTGCCATCGGGGCCGTAGAACTTCCAGGTGCTGTCCAGCTGGAACCGCAGCCGGTTCCCCTCGCTCTTCAGGACCCCGTCCTCGTAGTAGGTCTTCCAGTATCCCTCGGGTTTGCCATTGACCAGGTATCCTTCGCTGCTGACCTTTCCGTTGGGGTGAAAGTACTGGTGGAACCCGTCCTCCCCCTGTGCCCACACCTTCCCGCCACCAACACACAGCAGGAAAAGGAATAAGACTTTGAAAAGGAGTGATTGATATAGTATGGGCTGTTGATCGTGTTGACGATCGCTGCCGCGGACGCTTGACAGGTTCACTTCTCAAAAGTATTCAACCCCCGACCAACAGCAGGCCGGCGCCATGGATGGCACGGGGAACGGCATCCATGGGCGTTGGAAGGGACGATCCCACGATCGTGGAGAACCCGGGAGGGGAACGATCGTGGAAAGAACCGGAGGCTTCCGAGGGGGGTGGATCGTGGGATCCATCGTGCGAAGACCGGGAGAGAAGATCCTTGCTTTCGGGCAGGGATCGATCATGCAGGGCGGGGAGCATACGGAACACGTTCGCATCATATAAAGTTCTCAACGGGATAACTCATCCGTCCACGATCCATCGGTTGGATCCTTTTCCCCCGGGTTAACTTTGAGCATGCGTATAGCCATCGGGAGCGACCATGCCGGGTTCCGGCTCAAGGGCGTCATCATCGGGCACTTGAAGGCCCTGGCCCACACCGTATCGGATGCGGGCACCTACAGCGAGGAAAGCACGGACTATCCCATCTATGGCCATGCGGTGGCCGAGCAGGTGGTCAGCGGAGCAGCCGATCTGGGTATCCTCCTGTGCGGAAGCGCCAACGGGGTGAACATCACGGCGAACAAGCACCACGGCATCCGCGCGGCTCTGGCCTGGCTCCCCGAGGTGGCCATGCTGGCACGCCAGCACAACGACGCCAACGTCCTGTCCCTCCCGGCGCGCTTCGTCTCCGATGAAGAGGCCCTGGCCATCGTGGATGCATTCCTTGGGGCGCACTTCGAGGGCGGCCGTCACCAGCGTCGCGTCGCCGGCATCGAGGGGAAGGCCGAGGCCGCATCGTGATCCAGCCCATGCCCATGAGGACCATCCTATGCGGGGCGCTCATCGCGCTCGTGATGCCGCTGTACGCCCAAGTGGACGAGGTGGCCCAGCGCTATGCCGCCACCATCACCCAGGCCGACCTCCGCAAGCACCTGGAGATCCTGGCCAGCGATGCCTATGAGGGGCGGGAGACCGGCATGAAGGGCCAGAAGATGGCCGCCGCCTACCTGGAGCAGCAGTTCCGGTCCTTCGGCATCCCGCCGGTGCCCGATGCGGAGCAGCGCGGCATGCGTGACGGATACCAGCAGGCCTACGACCTGGAGCTCACCCGGCCCGGCGGCATCCACATCAAGGTCGGCACCACGCCCTATGAGTTCACGAAGGGCTACTTCTACTTCTCCGAGAAACTGCAGTACGACCTGGCCGTGAGCACGGTGCCGGTGGTGACCCCGACCACCTTGGGCCAGCTGGCCAAAGGCGAAGGCGTGGCCCTTGTGTTGGAGAAGGAAGAGGGAACGGTGGCTCCCGGCGCGGTCCCCGGGGGCGGGCTGTTCCGGCGGATCGGTCAGTTGTCCGTAAGCGCGGCCGCGGCAGGTGTCCAAGTGATGCTGTACGCCACGGCCGATGCGGCCGCCATGCAGGCGGAATACGGTCATTACATCAGCAGCCCGCGGATGGAGCTGAAGAAGGAGAAAAAGGAGCCGGAGCAGGGGGTGCAGGTGATCATCGTCACCAAGGCCATGGCCGAGGACCTGTTGCACCAGGCGGGATCGAGCTGGGCGAAGGCGCTGAAGCGGGCCGCCAAGAAACCGTTGATGGCCGCCGTGCCGCTGCGGTTCACCTATGCCCCGGCGAACCAGGAACTGCAGGCCGAGAACGTGCTGGCCTACATCGAAGGAGGGGCCAAGAAGGACGAGGTGGTCATCGTCACCGCGCACTACGACCACATCGGCATGTCCGGTGGCGAGGTGTACAACGGGGCGGACGACGATGGATCGGGTACCGTGGCCCTGCTGGAGATGGCGGAGGCCTTCGCGAAGGCCAAAGCCGAGGGGCATGGTCCCCTGCGGAGCATCCTCTTCATGCCGGTGAGCGGAGAAGAAAAGGGGCTGTTGGGCTCCGAATACTACAGCGAGCATCCGGTGTTCCCCCTGGCCAATACCGTGGCGGATGTCAACATCGACATGATCGGCCGGGTGGATACGCTGCACAAGGACGGCCACCCCTACGTGTACGTGATCGGCAGCGACCGCCTGAGCAGCGAGCTGCACGCGATCAATGAGCACGCCAACAGCACCTATACCAAGCTGGACCTGGACTACACCTTCAATGCGGAGAGCGACCCCAACCGGTTCTACTACCGCAGCGATCACTACAACTTCGCCAAGAACGGCATCCCCTCGGTGTTCTTCTTCAGCGGGGTGCACGAGGACTACCACGGCCCCAAGGACGAGGTGGACCGCATCCGGTTCGATCTGCTCGAGCAGCGGACGCTGCTGGTCTTCTACACCGCGTGGGAACTGGCCAACCGGCCCCAGCGCATCGTGGTGGACCGGCCGATGAAAAAGGAGTGAACGGGCCGCAGGCGGGCGCTCAGCGCGCGATGTTCGCCAGGGCGCGTTCCCCCAGGAGGTCGTTCAGGTAGCGGTCCAGTTCCCGCTGGTACGCGGCATAGGGCTCGCCGGTGCCCGGTCCGTAGAAGCCCGTATGGATGCGTTTCACCTTGCCATCGCGGCCGATGAAGATGCAGGTGGGGTAGCCCACGATCTGGTCCAGGAAGGGGAGCTGTGCGCTGGCGGTCTCCTTGTTGGCATCACCCGCGTAGCTGAGCGGATAGGGGATGCCCAGGTGGTCGCGGAAGCGCTTGAGGCCCGCCAGGGCCTTCTCCCGGTCGCTCTGCCGCTCGAAGGCCACGCCGATGACATCCAGTCCCTGGGCGTGGTATTTCGTGTACATGGCCTTCAGCAATAAGGCCTCGTCCACGCAGTTGGGGCACCAGCTGCCCATGACCTGCACCAGCAGCACCTTGCCGGTGTGGCTGCTGTCCTTGGGCGACACCTGGCCTCCATCGATGCCCGGGAAGCGGAAATCCACCATATCGTACCCCTCCTTGAGGTAGGTGAGCGAATCCTCGTCGCGGAGGTGGAAATCCGGGTTCTTCACGGCCACCCAGGGCTCCTGCCAATGCACGCCGCTCCAGAACCGGCCGATCAGGCTGTCGTTGCGCTGCACGGCCTTGAAGAGGAACGCATGGGAGCCATCGAAGCAGGAGAGGAGGAGCGAATCGTGCGTGGAGATCCCTTCCAGGAAGCGGTAGTCGCCGCATTCGGTGGCGAAGGTGCCGGTCACGCGGTCCGCCGTCGGGTGGAAGGAGCCGATCGCATTGGTCATCCCGGTCGTTCCGGGGCTGAAATGGGTCTCCCAGGGGCCGTCCAGGTCGATGGCCGACCGCTCATGGCCGGCGAACCGCGGGGTCTTGCCGGCATGGGCCGTGAAGGGGATGCGGTACGCAGGGCCCTTGTTGTAGTTGCACCAGGAGCCGGCCAGGGTGCTATCGTTGAGCACGGCGCCCACGAACTCCGAGTCGAACAGGGGCATCCGCATGCGGATGCTGTCGTTGGCGAGCGAGATCTCGTTCACCACGATGGTCTCCACGCCGTTGTGCACGCGCATCACCCAGCCGGCGCTGTCGTGCTCCAGGTCGAAGAGGAAGGGCAGTATCTCCGCCCGGACGGCGCCGCTGTCGCGGAGGTCGAGCTCCATGCGCCAGGGGCCGCTGCGGGGGGCGAGGGAGGCATCGGTGGCCGGGCGGCCGCAGGCCAATGCCAGCAGCATCAGACCGGGGAGAAGACGGG
This sequence comes from Bacteroidota bacterium, assembly GCA_018267055.1. Lineage (GTDB taxonomy): Bacteria > Bacteroidota > Bacteroidia > Flavobacteriales_F > PHOS-HE28 > PHOS-HE28. Next base: position 18,850 of record JAFDZF010000130.1, read on the forward strand.
GACGACAGGGCATGCGCGACGGAGAGGGGCAGGGAAGATATCCAGGCCGCGCCATGCCGGACGTGCATAGGCGCAGCAAGCTTGGACGGGAACCGGACGCTAGAGGTCGAACTTGATGCCCTGTGCGAGGGGCAGCTGCGACCCGTAGTTGATCGTGTTCGTCTGGCGGCGCATGTAGGCCTTCCAGGCATCGGACCCGCTCTCACGGCCGCCGCCCGTCTCTTTTTCGCCACCGAAGGCCCCGCCGATCTCGGCGCCGCTGGTGCCGATGTTCACGTTGGCGATGCCGCAATCGCTGCCCGCCGCGCCCAGGAAGCGCTCCATTTCGCGCAGGTCCATGGTCATCAGCGAGGAGGACAGTCCCTGTTTCACGCCGTTCTGGATGGCGATGGCCGCGGTGATGTCTCCTGCATAGGTCAGCAGGTAGAGGATGGGGGCGAAGGTCTCGTCCTGCACGATGGGCATGTCCGGCCGGGCCTCCACGATGGCGGGCTTCACATAGCAGCCGCTTTCATAGCCTTCCCCGCTGAGCACGCCGCCTTCCACCAGCACGGAGCCGCCCTGTGCCTTCGCGGCCTCCAGGGCCTTGGTGTAGAGGTCCACGGCCTGCGTGTCGATGAGCGGGCCCACGTGGTTCTTCTCGTTCAGCGGATCGCCGATGCGCAGCTGGCCATAGGCCTTCGTCAGTTTCTGCCGGAAGGCCGCGTACACGTCCTGGTGGATGATCAGCCGGCGGGTGGTGGTGCAGCGCTGGCCGGCGGTGCCCACCGCGCCGAAGAGGGCGGCCCGCAGGGCGATGTCCAGGTCGGCCTTGTCGGAGATGATGATGGCGTTGTTGCCGCCCAGCTCCAGCAGCGAGCGGCCCAGGCGCTGGCCCACGGCGGCGCCTACGGCCTTGCCCATGCGCGTGCTGCCGGTGGCGCTCACCAGGGGGATGCGGGTATCGTTGGCCATCCATTCGCCCACTTCGCGGCCGCCATTGATGATCGTGCTCACGCCTTCGGGCACACCGTTGCGAGCGAACACCGCGGCCACGATGCGTTGGCAGGCCAGGCTGCAGAAGGGGGTCTTCTCGCTCGGCTTCCACAGGCAGACGTCGCCGGCCACCCAGGCCAGGGCCGTGTTCCAGCTCCACACCGCCACCGGGAAGTTGAAAGCGGTGATGATGCCCACCAGGCCGATGGGGTGCCACTGCTCGTACATGCGGTGGTCGGGGCGCTCGCTGTGCATGGTGAGGCCATGCAGCTGGCGCGAAAGCCCCACGGCGAAGTCGCAGATATCGATCATCTCCTGCACTTCGCCCAAGCCTTCCTGATAGCTCTTGCCCATCTCATAGCTCACCAGCTTGCCCAGGTCGGCCTTGTGGGCCCGCAGCTCCTCCGCGATCTGGCGCACCACCTCCCCGCGTTTGGGGGCCGGCCACGTGCGCCACACCGAGAAGGCCTCCTGGGCCTTTGCAACGGCCTGGTCGTATTCGGCCCTGGAGGCCCCGCGCACCACGCCGATGACCGCGCCGTCCACCGGCGAGCGCGAGGTCAACCGTTCGCCGGTGCCCTTGCCCCATTCCGTTCCGGTCGACACACCGCTGTGTTCGTCCGTGATCGTCCATTGGTGGAGGATGTCCTGGATACGCGAAGGGGTGGCGACGGTGCTCATGGTCATAGTTGGAAAAGGGCGGCAAAGGTACGACCACCCGTAGGCCGACCCTGGTTTCCCGCTGGTCCTGGTCTGTTGGAGGCCCGCGAACGGCCGCTAATGGCTAACCGGCTGGTTGTCAGTTGTTTGTGTTGTGCGGCTCTCGTTCGTTTTCCTGCGCGAACGGGGGCTCGGCATAGGTGCACCATTGGCCAGAGGGGCAAAATGGCTTAGCGGCCGAAAAACGGGCCTTCCTGGCCCTATGCCTTTTGGGCGACGAACAGGGAGCTGGAGGTCGGGCGGGATGTCGTCGCCGCCACCGTGTTCGACAGCAGTCCGAAGAGCGCTCCTTTCAGCAGCGCGGCCAAGGGGCTGGCTCCGCGGTGGCGTTCGCTGAGCTGGCTGACATACGGGGCGTCGAACCACATGCCGCGGGTCTCCTGGAGGCGGAACCCATGCAGGTCGAGCGCCCGGGCGATGTCCGCTCGCCGGAAATGGGACAGATGCCGTGGAACATCATAGGCGGCCCAGTCCGCTCCGTAGTGGGTCGCGTCCCAGCTTTCTCGGTCGGGCACGGCCACGATGAGCAGGCCGCCTGGCTTGATCCGCGCGTGGAGCTTCTTCAGGGTGTCACGGACGTCGTGCACGTGTTCCAGCACGTGCCAAAGCGTGATGACATCGAACTGTTCCTGGGCGGGAATGGACTCCAGTTGGGGCAGGATGTCGAGCCCGTGGTTCGCGATGGCTTGTACGCGTGCCGGTGTGCTGGGTTCCACGCCTTGGGTCCGGTAGCCGCGGCTGCCCAGGTAAGCCAGGAATTCGCCGGTCCCGCACCCGACATCGAGCACGGTCCCGTGGGGGAGGTGCTTGTGGATGAGTTGGTGTTTCCTGGCGATCGCCCGCTTGCGCACCCAGCGGTAAATGCGGCTCGTCAGGTCGTTCGGCGTGCCGGTGTGGGAGATGTAGTCCGGCGACTCGTAATAGCTTCCGATCCGGTCCGGGGTCGGGCGTGGGTTCGTTTGGCAGAACCCGCAGCGCAGGCATTCGGTCAGGACGAATCGCTCCTGGCTGACCAGGTGGTCTTGGGGTTGCAGGCCGTTCTCGCGTATCGGTCCCCCGCATAGCGGGCACGCGGTCAGGCTCTCGTATTCCGTGGTCTGTTCCACGTGGAACGATCCCTCGCTCATCGTCCCAGGTATACCATCAGTACGCTGAGGTCCGCGGGGGAAACACCGCTGATGCGGGAGGCTTGCCCCAGGTTCGTGGGGCGGGTCTTCGTTAGTTTTTCTCGGGCTTCTTTCGAAAGCGAGACCAGTTTTTCGTAGTCGAGGTCGGCGGTCAGGGGCACTGCTTCGAGGTGGGTCAGTTTGTTGGCCATCGCCCGTTCTTTTTCGATGTACCCTTCGTACTTGGCCTGGATCTCCACCTGTTCTTCGGTTTCGTTCCGGAGGTCTCCGGCTTCGCTGCACGCGGCTTCGATGGCTGGGCTGATGGTCCGGATATCGGCCAGGGTCAGTTGGGGGCGAAGCAGGAGGGAGGCTGCTTTGACCTTTTGTTTCAGGGGTTCTGTTCCACGTGGAACGATCACCGGGTCGGCCTGTTCTGGTGCGATGCTTTCGTGCTCCAGGGCCGCGGTTATCACTTGGGCGTACCGCTGTTTCCGCTCCAGTCGTTCCATGCGGTCGGCGCTAGCCAGGCCCATTTCGTGGCTGCGTGGCGTGAGGCGGGCGTCCGCATTGTCCTGGCGGAGCAGGATGCGGAACTCCGCCCGGCTGGTGAACATGCGGTAGGGCTCTTCGGTCCCCTTGGTGATGAGGTCGTCGATGAGCACGCCGATATAGGCTTCATCCCGGCGCAGGACGAAGTCGGGCTTCTCGTGGAGCCGCAGGTGCGCATTGATCCCGGCCATGAGGCCCTGGCTGGCGGCTTCTTCATACCCGGTGGTGCCGTTGATCTGTCCGGCGAAATAGAGCCCGTCCGCCAGCTTGGTCTCCAAGGTGTGGCCCAGTTGGGTGGGCGGGAAGTAGTCGTATTCCACCGCATAGCCGGGGCGGAACATGCGGGCCTGGCCGAATCCCGGGAGCTGGCGCAGGGCCGCCAGTTGGACCTCCTCGGGCAGGCTGGTGCTGAACCCGTTGATGTAGGTCTCCACGGTGTTCCAGCCCTCCGGCTCCACGAAGATCTGGTGGCGGTCCTTGTCCGCGAACCGGTCGATCTTGTCTTCGATGCTGGGACAATAGCGGGGGCCCCGCCCTTGGATCCGCCCGGAGAACATGGGGCTGCGTTCGAAGCCGGTCCGCAGCGTGTCGTGCACCTGGGGGCTGGTATACGTGATCCAGCAGCTGAGCTGGCGTTGTGGGGCTTGGGTGGTGGGGAGGTAGCTGAACTTCCCGGGCCGCTCGTCACCCGGCTGCTCTTCCAGCTGGCTGTAGTCGATGCTGCGGCCGTCCACCCGCGGTGGGGTGCCGGTCTTCATGCGCCCGGCCTCGAAGCCCAGTTCCCGTAGTTGCTCCGTGATGCCGGTGGACGCCTTTTCCCCGGCGCGGCCTCCTCCGATCTGTTTCTCGCCGATGTGCATCACCCCATTCATGAAGGTCCCGTTGGTGAGCACCACGGCGCGGGCGGCGATGGTCTTGCCCATGCCGGTCCGGACCCCTTCGATGCGGGGCTTGCCGGAGGGTCCCTGGCCGATCACCAGGCTGGTGACCATGTCCTGCCAGAAGTGGACGTTCGGTGTCCGCTCCAGCATGGTGCGCCATTCCTCGGCGAAACGGGCGCGGTCGTTCTGGCTGCGCGGGCTCCACATGGCGGGGCCCTTGCTGCGGTTCAGCATGCGGAACTGCACCATGCTGCGGTCGCTGACGATGCCGCTATAGCCGCCCAAGGCGTCCACCTCGCGGACGATCTGCCCTTTGGCCACGCCGCCCATGGCTGGGTTGCAGCTCATCTGGCCGATGAGCCCCATGTTCATGGTGACCAGCAGCACGCGGCTGCCCATGTTGGCTGCTGCCGCTGCCGCTTCGCAGCCGGCATGGCCTCCTCCGACCACGATGATGTCGTACGTCTCCATGTGCGTGTTCCACGTGGAACGAAGCTTCCGGTGCCCTAATCTTCAGGGCGTTGCTTCGTTCTTGCTGGGGTAGGTCCTAAGCTGACCGCAAAGGTAGATCCCCCGGAGATCGGTTGTTGATCCTCCCGGGTGTACGCGGGATCCTCAGCGGCCGTAGTAGAACACGAGGCTGGCCTTCGCCAGCGTCTGCCCATGCAGGTTGAAGCCCACCAGGGGCGGACCGGTCTTCGCATCCAGACCGAGCTTGTCGGTCTTGAGGGCATAGACCGTCACGATGTACTGGTGCAGGCCATGGCCCGGCGGCGGGCAGGGGCCACCATAGCCCGGCGCGCCGAAGTCGGTCATGCTCTGGACGGCTCCGGCGGGGAGGAGGCCCTTGTTGGGATCCCCGGCCCCGGTCGGGAGCGTGGTGGTAGTGGCGGGAAGGTCGAACACCACCCAGTGCCAGAACCCGCTGCCGGTGGGCGCATCGGGGTCGTACATGGTGATGGCGAAGCTCTTGGTGCCGGCGGGGGCGTTCTCCCAGCTCAGTTGGGGGCTGAGGTTCTGCCCGGTGCACCCGAAGCTGTTGAACACCTGCTTCTCGGTGGCCTGCCCGCCCACGTCGGCGCTTTTCAGGGTGAAGGTCTGGCCATGCAGGGGGATGCAGGAGGCCATGGCGAGGGAAAGGTGGAGGAGGTGACGCATGGGGAAATGGATGTGATGGGACGCAAAAGAGAGCCCGGAGGCCTGCACGAAGATGCGGGGTCCCCGGGCTCCGGTGTATGCCCGCATGGCCGGATGGGTCAGCCCTTGAAGGCGCTCAGCATCCAGTGGTGCTTCTCGATCTGCTGGATGAAGCCCTTGACCATGGTCTCCGTGCCCGCGTCGGCCATCTCCTCGGCCAGGTCCACGGCTTCGCTGAGGTGGTCCAGCAGGACGGTGTAGTCGGCCAGGATCTGCTGCACCATCTTGTCGGAGGCGGGTACCGTGCGGTCCTCCTTCACGGTGCTTTGCTCCAGGTATTCCGTGAAGGTGCTCAGGGGGCGCTCCTGGAACACGCGCACGCGCTCGGCGATCCGGTCGATGTTCGCCTGGGCCTCCTGATATTGGGCCTCCAGCTGCTCGTGCAGGTCGAAGAAGTCGCTCCCCTTCACGTTCCAGTGGTAGTTGCGGAGCTTCTGGTAGTGCACCTGGTAATTGGCCAGCAGGACGTTCAGGGTGTCGGTCACGCGGCGGCGATCGGCCGGTGTCCAGTGCAGTGCGTGGCGCTGGCCGGTGCCGTTCCGGGCAGGGGCCTTGGTGGGGGCGGTCAGGGTGTTCGGCATGGGAAATGGGTTTTCCGCTGGACCCGCCACCGACGTGCCGGAACAGGGGCTCGGCGGGGATCCTCGGTGGGTGCGACCGGTACCGTGGTCGGCCGCACCGCATGACCGTGAAGTGTGGATTCCGTTCCCCGATCATGGGGAACAAGGTTGTTGTCGGTGCTTCCCAGGGGCTGTCCGGGGCCCGTGGGCAGGCCGCTCGCGGCATGGTCCGTGGCTTGATGGGTATGGGAGGGGACGGGCCCGATGGGCTTTCTTTGTGTTCCTCCATTCCCCACCAGATGCAGAGGGTGCTCCTTATCGACGACGAGACCGAGATCTGTTTCCTGCTGAGCAACGTGATCAAGCGTGCCGGCGGGGAATGCGACATGGCCCATTCCCTGGCCGAAGGGCGGGCCCGGTTGGGGGAGGCGGATTACAGCGCCGTGTTCCTGGACATCCACCTGCCCGACGGCCTGGGGTACGACCTGATCCCCGAGATCCGTTCGCACCAGCCCAGCGCGCGGGTGATCGCCATCAGCGCGGTGGACAATGAGCGGCTGAACGCCACGGCCCGGGGGGCCGACCTCTTCATCCCGAAACCCTTCGACAAACTGAGCATCCTGGGTGGGCTCCGCCAGCTGGGCCTCTCCTCCTGATCCCGAACCAAAGCGACCATCCCATGTCCAAGAACCATCTGCTGGTGATCGATGACGATGCGGACATCTGCATGCTGCTCTCCCGTTTCCTGACCAAGCAGGGGTACCAGGTGGAAACGGCCAATCGGGGGGCCACCGCCAAGGACCTGCTGAAGGAAAAGCGCTTCGACCTGGTGCTGTGCGACCACCGCCTGCCCGATACCGACAGCGCCGACATGCTGCAGTTCATCAAGGCCACGTCCCGGGACACCGCGGTGATCATCATCACCGGCTATTCGGACGTCCGCACGGCGGTGGAGCTCATGCGCAAGGGAGCCTTCGACTATGTGGGCAAGCCGCTCTATCCCGACGAGATCCTCATGCGCATCAAGGAGGCGCTGGCCTCCACCGGGGAAAAGGAAGGCGCCACGGAGACCCGTTCCGCGGCGGTGCGGGCCACCAAGCCGGCCGCCTCCGGTCCGTCCGATTACGTGCAGGGCTCCGGTCCGCATGCCTCGGGCATGGCGGCGCACATCACCCTCGTGTCGCCCACGGACATCACGGTCCTGATCACCGGTGAGACCGGTACGGGCAAGGAGTACGTGGCCAAGGAGATCCACCGGCAGAGCAAGCGGGCGCAGAAGCCCTTCGTGGCGGTGGACTGCGGGGCGCTGCCGAAGGACCTGGCGGGGAGCGAGCTCTTCGGCCACGTGAAGGGGGCCTTCACCGGGGCCATCGCCGACAAGCGGGGCAGCTTCGAGCAGGCGCAGGGCGGCACGCTGTTCCTGGACGAGATCGGCAACCTCTCGTACGAGAACCAGGTGAAGCTGCTGCGGGTGCTGCAGGAGCGGCGCATCAAGCGGGTGGGTGACGACAAGGACATCGTGGTGGACGTGCGCATCCTGGCGGCCACCAATGAGGACCTGCGTGTGGCGGTGGCCGAGGGCCGATTCCGCGAGGACCTGCTGCATCGTATCAACGAGTTCAGCATCGGGCTGCTGCCCCTGCGCGACCGCCCGGAGGACATCCTGGTGTTCGCCCAGCACTTCCTCCACAAGGCCAACGCCCTGCTGGACAAGGAGGTGGAAGGGTTCGAGGAAGCCGCGCTCGCCCGCCTGCGGGCCCACAGCTGGCCCGGCAACCTGCGCGAGCTGGGCAACGTGGTGAAGCGGGCCGTGCTGCTCACCCCGGCCAAGCGCATCGCGCTCAACTGCCTGCCTGCCGAGGTGATCAGCGGGGCGCCCCCGCCGGGGCCTGTGGAGGGCGCCGCGGCTGGCGGCGCCTTGTCGGCCGAAGGCTTGCGCGGGGTCTCCCATTCGGCGGAGAAACAGGCCATCCTGAAGGCGCTCGAGCGAAACGGCTTCAACAAGTCGCGGACGGCGGAGATGCTCAACATCGACCGCAAGACCCTGTACAACAAGCTGAAATCCTTCGGGATCGAGCTGTGAGCGCCCGCCTCCGGCGTCCGGACCGCTCGCCCAGGCCCGGTGAACGCGTCCCATGGCACGGCTAGGCGAGGGCGTGGAGGAGCGCAGGCTGCTCAAGTGGCTGTATGCCGGCACGCTGGTGCTGCTCGCCATCGTGCTGTTCGCCACGTACCGCAACCTGGTCAGCTACAGCGACACCAACGATGACATCCGGCGGATCAACGGGGCGCTCCACGAGCTGGAGAACATCACCTCCGCCCTGAAGGATGCGGAGACCGGCTGCCGGGGGTACATCCTCACGCACGACACCGCCTACATGCGGTCCTTCGGCATCGCCCAGCCCAAGGTGGTGCGCAGCATCCATTGGCTCGACTCCACCGCCCGCAGCGACCCGGGGGCGGTGCGGGCGGACACGCTGAAGATGCTGGCCCGCGAGATGCTGAAACGGATCCAGGAGCAGCTGCTTTCGGAGCGCAGCTCACCGGTGGGCCTGCAGGGTTCCGAGCAGGACCACATGGCGGCGAACCGGGTGCTGATGGACCGCATCCGGCGGGACCAGGAACGGCTGGTGGCCGAGCTGGACCTGCGTCGCGACCACCTGTTGGAGGAGGAGCGCACCACCAAGCCCACGGCCCCGGCGATGCTGCTCACCTATGCCGGCCTGGCCATCATCGCCACGGCCCTGCTGTTCTGGCGCCTGTTCCGGGCCTTGCGGAAGGCGGAGGAGGCGGAGGCCGAGATCCAGCGGCGGATGGAGCAGCTGGACCGGGAAGTGCGCACGCGGGAGTTCGCTGAGCGCTCGCTGAAGCGCGTGCTGGACAGCTCCCCCAGCGGCATCATGGCGTTCCGCAGCGTCCGCGACGGGATGGGGCGCATCCAGGACTTCGAGTGGCTGCTGGTGAACAAGAAGGGCGAGGAGATGGTGGAGCGCCCCGCGGAAGAGCTGATCGGCCGGCGCCTCCTGGACCTGGTGCCGGCCATGGGCGAGAGCGACCTCTTCCAGCACTACGCCGCCGTGGTGGAGAGCGGGGACCCCTACATCGCCGAGCGCACCTCGTACATGCGCGAGGGCATGTGGCTCAGCATCCATGCGGTGCGGCTGCTGGACGGCCTGGTGGTCACCTTCACGGACGTCTCCGAGCGCAAGCGGGCCCAGGAGCTGTTGGCCGAAGGCGACCGGCTGGCGCTCACCGGCCGCATCGCCCGCACCATCGCGCACGAGGTGCGCAATCCGCTGACCAACCTGCACATGGCGTTGGAGCAGCTGCTGGACGAAGTGGGGCCCGAGAAGGCCGCTGATGTGGAGCCCTTCGCGGACATCCTCCAGCGCAACATGCACCGCATCAGCAAGCTCATCACCGACCTGCTGGAATCCTCGAAGCCCCGCGAGCTGCACCTGGAGCCCTGCGCGGTGGACGCCCTGCTGCACGAGGCGGTGGCCACCGTGCGCGACCGCATCGCCCTGCAGCACATGCGGGTGACGGTGGACGTGCCGGACGGCCTGCC
>JAFDZF010000131.1 GCA_018267055.1 Bacteroidota bacterium
AATCTCGATGTCGCAGTCGCGGATCTGGAAGAAGCGCTCCACCAGCTCCGCGGCCTTGTATGCCGAGCTCGCGGGGAAGAAGGGACCGAAGTAATAGGCCTTGTCCTTCATCACCCGCCGCGTCACATAGATCTTCGGAAAGGGCTCGCGGGTGAGCTTCACGAAGGGATAGGTCTTGTCGTCCCGCAGCATGATGTTGAAGGGCGGGAAGTGCTCCTTGATGAGGTTGTTCTCGAGGACGAGGGCTTCCAGCTCCGTCTCGCAGACGATGAGATCCAGGTCCCAGATCCGCGCCACGAGCCGCCGCGTCTTGGCGTCCAGCAGCTTGCTCTGGAAGTAGGACCGCACGCGGTTGCGCAGCACCTTGGCCTTGCCGATGTAGAGCAGCGCGCCGTCCTTGTCCCGGTACAGGTAGACGCCGGGCCGCGCCGGCAGGTCGCCGAGCTTGCGCTTGAGGACGGGGCTCTTGTCGAGGTTGTTGCGGATCGCGGCCACGGGGACAGTATGGCCTTCAGCGCCGCGCCAGCACCACGAGCGCCACGGCGACCGGCGCGAGCATCAGCGCCATGAGCAGCCAGGCGGCGGGGCGGCCGAAGTTGAGCGTCCATCCGGTCCCCAGGCGCTTCGGCACGAGCAGGCGGTCGTCCGCGGCGTTCCAGTAGAGGAGTCCGCCCCAGCGGTAGTCGTCCTGGGTGGCGCCCTCGATGGGCGGCGCGAGCCGGGCGAGGCGGACGACGGGCACGAGCCCGGCGAGGAGGCAGAGGACGATGAGGCCCACGCCGAACGCGATGGGCGCGCCGCCGAGGAAGGCGGCCATGGGCGCGAATCCGCCCGCCATGAGGATGAACGCGAAGGGCAGCAGGCCGCGAAGGGGCAGCAGCGCCCGCGCGCCGAGCCGCGAGCGCGGGCCGCTCCCGCCCAGGCGCATGGCCGCGCCGATGAGGAAGAGCGAAACCCAGAGCCCGATCCCCGGCCAGGCCGCGAAGGCGAGGAATGCCCGCTTGTCCATCCATCCGTTCACCGCGCCGGCGGCGTTCCAATGGGAGGGGATGCGCTCAGGGAGCTGCGGCATCCAATGCTTCAGCCAGAGCCACACGGCGGCCATCGCCGCGGCGGGCAGGAGGTCCCAGGCGGAAAAGAGGGGGGCTCGGGTCTCGTCCATGGCCGCCATTCTAGGCGCCTGGGCGACAATGGAGCCATGCTGAAGCTGGAAGCCTTCCCCGTCGGCCCGCTGGGCTGCAACTGCGCGCTGCTCTGGGATCCGGAGACCGGCGAGGGCCTCGTTGTGGACCCGGGCGGCGAGGGCGCGAGGATCCGGCGGCGGGTGGAGGAGCTGGGCTTCCAGGTGAAGGCTCTCCTGCACACCCATGCCCATTTCGATCATGTGGGCGCGACCAAGGAACTACAGGATCTCTGGCAGTGCCCGGCCTACCTGCACCCGGACGACGACTTCCTCATCGCGCGGCTGGACGAGCAGACCGGAATGTTCGGAATGCCGTCCATCGTCCCGCCGGACATGGCCGCGCTGGGCGCAGGCGACCGGTTCGGCGCGCTCGCCACGCTCCATACGCCCGGCCACACGCCCGGCTCCTGCTGCTTCCACGGCGCCATCGAGCTGGGTCCGGTGCTGCTGGCGGGGGACACCCTCTTCCGCCGCGGCGTGGGCCGGACGGACCTGTGGGGCGGCGACTGGGACCAGCTGGAGGCGAGCATCCAGGGGCAGCTCTACGGCCTGCAGGACGGCACCCTTGTCATCCCCGGCCACGGGCCCGCCACGACCATCGGCGAAGAACGGGCGGAGAACCCCTTCGTGAGGGGGTAGAATCCCCGCCGGAGGCTCGCCATGAATGATCTGGCCGCAAGCCTGGGCTGCTTCGGGCCCATCTTCGTCATCCTCGCGCTCTATGTCCTCGGCTCCATCCGCGTCATCAACGAGTACGAGCGGGCGGTGGTGTTCACGCTGGGCAAGGTGAATAAGGAGCCTAAGGGCCCCGGCCTCATCATGGTCTGGCGCATCTTCCAGAAGGCGATGGTCATCTCGCTCCGCACGGTGGTGCTGGATGTGCCGAGCCAGGACATCATCACCCGCGACAATGTGACGCTGAAGGTGAGCGCCGTCGTCTACTTCCGGGCCGTGGATCCGTCCAGCGCCGTGCTCAAGGTGGAGAACTACTACGCCGCCACCCTCCAGATCGCGCAGACGACGCTGCGCTCCGTGCTGGGCGAGGCGAGCCTGGACGAGCTGCTCTCCGACCGGGAGAAGCTGGGCCAGCGCCTGCGCCAGCTGATCGACGCCGCCACGGAGCCCTGGGGCATCGAGGTCAGCGCCGTGGAAGTGAAGAACATCGATCTGCCCGAGCAGGTGCAGCGGGCCATGGGCCGCCAGGCCGAGGCCGAGCGCGAGAAGCGGGCGAAGATCATCGCCGCCGAGGGCGAGCTGCTCGCGAGCCAGCAGCTGCTGGATGCCTCCAACAAGATCAGCCAGAACCCCGTGGCCATCCAGATGCGCTACCTGCAGACCCTCACCGAGATCGCCGTGGAGAAGAACAGCACCATCCTGTTCCCGCTGCCCATGGAGTTCATGAAGGTGTTCGAGAAGTTCGGCGGCGACAAGAAGGACTGAGCCGCGAAACGCCCCCGCGAAGGGCCGCGAAGGTTTCCTCTCCTTCGCGGCCCTTCGTGCATCTCCTCTACCGGGCCGGGGTGTCCCGGTGGGCGGCCCGGAGGTACTGGGCGGGCCAGGGGGCCTTGTGCTCGAGGGCGTCCGCGGCGTGGAGGGGCCAGTAGGGATCCCGCAGCTCCTCCCGGCCGAGGAGGATGAGGTCCGCCTGGCCCGCCTGGAGGATGGCCTCCGCCTGCGGGGGCGCCGTGATGAGGCCCACGGCGGCGGTGGGGATCCCGGCCTCGCGGCGCACGGCCTCGGCGAAGGGCACCTGGTAGTTGGGCCCGGAGGTGATCCGGGCGCCAGGATCCAGGCCGCCGCTGGAGCAGTCCACCAGATCGGCGCCGAGGGCCTTGAGCCGCGCGGCGAAGGCCACGGTGTCCTCCAGGGTCCAGCCGCCCTCCACCCAGTCCGTGGCCGACACGCGGACGAAGAGGGGCAGGGCCTCGGGCATCGCCGCGCGCACCGCCTCGGCCACCTCCAGGGGAAAGCGCATCCGCGCCTCCGGGCTCCCGCCGTAGGCGTCCTCGCGGTGGTTGCTGAGGGGCGACATGAACTCGTGCAGCAGGTAGCCGTGGGCCGCGTGCAGCTCCACCACTTGGAAGCCCGCGTCCACCGCGCGCCCGGCCGCGGCAACAAAGGCGTCCCTCACCGCGGCGAGATCCGCCGCATCCATGGCCCGGGGCGGCGGCACTGGCCCGTAGGGCAGGGGCGAGGGCCCGAGACGCGTCCATCCGCCCTCTGCGGCCTCCATCCAGCGGTCGCCCTCCCAGGGCCGGCTGCGGCTGGCCTTGCGGCCCGCGTGGGCCAGCTGGATGCCGGGCACCGCCTGTTGGCTACGGATGAAGGCCGCGATGCGGGCCAGAGGCTCGGCGTGGGCGTCGGACCAGAGGCCGAGGTCCTGGGGCGAGATGCGGCCTTCCGGCGTGACCGCCGCGGCCTCCGTCAGCACCAGCCCTGCGCCGCCCACGGCCCGGCTGCCCAGGTGCACCAGGTGCCAGTCTGAGGCGAAGCCGTCCTCGCAGCTGTACTGGCACATGGGGGACACGCCGATGCGGTTCGGCAGGGTGATTCCGCGCAGGGTGAGGGGCTCGAACAGGCGCGCCATGGGGCCTCCGCTCCTACAATGGAATCAGGAGGCCCGGTGATGCAATTCGGCCCGTGGGATGTGCGGATCATCAGCGGCGGGACCTTCCGCCTGGACGGCGGCGCCATGTTCGGCACGGTGCCGAAGGTGGTCTGGTCCAAGGTCTATCCCAGCGACGAGGACAACACGATCCTCATGGCCACCAACTGCCTGCTCATCCGCGGCGAGGTGGACGGCAAGCGCCATGTGATCCTCGTGGACAACGGCAACGGCGACAAGGAGCCGGACGACTTCATGACCCGCTTCAAGTTCGAGGGTCGCGGCGTGCTGGACCGGGAGCTGGCGAAGCACAGCGTGCGCCCCGAGGACATCACCCTCTGCATCCTCACGCACCTGCACTTCGACCACGCCGGCGGCAGCACGCGGCTCGACGCGGCGGGCCAGGTGATTGCGAGCTTTCCCAACGCCCGATATGTGGTCCAGAAGCAGGACCTCGACGACGCGCGGCACCCGAACCTCCGGGTGAAGGCCAGCTACCTCGCCAAGAACTGGGAGCCCCTGGAGGCCGCGGGCCTGCTGGACACCGTGGACGGCGAGACGGAGATCCTGCCCGGCATCTCGGTGCGGCCGGCGCCCGGCCACATCGAGGGCCTGCAGACCGTCACGGTCCAGGGTGGCGGACGCAAGCTCGTCTACCTCGCGGACCTCATCCCCACCGCCCGCCACATCCAACCCGCCTGGGTCATGGGCTACGACCTGGATGTCGTCGCCTGCGTCGAGAGCCGCCAGAAGCTCCTGGCTGAAGTGACTGGCACCGACACCGTCCTCGTCTTCGAGCACGACCCGGAGATCCCCAGCGGCACCGTCACCCGCGATGAGAAGGGCCGCTATCGCGTTGAGCCGGTGGCGGTGTGACCCTCCCCTGGAATCCCGCGCAATACCTCAAGTTCGCGGGTTCTCGCACCCGGGCGGCTTCGGAGCTGCTCGCGCGGGTGCCGCTGGAGGCGCCGCCGGCGGTGGTGGATCTCGGCTGCGGGCCGGGCAACAGCACGGCGCTGCTGGCGGCCCGGTGGCCCGGGGCGCGGATCACGGGGGTGGACAGCTCCCCGGAGATGCTGGCGGCGGCGCGCGAAGCGATGCCGGGGATCGCCTGGATCCAGGGGGATGTGGCGTCCTGGACGCCGGACGCGCCGGTGGACCTGCTCTTCGCCAATGCGGTGCTGCATTGGCTGCCCGACCATGAGGCGCTGCTGCCGCGGCTGATGGGTTGCCTGGCGCCCGGCGGCGTCCTGGCGGTGCAGATGCCCATGAACGGGGATTCCCCGGCCCACCGGCGCCTGCGCGAGCTGGCGGGCCCGGCCGGGGACTCCGGCGGGTGGCGGCCGCCGCTGGCGCCGGAGGCCTACTACCGCATCCTCGCGCCCCATGCGTCCTCGGTGGATGTGTGGGAGACGGAGTACCAGCAGGTCATGACGGGCCTCGACGACATCGTCGAGTGGGCCAAGGGCGCGGCGCTGCTGCCCCACCTGCGGGGCCTGGGCGCGGAGGAAGCGGAGGCCCTGCTGGCGCGTGTGCGCGAAGGGCTCGCGGGCCTCTACGCCCCGCAGCCGGACGGGAAGGTGCTCTTCCCGTTCAAGCGCCTCTTCTTCGTCGCCACCAGGGCCTGACGATCAGGCCTCGGCGGCCTTGCCGCGCAGGTCCGCCACCTGGGAGCGGGTGGCCTCCAGCGTGCGGGTGAAGGCGGAATCCGGCTCCAGCAGACGGTTGGCCCGGCCCTTCTCCCCAGCGCGGATCGCCTTCAGCACTTCCCGGGCGTGGGCGTGCAGATCCTCATGCAGCGTGTGAAGCTGGGCCGCGCCGCGGTGGCCGGCGCCCTTTTTCGAAAGCCAGAGGCCGAGAGGGCACTGGGAGGTGTCCTCGATGGGCTTCACGCGGACGGGGTGGGGATGGCCGAAGAGGCAGGTGCGCAGGCGGGGGCGGAAGGCCTCCAGCCAGGCGGCGGCCTCATCGAGGGTCGGGACCGGGGTGGGGATGTCCATGGTTCGGATCGTCAATCGAGGTTCCTCCTGGAATGGCCATGGCCCGGAAGGAGCGGAGCTCCTCGGGCGCGATGGGGTTTCTGAAGTGTCCCGGGGCGGCCTCGCCGGCGCTCCGGTGCATGTTTACTTTTATCACAAACGGTTCCAGGCATCAAGGAGCGCTTCCACCTCGGGGCCCGCGCCCTACACTGGTGCGGAGGACAGCAACGGGAGCCCCATGGCCTTCACCCCTGGATCGCGGCGCGGCGAGATGGCGGAGATCAACATGACGCCGCTCATCGATGTGATGCTCGTGCTGCTCATCATCTTCATGGTGACGGCGCCCATGCTCACGAGCGGCGTGGATGTGGCGCTGCCCAGCAGCCGCACGGGCCGCAGCCTCCAGAACGAGGCGCTCACCGTCACGCTGGCCAAGGATGGCCGCGTGCAGCTGGATGACGCCTTCGTGCCCCTGTCGCGGCTGGAGAACGAGCTCCGCAGCAAGGGGTCCACCGGCACCAAGAAGCGGCCGGTGCTGGTGCGGGCGGACCGCGGCATCCCCTACGGACGCGTCATCGAGGTGGTGGATTCCATCCGCGCGGCCGGCTTCACCCAGGTGGGCTTCGTCACCCAGGGCGCCAACACGGACGCGGCGAACCCGTGAGCCAGCAGGACCTCCACGCGCTGCTCCGGGCCCGCGCCCATGTGGGGGAGTTCCCCTATGGCAAGGCGCTGGCCATCGCGGCCTGCGCCCATGTGGTCGTCCTCGCCGCGTTGATCTTCAAGCCGAGCGCCAAGGCGGACGCGGAGGCGGTCCAGGTGACCTGGGTGAACCTGCCGCCGGCCGTCGCGAACCAAAGCGGCGGCGCCGAGGCCCGCACCGAGGGCCAGGAGACCGAGCGCGTGCGCCGCGTGGACGAGGTGGCTGCCCAGCAACCCGTGCCCAAGCCCAGCGAGCAGGAGGACAACCCCTTCGCGAAGGCCGCCAAGAGCGTCCGCAGCGGCGAGAACCCCGACCCAACCTCCACGGGCAAGCAGGTGAAGGCCTCGAAGAGCGAGAAGCCCAACCCTGTCTCCACGCCCGGCACGGCGGGCTCCGGCAACGCCAGCGGACTGGGGCAGGGCAGCGCGATCCCCGGCCTGAACCAGACGGCGGGCGTGGAAGGCGGCGCGGGCCTCGTGGCTGCCGTGGACGGCACCTTCCCCTACACCTGGTACCTCCAGCAGGTGCAGACGCGCATCGTCGGCAACTGGCAGCGCCTTGGCGGCCAGGGCCGGGTGCAGATCTATTTCAAGATCACGAAAGCCGGCGACATCGAAGGCGCGCGCATTGAAGTGGGCAGCGGCAACGGCGCCCTGGACGACAGCGCCCTCATGGCGGTGCGGCGCTCGGCCCCGCTCCCCCCGCTCCCCGTCACCTACGGCGCGGATACCCTGGGCGTGAGGTTCTGGTTCAGCTATGTGGGAAACTAGGTCCTTAGCGACGCCACAAGCCGGGTGGGGTGGAGCAGGAGGTCCAAAGCCGCGTGGATATCTGGAGCGACCACATCCGCCTCCCGGAGGGTGTCCATGGCCGCGCCTTCCATCTGGATGGTCGCGATGCCAAGGGCGGCTTCCCGCAACAGGAAACGGTCGTTCCGTCCATTACCGATAGCGGCGCAATGCTGCGGCCCCAGGTCGCGGATACGAGTCTGCTTCGCTTCCGCCTGGTGCAAGGCCGCAAGGATTTCAACCCGGCACGGCAGGCTTTGAAGCTGGGCAGAGGCCGTGCCGTGCGTATCACCCGTGATCACATGGATCTCTAGAGCCTTGGCGAGGCGCCGCATCCGATCCGCCACGCCATCAAGCAGAACGCCATCAACGGCCAGAGTGCCGTTGAAGTCCAGGATCAGGTGGTCCAGCTCCAGGCCCGGATGGCCGGGGATTGCGATTCTCATCATGGACGCCCCTTGAAAAAATATCCTGAAGAGCATGGCGCGCCGGACCCTGCCGCGCCATACTCTGCCCACGGCGATGGCGTTCGCCCTAAACCGCTCCCTGAGCTGATGACGCCTGATCACTTTGCTCAGGAGCCGCCATGCCCACCGCCGTTCTGGGAATAGCCTCCCCGCACCGCCCCTGCCATAGGGGCTGCCGTGACTGACATCTGGGCGCTCGCGGCGCTCTGGCTCGGCCTCGCCCTGGCAGCGACGCTGCTCTCCATATGGTTCCGGGTGGCCACGGCGTTGTCAGAAATCGTCGTGGGCACCATCGCGCAGCTGGTGATCGGCGCGCTTATCGGAACGGCGGCGCTGCATACGGATTCGGAATGGATCAAGTTCCTGTCCGGGACCGGCGCCATCGTGCTGACTTTCCTCGCGGGCGCCGAGCTGGATCCAGCCGTATTCAAGACGAAGTGGAAGGAGGCCTCGACGGTGGGCATGGTGGGGTTCGCCGCTCCGTTCCTGGGTTGCACCGCCATTGCGCACTACTTGCTCCACTGGAGCACGCTCGCGAGCTGGCTCGTGGGCGTGGCGCTGTCCACCACTTCCGTTGCCGTGGTCTACGCCGTGATGCTGGAGCTGGGTCTCAATGTGACCAACTACGGCAAGACCGTCCTCGCGGCCTGTTTCATCAACGACCTGGCTACGGTGCTGGCGCTGGGCTTCATTTTCTCCCCCTTCGGGCTGAAGACGCTCATCTTCTTCGGCGTGTCCTTAGCCGTCTTCATCGTGCTGCCCTGGATCACGCCGCGGTTCTTCAAACGGTATGGCGGCCGGCCTTCGGAACTGGAGGCGAAATACCTCCTGCTGCTCCTGTTCGGGCTGGGCGCGCTGGCGGCCTGGGCGGGCAGCGAGGCAGTGCTTCCCGCCTACATCATCGGCATGGTGCTGGCGGGCACGGTCGGCAAGGACCATGTGCTGGTGCGGCGCCTGCGGACGCTCACCTTCGGTCTCCTGACGCCCTTCTACTTCATCCGCGCGGGCTCGCTGGTGTCCATCCCCGCGCTTGTGGCCTCGCCCATCGCGCTCCTGATCCTGTTCTTCGCCAAGATGGGGACCAAGGTCCTGGGCGTCTATCCGGTCACCGCGAGTTACGGGTCGTCAAGGCGGGAGAACCTCTACACCACGATGATGATGTCCACGGGGCTCACCTTCGGCACCATATCGGCCCTGTTCGGGCTCAGCCACGGCGTCATCACCCAGGCCCAATACTCGCTCATCGTGGCCACGGTCATCGGCAGCGCCGTGATCCCCACGGCCATCGGGAATGCTTTCTTCCTGCCGCGCCACCTGCTTCCGAAGGTTGAAGAGGGGGATCCCGCCGGTCCCGGGCTTCCCGTGAAGGAGACACCATGATCACGAGCATCCTGCTGGCCTACGACGGCTCGGATTCGGCGGCCAAGGCCTTCGAGATGGCCCTGGAAATCGCTGGCAAATTCCAGGCCCGCCTCTCGGTCCTCACCATCGCCCGGCCTCCGGAACCCGCCGGGGACGTGGAACTGGAGGCCGTCCTGGAGAATGCCCAGGCGCATTTCGCGGCGGTGATCGAAGGCCTGAAGGTCAGGACGGCCGCGGCTGGATTGCGCGCGAGATTCGAGATCAGGGTGGGCCATCCCGCCGAGCAGATCGTCTCCATGGCCGAGGCGGAGCGGGCGGATCTCGTCATCATCGGCCACCGCGGCAAATCCCTTTTCCAGCGCTGGATCACCGGCAGCACTTCGAAGCAGGTGGTCAGTTATTCGCCATGCCCGGTGCTGGTGGTCCGGTAGCGGAACTTGGATCCATGGGCTATCCTGGCTTTCTGGCGATGGTGTCCGCCCTAAAACCGCTCCCAAGAGCTGATGGCGCCTGCGACTTTCCTACGGGAGCATGCAGGCATGGAATCTCTGCAAAGACGGGCGGCGTGGACAGTCTGGGATCTCGGGATGGGATCCATTGTCGGTCTGCTTGCGGGAGCCGCCAGCGCCGGGTTCCTGTGGGCGCTGGGGTGCGCCATCCTTCTGCGGGAGCGACACCTCTGGCTGCTGGCCCTGCTCCCTTTCTTTGGGCTGCTATCTGCTTGGCTCTACCGCCGTTTCGGTAAAGAGGCGGAAGGTGGGGGCGCGCTGGTCCTGGATGAAGTCCTCGAATTCAAAGGACGCGTCCCCACGCGCATGGCGCCGTTGGTGCTCGCCGGGACGCTGCTCACGCATCTGGGCGGTGGCAGCGCGGGGCGCGAAGGCACCGCCGTGCAGATGGGTGCGAGCCTCGCGCGCACCCTCGGCAAGCTGCCCTGGCGTTGGCTCCGGCTTTCCCAATCGCGCCAGAGGTTGCTCCTGATGGCGGGCGTCTCCGCGGGTTTCGGATCTCTGTTCGGAACGCCCGTGGCCGGCGCGCTCTTCGGCATGGAGGTCATCGCCATCGGCAAGATGCATTACGAGGGCGCCGTCATCTGCACCGCCGCCAGTTTCGTGGGGGACCTCTTCTGCCGTCTGCTCGGCGCGCACCATGTCCATTACCCGGCCCTTGCGCTGCCCTGGTGCGCGTCGCTGGCCTGGAAACTCGCCCTCTTCGCCCTGCCGGTCGCCTTCGTTGGCGGCGCCTTCTCGAACGCGGCCCATTGGCTCGCCCGCTTCACGAAAGGGCATCTTCCCTGGTGGTCGCGCCCCTTGCTGGGCGGCGCGGCGCTGATCATGCTGTTCGCGGTCTTCCGTAATGACGGCCTGCTCAATCTCGGCCTGCCCCTCCTGGACAGCATCTTCATCCAAGGGGCGAAATCGCATCCCTGGGATTTCGCGCTGAAGCTCCTGTTCACGGTCGTCACTTTGGGCTTCGGGTTCAAAGGCGGCGAAGTGACGCCGCTCTTCGTCATTGGGGCCCTGCTGGGTGCGGCGCTGGCGCCGGCGTTCCACCTGCCTCCGGCATTCCTCGCGGCCATCGGATTCATCGCGGTCTTCGCCGCCGCCAGCAACACGCCCATCGCCAGCGCGGTCATGGGCGTGGAGCTGTTCGGCGCGGCCTTCGCGCCGGCGCTGTTCCCGGTCTGTTTCCTGGCCTATGTGCTGGTGGGGCACCGCGGCATCTACGGGGGCCACCGGGTGCACACGCCTAAGCATCCCGCCAAGGGGTTCGCCGGATGAGCCTCGCAGGCCTTCCCGAGAACCATTGCCGGAGCATCGCGGCTACGCTCCGCCTGATGGAGGACCGGCTTGAGGAAGTGGCGGGCTGGATCCGAGGCGGAGCCCGGGAAGCCATGACCTGGCGCATGGCCGACGATCTGGACCCGTCCTGCAAGGCTGCGTTGCTCGACCGCATCGAAGCGGCGCTGGCGCTGATCGGGCATGCCTACCGCGAGATCGGGACCCCCAAAGAGGAACGGAGCCTCTTGCGCTTCTGCAATGGCGCCCTGGGCCTCACCTGGGAGTTGCCGCCGGACCTGCGGCCGGAACGTATGCGCGGATTCGGTGAAGTTCCCCTGGAACTCGCGCCTGAGCTGGCGGACCTCGCTAGGCGGCTTGAAGGGGCGGTCATGGATGTGGAGCGCGCGCTGGCGGCCGCGCTTCCCGGCGGAAAGGAAGGTGAACTGCCATGACCGGGGGCTTCGGGTTGATCCGCTGGGAGCGGGGTCAGGGGCTCGTGCTGCCGCCGCGCTGGGCGCGCAAGGCGGTTGAGGTTCGGCGCATGGCGCTCGCGGCTGTTCCCATCGGCATCCTTTCGGGCCTTGGGGTCTCGGGTCTCGAGTGGTCGTGCAGCACGCTTCTTTGGGGGCACATCGCCCACGGGGCGCTCGCGCTCCAACTCACCACACCCGTACTGGGCCTGATCTTCTCAGGTTGGGTGCTGAAGCGACTGGGGGTCCGGAGCGTCGGCATGCTGAACGAGGTCGTGCTCCACTACCACAAGCCGCCCGAGATCCTGCATCCGGACCGGGACGGCCTGAAGATTGCGGCCTGCGTGGCCACGGTGGGGCTGGGCGCCTCCGCGGGTCTCGGCGGACCCAGCCAGTGGCTCGGCACGACGGTCGGACTCTATTTCCGGAAGGCTGCGGGACGCGTGTCCCATGCGGTGAGACGGCTGAGAGCCGACCACGCCATCCTCATCGGCGCGGCGGCGGGCGTGAGCGCCTACTTCCGGGCGCCGCTGGCGGGCACGCTCCTGGCCTTGGAAACACCCTTCAGCAAGGATCTGGACGGCACGGCGCTGCTGCCCGCCTCGCTGGCGTCGCTGATCGCGTTCTGGGTCCATGGAAGGCTCATCGACAGCCATCCCTATCTGCCGTTCCCGGGCCAGGCCTCCATTGATCCTCAAACCATCGCGTGCGCGGTGCTGGTGGGCGTGGTGGCGGGAGTGCTCTCCCGCCGCTTCCAGCGGGTGCTGGCATGGACCCGAGCGGTGACGGAGCCGATGCCCTGGTGGGGGCGGGGCCTATCGGGCGGTTTCGTGACCATCGCCACGGGGTGGCTCTCGTGGCGGTTCTTTGGCGACACATGGAGCCTCCAGGGCGGCACGCCCTTGGCGCACGCGGTGTTCGCCGCGAAATTCATCGGCCTCGCGGCCCTGGCGCTCCTGGCGCTGAAGCTCATCGCGGTGTGGGCCACTTTCGGCACCACGGGCGTGGCGGGCCTGCTGGTCGTCACCCTTTGCGTGGGAAGCGTGCTGGGCGCGGCGATCCATCCGCTGGTCCCCGCGCTCACGCCCGCCACCGCCTGCGCGCTCGCGGTCTGCGCCTATCTCGCCGCCAATTACAATGCGCCACTGACAGCCATCGCGCTGTCCGTGGAGTGGGGGGGGCCGGGCCTGCTTGCGCTCGCATGGATCGCAGTGCTCCCCGCGGCCTGGATCGGGGAGGGTTTGGCGAACACGCCCGCGAAGATCGGCCACCGCCATCCCCACCGGATCGAGCACCACTAGGAGCGAGGATGGAAGAGGGCTCGAATCGCTGGCTGAACCGGGCCGTCTGGGGCATGGCCTGGACGAGCTTCCTGTCGGACCTCGGCCACGAGGCCATGTCAGCGATCCTGCCGGCCTTCCTCGCGGCCCTGGGGCTCCCGCCCGCGGCGCTCGGCGCGGTGGAGGGCGCGGGCGACGCGGCCGCGAGCTTCATGAAGCTGGGCGCGGGCTGGGTGTCCGACCGTCTCGGGCGGCGCAAAGGCTTGGTTGTGGCGGGCTACTTGGCCACGGGGCTCGCGTCGGGCTTTGTGGCCATGGCCTCGGGTTTCGGGGGCGTGCTCGCCTCCAAAGCGTTCGGCTGGACGGGCCGCGGGCTTCGCGGGCCATTGCGGGATGCCATGCTCACGGACGCCATTCCCGCGGATGCGCGGGGGCGGGCCTTCGGCTTCCATCGGGCCGGGGACACGGTCGGGGCCATCCTCGGGCCCGCGCTGGCCGCGATCCTGATCCCGCTCGGGACGGGCCTGCCCTGGCTGCGGATGCTCCTGGGGTGGACCCTCGTGCCGGGGGTCCTCGCCGCCGCGGTGTTCGCCTGGGCCGTGCCGGAGCGGGCCCGGGCCCATCCCTCTCGCCTGGCCTTCCGCGACGCGCTGAAGGCGATGCCCTCCGCCTTCCGGGACTACCTCGCGGGGGTCGGGCTCTTTGGATGCGGCGATTTCGCGCACACCCTGCTCATCCTCGCCGCCGCCCAGCTGCTGGCGCCTGGCCTCGGGGCCGCCCGGGCCGCGGCGGCGGGCGTCGCGCTCTACGCGCTGCACAACGCCGTCTACGCCCTTTCCGCCTTTCCGGCCGGTGCCCTGGCGGACCGCTTCAGGCTCCACCGCCGCCTGCTGGGCTGGGGCTACCTCGCGGGCGCGATCATGCCCGTGATGCTCGCCGCCGCCTTCCTGCAAGGCCACGCCTCGCTCCTCCTGATGGCGGGGATCTTCGCCCTCGGCGGGTTCGTCAACGGCCTCCAGGACACCCTGGAAGGCGCGGCGACGGCGGAGCTGGCGCCCCAGGAGCATCGCGGCCTCGCCTTCGGCCTCCTCGGCGCGGTGAACGGCGCGGGCGACCTCCTCTCATCCCTCGGCGTGGGCCTGCTCTGGACCTGGCATCCCGCCGCCGCCTTCTTCGCCGCCGCCGGACTCATGGCCGCGGGCGGCCTCTGGATGGCGCGCAAGCCCTAGGCGATCTCGCGGCGCCCGCGGGCCTTGGAGAGGATGAGGGCGGAGCCCTTGGGGCCGCGCTCCATGCGGACCTCGTCCATCACTTGCTTCATGAAGAAGACGCCACGGCCGCCGGGTTTGAGCAGGTTCTCGGGCAGGTTGGGATCGGGGATGTCTTCGAGCGCGATGCCGGGCCCCTGGTC
>JAFDZF010000132.1 GCA_018267055.1 Bacteroidota bacterium
ATAGGCGAGGCCGCTTGCGCTCGAGGGGGACGCCGCTCGACCGGACCATCGAGCGGGCCTGCCGGCGGATCCGGTGGTGCCCTTGGCCGGACCACGTGCCCTCCAGGCCCTCGTTCCTGCCAGGGCGCCCGCCGCGACCGGCCCCAATGCCCTGAGCGAGCGCCACCCCTCGTTACCTTCGGCCCGCTGAATGGCCTTCCTCTTCCCCTCCTTCCTCTGGGCGCTCACGGCCCTGGCCATCCCGGTCCTCATCCACCTCTTCCAGCTCCGGCGCTTCAAGCGGATCGATTTCCCGAACGTCCGCTTCCTGCAGGAGGTGACGCAGCAGACGCGCGCCCGGAAGAAGGTGCGCCACTGGCTCACCCTGCTCTGCCGCCTGCTGGCCCTGGCCTGCCTGGTGCTCGCCTTCGCACAACCCTACATCCCCAGCGGCAACAGCACGGTGAAGGCCGGGCAGCGTGCCGTGAGCCTCTACATCGACGACAGCTGGAGCATGGACGGCACCAACGCCCAGGGCCGCCTGCTGGACCAGGCCCGCACCGATGCCCAGGACGCCGTGATGGCCTACAGCGCCACGGACCGCTTCC
This sequence comes from Bacteroidota bacterium, assembly GCA_018267055.1. GTDB lineage: Bacteria > Bacteroidota > Bacteroidia > Flavobacteriales_F > PHOS-HE28 > PHOS-HE28. Next base: position 588 of record JAFDZF010000132.1, read on the forward strand.
AGGTGGTGACCAACCGCTTCGAAGGACGCCAGCAGGTGCTGCTGGGCCGCGATGAGGCGCTGGAGGCGGCCGCCCAGGCGGAAGTGGGGCCGTACGCCCGCCCGCTCTCGCAGGTGATGGAGCGCCAGCGCGAAGCGCTTTCGCGCAGCGATGCCCCCGTGAAGCGCGCCTTCCTCTTCACCGACCTGCAACGCGCTGCGGCCGACGTGGAGCACTGGACGAACGACAGCACCGTGGGCACGGTGATCGTTCCGCTGGCCGCGAACGACGCCGACAACCTCGCCATCGATTCGGTGTGGTTCGCCTCGCCCGTGCGCCGCCTGGGCCAGAACGAGGCGCTCCACGTCCGTGTGCGCAACTACGGCGGAAAGGCGCTGGAGAACATCCCCCTGCGCCTCACCATCGACGGACGCCAGCGCGCGCTCACCACCTTCAGCATCGGCGCGGCCACCCAGGTGGACACGGTGATGCACTTCACCAACGATGCCACCGGCACGCACACCGGCGAGGTGACGCTGACCGACCGGCCGATCACCTTCGACGACGCCTTCTCCATCGCCTACCGCACGGCCGACCGGCTGCGCGTGCTGCTGGTGAGCGGCGGCGACGCCCCCAGCGACAAGGACATCGCAGCCGTGTTCGCGGGCGACAGCACGCACACCTTCACCGCGCAACCCTACCGGCAGCTCGACCTGGCGCTCCTGGGCCGTACGGACCTGGTGGTGCTGAACGCCCTGCCCGACCTGCCAAGCGGCATGGCCAAGGCCCTGCTGGACTTCGCCGCGGGCGGCGGCAGCGTGGCCCTCTTCCCCGCGGCGAACGCGGATGCGGCGAGCTACGGCGCCTTCCTCGGCCACGCCGGGGGAAGCTTCGGCGCACGCGACACGGCGCGCATGCACGTGGAGCGCATCGACCTGCAGCAGCCCTTCTTCCGCGAGGTCTTCACCGCCATGCCGAAGAACGTGGACCTCCCCCTGGTACGCACGCGCTTCGCCATCACGCCCCCCGCCACGGCGGACGTGCTGCTCCGCCTGCAGAACGGCGCGGCCTTCCTGAGCGCCGTCCCTGTGCAGCGCGGCCGGCTCTACCTCTGCGCCTCGCCGCTGGCCGCCGAGGGCGGCACCTTCACCCGGCACGCGCTCTTCGTGACCTCGCTGCTGCGCATGGCCGAGCTGAGCCGGCCGATGGGCGCGCTCTACCACATCATCGGCGCGGAGGCCGTGGTGCCCCTGGAAGGCGTGGACATCGCCGGTGAGGCCGCCCCGCACCTGAAGGGACCCGGCGGGGCCGACCTGGTGCCCGAGGTGCGCCGCACGCCCGGCGAGCTTGCACTGGTGCTGCACGACCAGGACCTGGCGCCGGGCGCCTACGCCCTGACGGTGGACGGCGACACCCTTGCCACCCTGGCGCTGGACCTGCCCCGCAACGAGGGCGACCTCAGCGCCTACACGCCCGACCAGCTGAAGGAGCTGCTGGCCCAGCGCGGGCTGGGCACCATCACCGTGCTGGAGAAGGCCGGGAACGGCCTCGCGGTAAGCCTGCGGGAACTGGACCAGGGGACCAAGCTGTGGAAGTGGTTCCTGGTGGCCGCCCTGGTGTTCCTCGCCCTGGAGATCCTCTTCATACGCCTCGCCCGATGAACGACCTGCTGCTGCGCCATGTAACAGTGATCGACCCCGGAGGGCCGCACCATGAGGAAGAGCTGGACCTGCTGGTGAGCGGCGGCCGGATCCTGAAGGCCGGGAAGCGCCTGGCGAAGGGCGACGCCGAGGAGGTGCGCCAGGAAGGCCTGCACGCCTCGCCCGGCTGGGTGGACCTGCGCGCCCACTTCCGCGACCCCGGGGAGGAGTATAAGCAGGGCCTGCTCAACGGGCTGGACGCCGCCGCCGCCGGGGGCTTCACGGCCGTGGCCGTGCTGCCCAGCACCTCGCCCGCCATCGACCAGCGGTCCGGGGTGGAGTACCTGCTGCGCAAGGGCCAGGGGCACGCGGTGCGCGTGCTGCCGCTCGGTGCGCTCACCAAGGGGCTCAAGGGCGAACAGCTCGCCGAGCATTTCGACATGAAGCAGGCCGGGGCGGTGGCCTTCTGCGACGACACGCACGCGGTGCGCAACACCCGCCTGATGCTGCTCGCCCTGCAGTACGCGCTGAACTTCGACGGCCGCGTGATCACCTACGCGCACGACAACGACCTCAGCGCCCAAGGCCAGATGCATGAGGGGCCGATGAGCGCCCGCCTGGGCCTGCGCGGCCTTCCCGCGATGGCGGAGACCATCCAGCTGGCGCGCGACCTCGCGCTGCTGGAATACACCGGCTCGCGGATGCACGTGGCCGTGGTCAGCACCGCGGAAGGTGTGGAGCTCATCCGCCAGGCGAAAGCGAAGAAGCTGCACGTGACCGCCAGCGTGGCGGCCCACCACCTGCTGCTGGACGACGGCTGCCTGCGCGGCTTCGACACCCACTACAAGGTGATGCCGCCCCTGCGCGACGCCGCGCACATCGAGGCCCTGCGCGAGGGTGTGAAGGACGGCACCATCGACACCATCGTGAGCGACCACCGGCCCGAGGACGTGGAGCACAAGAAGGTGGAGTTCCCCCAGGCGGCCTTCGGCATCATCGGGCTGGAAACGGCCTATGCCGTGGCCAACACCGTGCTCGCCCCGCGCATGACCACGCGCCGCATCGTGGAGCGCTTCTGCCAGGGCCCGCGCGCGGCCCTCGGCCTCCCCGTCCCGCACATCGCCGAAGGCGCGGCCGCGGAGCTCACGCTCTTCGCGCCCGAGCACCACTGGACCCTCGCCGAGGGCGACCTCGTGAGCCGCTCGCACAACACGCCCCTGATCGGCCAGCGCTTCATCGGCCGGCCCCTGGGCATCGTGGCGAACGGACAGGCGCGGCTCTCGGAGGCTTTGCGCCACGCGGTGGCTTGAGCCGGGCATCGAGGCCCGATCGCTCACGGTCCGTTGACCCGGGCCGATGACGGACTAGGCGCCCTTCTTCAGCAGCTCCAGGAACTCGCGCTGCATCGTCACGCCCTTGTCGGCGGCATACCAGGCGTGCACCTGCTCGTACATCCGGGCCTTCGGGGGACGCTGATCATCGGGCAGGCCCCTCCAGGCCCACACGATCCCCTGCGGCGGCAACGGGCGCGGCCCCCAGTTGAACAGCTCCGTCCCGGCCGCATCGAAGGCGATGAGCTTGGGGATGCTGCGTCCGCCCTTGGTCAGGTAGTGGTCCATCAGCTCCGGATGCTCGTCGCGCAGTGCATAACGCAGGTCGATGCGGGGCGCGGCGGCGGCCATCAGGTCCATCACCGGCGTGCATTGCGAGGCGTCGCCGCACCAGGCTTCGGTGAGCACCAGCCAGGTCATGGCCGGGGCGGAACGGAGCACTTCTTCCAGCTCGGGCAGCAGGCGGACCGTCCGTGCATTGCGGTCCATACGCACCTTGTTGAGCGCGGTGTACTTGATCAGCTCTTCGCTCTGGTCCGGCCCCGTGGTGCGGTGCTCGGCCACCACACGGGCCACCAGCTCGTGGTACGCCTGCGGGGCCATGCCTTGGGCGGCCGTGGCCTGCAGCACCCGGGGGGAAGCTCCTCCGCTCATTTCGCGGCCGCCTGGGCGCTGTCCGTGTTCATCCGCTTGAAGCGCTCGATGAGCTCTTCGTCGGTGTACTGCAGGTTGTCGATCATCTGCTGCGCGTCCACCGCGAACCGGTGCTCGGGGAAGCGCGCGATCACCTGCTCATAGGCCGCCTTCGCCTCGCCCTTCTGGTGCAGGTCGTTGTCGATGGTGAAGGCCTTGAGGTAGTACGTGTCGGGCAGGCGGCGCCAGTGCGGGTAATTGCTGATGATGCGGTCGTACAGGGCCACGCTGCCCTGCGGGTCGCCGAGCGCCTTCTTCAGGCCAGCCGCGCGGAACGCATACTCCGGCGCGAGCGTATCGCTCGGGTTGGCCTTCTCGAAGGCCAGGTACACGTCGAGCAGGGCCTGGGCGCCCTTGCGGTCGAAGGTGGTGCCGGCGAAGAGGCTGTCCTCCATGGACCGGATGCGGCGGGCGGCTTCGGCGGTGGGGCCGTCCGCGCTCGCGGGGGGAGCGCCGCCGCCGCACGCGGCCAGCATGGCGCACAGGGAAAGGACGATCAGGGAACGCATGGTGGGGGTCATTTCGCGGGAGCGAACCGCATCTTGTACTTGGCGTCGGTGCGGCCGCGGCTGATGTCGCGCAGCTTGCCCTGGATCATCCGCTTGCGCAGCGGGGGCAGGTGGTCGATGAAGAGCTTGCCGTCCAGGTGGTCGTGCTCGTGCTGGATCACGCGCGCCGCGAAGCCCTCGAAGGTCTCCTCGTGCTCCTGGAACGCCTCGTCCAGGTAGTGCAGCACGATGTGCGGCTGGCGGTCCACCTCCTCGCGGATGCCGGGAATGCTGAGGCAGCCTTCCTCGAAGGCCCACTCCTCCCCTTCCTCGTCCACGATGTACGGGTTGATGAAGGCGCGCTTCAGCGGGGCCTCCTCATCGTCATCGGGCGCGCTTTCGCCGTCGGCGCTGCCGGCGCCCGTATCCACCACGAACAGGCGGATGCTCTCGCCGATCTGGGGGGCGGCCAGGCCCACGCCATTGGCGGCGTACATCGTCTCGAACATGTCGGCGATCAGCTGCTCCAGGCCGGAATGGCCGGGCCGGATGTCCTGCGCCACTTTCTTGAGCACAGGGTCGCCGTAGGCACGGATAGGAAGGATCATCGGGCCGCAAATGTACGGCCCGGCGCATCCGTCAGCGCCGCCGCTCCAGCCAGCCCTGGAGCAGGATGGTGGCGCTGATGCGGTCCACTACCCCCTTGTCGCGCCGGGCTTTCTTCCCGATGCCGCTGCTCTGCATCGTCCGCTGCGCCAGCGCGGAGGTGAAACGCTCGTCCACCGTTTCCACCCACTGCCCCGGGAAGACCTCCTTCAAGGCCTGCACGAAGAGGTGCACGTTGGCGGTGATGTCCGTCGGCGTGCCGTCCAGGTTCACCGGCAACCCCACCACGAAGCCGTCCACCGCCTCCCCGGCCACGTACTGCCGCAGGTGGTCCATCAGCTGCCGGCTCTCCACCGTGCCCAGTGCCGACGCGATGATGCGCGCCGGGTCGGTGACCGCCAGGCCGGTGCGCTTGAGGCCGAAATCGATGCCGATCACCCGTCCCATGCGCGCAAAGCTCTCAATACGGCGCTTCATGCCCTCCCGGGATCGGTGGATCGATGAATTGATGGCACCTTTGCCCGCCATGAACGAACTGATCGAAAAAGCCTGGGCCGACCGGTCCATGCTGCGCTTCCCCGAAGTGATGGAGGCCGTGGAGCACGTGGTGGAGCGGCTGGACCGCGGCGAGGTCCGCGTGGCGGAGCCCGGTGCCGCCGATGGCGCCTGGACCGTGAACGAATGGATCAAGAAGGCGGTGCTGATGTACTTCCCCATCCGCCAGATGCGGACCATCGAGGTGGGGCCGCTGGAGTTCCACGACAAGATCCCCCTCAAGCGCAACTACGCGGCCCTGAACGTGCGCGTGGTGCCGCACGCCATCGCCCGCCACGGCAGCTACCTCGCCCCCGGCGTGATCCTGATGCCGAGCTACGTGAACATCGGCGCCTACGTGGATGAAGGCACCATGGTGGACACCTGGGCCACGGTGGGCAGCTGCGCGCAGATCGGCAAGGGCGTGCACCTGAGCGGCGGCGTGGGCATCGGCGGTGTGCTGGAGCCCGTGCAGGCCGCGCCCGTCGTCATCGAGGACGGCTGCTTCATCGGCTCGCGGTGCATCGTGGTGGAAGGCGTGCACGTGGGCCGCGAGGCCGTGCTGGGCGCCAATGTGGTGCTCACCGCCAGCACCCGCATCATCGACGTCACCGGGCCCGCCCCCCGCGAGATGAAGGGCCACGTGCCCCCGCGCTCCGTAGTGATCCCCGGCACGGTGCCCAAGGACTTCCCCGCCGGCACGTACGGCGTGCCCTGCGCGCTCATCATCGGGCAGCGCAAGGAGAGCACCGACAAGAAGACCTCCCTCAACGACGCGCTCCGCGAGCACAACGTGGCCGTGTGAAGCAGTTCCTCGTCATACAGACCGCCTTCCTCGGCGATGCCGTGCTGGTGACGAGCCTGCTGGAAAAGCTCCATGCCTTCTTCCCCGACGCCGCCATCGACCTGGTGGTGCGCAAGGGCAACGACGGGCTCTTCGAAGGCCATCCCTTCCTGCGGAAGCTGCACGTGTGGGACAAGCGGAAGGGCAAGACGCGCGCGCTGTTCCGGCTGATCGGCGAGCTGCGGAAGACCCGGTACGACCACATCCTCAATGCCCAGCGCTTCTTCAGCACCGGCCTTCTGACGGTGCTGGCCCGCGGCCGGGAAAAGGTGGGCTACGACAAGAACCCGCTCAGCTTCCTCTTCACGCGGACGGTGGAGCACCGGATCCCCGACCCGGCACGGCTGCGGAAGGACGGGCCGCCCTCCGGCGCGATCACGCATGAGGTGGACCGCCTCAACGCGCTGATCGCGCACCTCACCGATGCGTCCCGACCGCTGCCCCGGCTCCACCCTGCCGCATCCCACCGCGCCGAAGTGGATCGCCTGACCGGTGGGCCGCCGGATCGACGGATCATCACCATCGCGCCCGCCTCGGTGTGGCACACCAAGCAATGGCCCGCGGAGAAGTGGGTCGCGCTGATCGGAACGCTCCCGCCCGACCGGCGCGTGCTGCTCACCGGCGGCCCCGGCGACACCGCCTTGTGCGAGCGCATCGCCCGGGAGGCCGGCCGCGGCGAAGTGGTGGCCGGGAAGCTCTCCCTCCTCGGCACCGCGGTCCTGATGCAAGGTGCCGCGATGAACTACGTGAACGACAGCGCCCCGCTGCACATCGCCTCGGCGATGGGCGCGCCGGTGACGGCCGTATTCTGCAGCACGGTACCCGCCTTCGGCTTCGGGCCGCTGAACGCCAACGGCCGCGTGGTGCAGCTGGAAGAGCCGCTGTACTGCCGGCCCTGCGGGCTGCATGGATACAAGGCGTGCCCCGAGGGGCATTTCAAGTGCGCATCGGGGATCGAGGTGGCATCGGTCGTCCCATGAAGCGCTCGCTCTTGCGGACGATAGCCTTGTCCCTGCTGGGGGTCTATACCCCCTTGGTCTATGCGGCACTTTTCTCTTTGGCGGCGTTCTTCCGTGTGCCCGTAAAAGGAGATGCCGGCACGGGTATCGCCTTGGCGTTCGCTTCGTTGATGCTCATCGGTGGTATTCCTCTCGCCATTTTCCTAGGCAACGCCTTCGCCTCATCGAGGCGTGGGGCCTGGGTGTTACATCTCATCGTGCTCTTGGGTGTGATCGCATGGTTGGTCCTGGGCTGGGGCGCCCGGCCTCTGCGCTATTCGCTCTTCATCGTTTGCGCGCTCACCACGCTTCCCATTCGCGCGTGGATCGAGCACCTCCCCGATTCGCAGCCGGCCTCTCCGACCGGTCCCTAGAGCTTTCGGGATCGACACGGTCCAGCCGGGAAAGCAGCCCTCCTCCCCCGACGCGCCCCGAACCGCGCACGGCCTACTTTTGCCGCCCTTCCTCATGGGCATCGCGCACGCCTTCACCCTCGATACCGGCCGCATCGCCGGCGTGCTGGACCAGCCGCTGTTCCGGGCGGTGGAGCGCGTGGCCGCACGCAGCGGCGTGAAGGCGTTCGCCATCGGCGGCTACACGCGC
>JAFDZF010000133.1 GCA_018267055.1 Bacteroidota bacterium
ACGTGCACGGTGTCCCGGTCGGCCGGGCAGGTGGTATTGCCGGTGGTGGTGAGGAAGAGGTCGACGCCCCCGCTGTTCACCTCGGCCATGGTGGGCATGTAGGTGACGTTCAGGCCGGCTCCGGTGAAGGAGCCGGTGCCACCGGACCAGGTGCCACCGGTGGCGTTGGTCACCGCCCCGGAGAGGGCCACGGGGAGCGAACCGAAGCAGCCGATGAGGTCGGCACCGGCATTGGCCTGGTTGGGTTGCCCGAGGGCATTGATGGTGGCGGAGCCTTGTGCGGCGGCGCAGCCATTGGCATCGGTGACGGTGACGGTGTAGGTGCCGGCACCGGCGGTGAGGGTGGCGAGGGTGTCGGCGGGGTGTCCGGTGTTCCAGGCGTAGTGGTAGGGGGCGGTACCGCCGTTGGCGGTGACGGTGATGGAGCCGTCATGGTTCCCGGCGCACTGCTCGTGGGTCACCGCCAGGTCCGCGATGGCGATGGGCAGTGGAGCGTTCACCACGGTGCTCAGCAGGGTATCGCATCCCGAGGGGGCGGTAACGGTGACGTTGTAGGTGCCCGCCGGCAGGCCACTGGCGGTCGGTCCCGAAAGGCCGGGGTCATGCGCCCACGCATAGGTCCAGCCGGGGATGGCCGGCGACACGGTGGCCGTGCCGTCGCTGGTGTTCGCGCAATGGGCATCCGTGGCGATCAGGGCCACGATGGTGAAGGGGGCGGCGAAGGTGATCGTCAGGTCATCGGTATCGCCGGGGCAGGTGCCGTTCCCGGTGGTGGTCAGGGTGAGCTGTACGCTTCCGGCCGCGATCTCCGCTGCAGTAGGGGTATAGGTCGCGTTCAATGTGCCCGGTCCGGGGATGAACGTGCCCGCACCGCCGCTCCACAGGCCGCCGGATGCACCGGTCACGGCCCCGTTCAGCGTCACCGCGCCCGAGGCGCCCTGCCCGCACACCAGGATATCGGGCCCGGCGAGGGCTTCGATCACCTGCTGGAACTGGGTGACCACCACCGATGCCGAAGTGGGCGGGCACCGGGAGGTATCTCCTAATTGCACGGTATAGTTGCCGGGGCCGACGAAGATGCTTGCGGTGGTCTCCCCGGTGTTCCACAGATACGTGTACGGCGGTGTGCCGCCCGCTCCCACGGCCGTGATGGTGGTGCCCGCGGCGCCGAAGCAGACCGTGGGCTGCAGAGGCTGGATCGTCGCGGCCAGCGTGGAGTTGAACCATACCCGCACCGTGTCGCAGAAGATCATGGAGCTGCATGGGCTGACGGCGTTGCCGCAGACCTGGTAGTCCACGAAGGCGGGATAGCCCGCTTGGGCGGTCACCCCGGTGTTCGCGCAGGTGGGGCAGGCGAGGTAGCCATTGTACTGGCCCGGCGCACCCGGCGCCACGGAGGTCCACAGGACGGTGCCCGGTGCGAAGCCATTGCTGGTGATGGTGCCGCTGCAGCCATCGTTGACCGCGATGGGCGGCCCCGCGGAAGGCGCCGCGATGGAGGTGATGCAGTAGCTGTTGCTGTTGCCGCCCGGTTTGCAGAAAGTGAGCACGTGCGGCCCGGCGCCGCTCAGGCACACCGGTGCGCCCACCGCCGTGGGCGGTCCGCAGCCGATCTGGTAGAACATGGCCCCGGGCGGAACGGCCCCCGAGCAGATGTTGAAGACGATGCCCTGCGCGTCCGGGTGCAGCGTGATGACGAACTCGAGGCAGCGGTCGGAACCACCGTTGCCGCAGCATAGGCCCTGGCGCTGGATGGTCGGGCTTTGCCAGGTGGCGCTGGGCGAAGCGCTCAGGTCCACCGCCAATACCGGCACGGTCGGATCGCACTGCGCCTGCGCGCGCAGGCTCCATGCAGCGGCGGCCAGGAACAGGGGAACGGCGCAACGCATGGGGAACCCCATGGCCGGGTTGTACGACCTCTTCCGGCGGAGGTTACGCTGCCGGCCTGTCGGGTATCCTCGCGGGCCAGGGTACCGCCTGGGGGGCAGGTCGCCCAAGGTGCCTGGAGGAAGCCTGGCGCCCGAGTACCTTCGCGCTCCGTAAGTCCGGAAAGACGATGTTCGAGAACCTCAGTGACAAGCTGGAACGGGCCTTCAAGGTCCTCAAGGGCCAGGGGCAGATCACGGAGATCAACGTGGCGGAGACCGCCAAGGAGATCCGCCGTGCGCTGCTGGATGCCGACGTGAACTACAAGACGGCCAAGGACTTCACCGACCGGGTGAAGGCCAAGGCCCTGGGCCAGAACGTGCTCACGAGCGTGAGCCCCGGCCAACTGCTGGTGAAGATCACGCACGATGAGCTGGCCCAGCTGATGGGCGGGCAGAGCGCGGGTATCAACACCGGCGGGAACCCCACGGTGGTGCTGATGAGCGGCCTGCAGGGTTCCGGCAAGACGACGTTCAGCGGCAAGCTGGCCAGCTACATCCGCAAGAAGGGCAAGCGCCCGCTGCTGGTGGCGTGCGACGTGTACCGTCCCGCGGCCATCGACCAGCTGGAGACCCTGGGCAAGCAGCTGGACATCGCGGTGTACAGCGAGCGGGATAACAAGGACCCCGTCCGGATCGCGCAGAACGCCATCGCCCACGCGAAGCAGCACGGCTATACGGCCGTGATCGTGGACACCGCGGGCCGCCTCGCGATCGATGAGCAGATGATGGACGAGATCGCCCGCGTGAAGAAGGCGATCCAGCCGCAGGAAACGCTGTTCGTGGTGGACGCCATGACCGGCCAGGACGCGGTGAACACCGCGAAAGCCTTCAACGAGCGCCTGAACATCGACGGCGTGGTGCTGACCAAGCTCGACGGTGATGCGCGCGGCGGGGCGGCCCTCTCGATCCGCAGCGTGGTGGACAAGCCGATCAAGTTCATCGGCACCGGCGAGAAGATGGAGGCGCTGGACGAGTTCCATCCGGACCGCATGGCGGGGCGCATCCTGGGCATGGGCGACGTGGTGTCGCTGGTGGAGCGCGCGCAGGAGCAGTTCGATGAGAAGCAGGCGCGCGAGCTGCAGAAGAAGATCGCCAAGGACCAGTTCGGCTTCGACGACTTCCTGGAGCAGATCGGACAGATCAAGAAGATGGGGAACATGAAGGACCTCATGGGCATGATCCCCGGCGTGGGCAAGGCGCTGAAGAACATCGACATCCCCGACGACGCCTTCAAGGGCATCGAGGCCATCATCAAGAGCATGACGCCCGAGGAGCGGCGCAACCCGTCCATCATCAATGGCAGCCGCCGTCAGCGCCTGGCGCGAGGCAGCGGCAACAGCATCGAGCAGGTGAACAAGCTGATGAAGCAGTTCGACGAGACCCGCAAGGTGATGAAGATGATGGGGGACAAGAGCAAGATGCAGAACATGATGCGGCAGATGCAGCAGATGCAGGGGATGCGGCGCTAGGGGGCATGGACCGCGGAAGGGACCACACACCATGACACGATGGACTTGATCGGCATGAAAAGGCTCCTCACCACCCTGGTCCTTGCGACCACTATACTCCTGGCCTACGCTCAGGACGCGCCCCATGATCACCTGCGGTTCGAGTTCCGTGAAACCTCCGGCAGAGGCTCCATCATTTCGACCAACGCGGATCCGGAACAGTTCGATTTCAAGTCCTTGGACAAGGAGGGTAGTGACATGTGGATGAAGCGGGCGCTATTGAAGGTCCAAGAGCTTGAGGCACTTGGATGGGAGATGCAGGACTTTGAGCTTGGAGGGCCGTCCGGTCAGACCTATATCTGGATGATGCGCAGGCCGAAGCGATGAGCAAGCCGCAGATGGCGGATCCGGGGCGGCGGTGATCCATGTCGCCGGTCCCGTGCGCACAGGCATTCCAAAGAAGAGCGGCTGATCGCTTGTTCTGGAGGAGCAGGAAGGTCTTCCCTTGGAGGGCGAGGTAGGAGGACGAGTGACCTCACCGTTTACCGGGGAGCCGAAGACGCGAAAAGGAGCAAGACCGGAAAGAAGAGGGGGTGCATATTTTATACGTATTTTCTGTTTACGTTCGTGGTGAGAACATCCGCGCCATGGATACCAAGATCACCCTCAGCTTCGATGAAGGCGTCATCAAGCGCGCCAAGGCCTTCGCGGAAGCGAACAACATCAGCCTGTCCCGGCTCATCGAATTCATGCTGAGCAAGGTGACCGATCCGCACTATCGCAGCCTGGACGAGCTCCCCGTGAGCGATTGGGTGAGCCAGGTGGCGGAGGGAGAGGTGACCTATGTGCGGAAGAACGCCACCCAGCGGAATCTGAAGAAGGACTACCTCGCGAGCCGTCGCCGCAAGTGATGCGCATCTTCCTGGACGCCAACATCCTGGTGACGGTCCTGTGCAACGAGTACCCGCGCTTCACCGCTTGCGCAAGGGTGTTGAGCCTTTGTGATGACCGGCGTTTCGAGGTGTACACCTCACCGCTCTGCCTGGCCATCAGCGCCTATTTCGCCGAGAAGAAGAGCGGCCGGGCGATGGCGCGGAAGAAGGTCGCGCTGTTGGTGGACAAGCTGCGGATCACCCGCATGGACGGTGACATCGCCAGGCGTGCCGCTTCGAACAAGCAGGTGGACGACTTCGAGGACGGCCTGGAGTACTACTCGGCCGTGGACGCGCAGTGCAGCTGCATCATCACGTACGATAGGAACGACTTCCATTTCGCGGAGATGGACGTGCTGGACGCCGAGCAGTTCCTGCTAAGGCATGCCGTGAAGGACCGATAGCCTTCCTAAGGGACCGGAACGCGATCCGGTGAGGACCGTCCTTGTCGCCGATGCCAGAGGCGGCGGATCGCTCAGCCGGGAGTAACTTGCGCGTCCGCATGAGCGTGCTCACAAGCCATCAGTTGCTGGACGGCAAACGGGCCAGCGACGCCATCCGCCGCGAGATCGCCGCGAAGGCCCTGGAGGTGAAGGCCGCCCGTGGCCGCCCGCCCCACCTGGCCGCGGTGCTCGTGGGCAGCGACGGCGCCAGCCAGACCTATGTGGAGAGCAAGGTGAAGGCCTGCGACGGCGTCGGCTTCCGCAGCACCCTCATCCGCCTGCCGGAGACCATCAGCGAGGAGGAGCTGCTCAGCCGCGTGAAGCAGCTGAACAAGGACAAGGAGCTGGACGGCTTCATCGTGCAGCTGCCCTTGCCCTCGCACATCGATGCCGACCGCATCACGCTGGCCATCGACCCGGCGAAGGACGTGGACGGTTTCCATCCGGTGAACGTGGGCAACATGGTGCTCGGCCTTCCCGGTTTCCTGCCCGCCACGCCCAGCGGCATCTGCGAGCTGCTGCGCCACTACAGCATCGCCACCGTGGGCAAGCACTGCGTGGTGGTGGGCCGCAGCAACATCGTGGGCACCCCCATGAGCATCCTCATGGGCCGCAATGCCTATCCCGGCAACTGCACGGTGACCCTGGCGCACAGCCGCACCGTGGACCTCCCCGCGATCACCCGCCAGGCCGACATCCTCATCGTGGCCATCGGCAAGCCGGGCTTCATCACCGCCGACATGGTGAAGGAGGGGGCCGTGGTGGTCGACGTAGGCATCCACCGGATCCCCGACGCCACGCGCAAGAGCGGTTTCCGGCTGATGGGCGACGTGCAGTTCGACGCCGTGGCCCCCAAGTGCAGCGCCATCACCCCTGTGCCCGGCGGCGTGGGGCCGATGACCATCACCAGCCTGCTGCTGAACACGCTGAAGGCCTGCCTGCTTTAGCACCGGATCGTCCGGGGATATCGGAGGGAACGGATGGCGTCGGCCGATGGCGACCGGCACGGGCGGGAATGCTATACTCGTCTTTCCAAGACGAAAACCATCCGCCACCATCATGCTGAAACGAACGTTCCTGGCCGCCGGGCTGCTGCTCGCGCTCACGTCCCTGGCCCAGACGAAGACCGACAAGGCCGACGTGAACTGGGGCCCTGAGCTCAACGACAAGACCGACGGCGACTTCGTGGAGGTCACGGGGATGACCGATGACGCGGTCTTCCAGCTGATGCGCCGCAAGAAGGAGGTCCTCCTCCAGCGCATGGACCTGAACATGAAGGTGATCTACCAGAAGCCCATCGACCTGGAGCTGGACAAGAAGGACCTCTCCCTGGAGGGCATCCACGTCACCAAGGAGCGCATCATCGTCTTCTCCAGCTTCTACGACAAGAAGAACGATCAGAACGACCTGTACATGCGGACCTACGATCCGCAGGACTTCTCGCCGAAGACCCGCATCGACAAGATCGCGCGCATCCCGGCGGAGAAGTCGAGGAACAAGGGCGGCTTCAACGTGCACGTCTCGCCCGATGACTCCAAGGTGTTGGTGGAGATCGAGGTGCCGCGCGAGAAGGGGGCACGGGAGAAGTTCATCGTGAAGGTGTTCGACGCGGAGATGCAGCAGCTCTGGGAGCGCGACTGCGTGCTCCCCTTCGAGGACAATGAGTTCCGCCGCGAGCGTGTGCTGGTGGACAACGACGGCAGCCTGGTCGTGGTGGGCGTGCGCTACACGAAGAAGGGCGAGTACCGGGAGCGCAAGCGCGACGGGCAGGCCACCTACGACTATCACCTGCTGGTGTTCAAGAACGAGAGCGATGCGCCCCAGGACCACCTGATCGAGGTGGGGAACAAGGCCCTGCAGGACATGACCATCTCCCTGGGCACGAGCGGTGATATCCTCTGCGCGGGCCTGTTCGGCGACAAGGGCACCATCGGCATCCGCGGCTCCTTCTTCCTGAAGCTGGACCGCAACACGAAGAAGGTGACCCATGAGAGCTTCAAGGACTTCGACCACGACTTCATCACGGCCTATATGACGGAGAAGGAGGAGAAGCGGGCGGAGCGCAAGGCCGAGCGTAAGGACAAGGACCTGGGCATCGAGTGGGACTATGACCTGCGCGAGATCATCCACCGTGAGGACGGCGGCGCCATCCTGATGGCGGAGGAGTACTACATGTACGTGACGACGAGCCGGATGTCCACGGGCAACGGCGGTTACACCACCGTCTATACCTACCACTACGTCTACAACGACATCATCGCGGTGAACATCGATCCGTCGGGCAACATCGAGTGGGCGGCCAAGGTGCCCAAGCGCCAGCATTCCACCAACGATGGCGGGGCCTACAGCAGCTATGCCATCGCCGTGAAGGGGGACAACATCTACCTGGTGTTCGACGACACGGGCGAGAACCTCTTCCTGAAGCCGGGCGACAAGGTGCGCCAGTTCGAGCTCACCGGGAAGGATGCGCTGGTGGTGCTGGCCACGATCGACGGCGACGGCCACGTGACGCGCGAGGCGCTCTTCTCCCCGGAACGCCGCGAGGCCATCCTGCGGCCCAAGGACTGCGTCCAGCTGCAGAACGACGACATGCTCATCTATGCCAGCCGGAAGAAGGACTACCGTTTCGGAATGATCCGGTTCGACTGAGCGCGCAGGCCCAGCAAGCAGAAAGCCCTTCCGGATCCCCGGAAGGGCTTTCTGCTTGCTGGGGGTCAGCCCTGGGGGGCGAGCCGGCGGCGGAGGTCGGCCATCTTCAGCAGGGCCACGGCGCATTCCACGCCCTTGTTGCCATGCCGGCCGCCGCTGCGGGCGCGGGCCTGCTCCATGTCGTTGTCGGTGAGCACGCAGAAGATCACGGGCGTGCCGTGCTTCAGGTTCACCTCCATGATGCCCTGGGCCGTGGCCTGGCAGACGAAGTCGAAGTGCGGCGTCTCTCCGCGCACCACGCTGCCGATGCAGATCACCCCGTCCAGCGCGTGAGCCTCCAGCAGCAGCTGGGCCCCCAGGGCGAGCTCATAGCTGCCCGGCACGCGCTCCTCGCGGATCTCCTTCAGGGCCACGCCGTGCTTGAGCAGGGTCTCCACCGCGCCGTCGCGCAGGGCCTGGGTGATCTCCCCGTTCCACTCGCTCACCACGAGCCCCAAACGCAGACCGGCGCCTCGCGGGACGCCGGTCGCATCATACTGGGACAGGTTCGTATGGGCCGTGGCCATGGCTCAGCTCTGGCCGCCGCTCAGGGCGTTGGCGCGGGCCGCATACTTCTTCGCCGTGTTCAGGTCCGGCGAGCCGGGGTAGTCCGACACGATGCGCCCGAAGCACTTCGCGGCGTTCTTCCAGTCGTTCTGCTGCTGGTACACGATGCCGGCCTTCATCAGGAACATCGGCGTGGTGTAGTCGCTCTTCACCATGTCGGCCGCCTTCATGAAGCGGTCCACCGCCTCCTGCGGGCGACCCAGCTCCACCAGCACATCGCCCTGGTTGCCCGTGGCCATCACGCGCAGGATGTCGTCGTCCAGGTCGGCTTCGCGGTAGTAGTTCAGCGCCGTCTCGTACTCGCCCTTCTGGTGGTAGCACACCCCCAGGTAGAACTTGGCCAGGTTCCCGGTGGAGCTGCCACCGTACTGGTCGGCCACCTGCTGGAAGCCGAGGTAGTTGCCGTCGCCGTTGATCGCCAGGTCGAGCGAATCGATCTCGAAGTAGTACTGCGCCTTCCAGATGACCTCCTGGGCCTGTTTGGCCTTGCGGTCGGACAGCCATTTCATGCCGAGGAGGCCGCCCACGATCACCACCACGGCGCCCAGGCCGATGGTGACGGCCTTCTTGTTCTTCTCGAAGAACATCTCGCTCCGGGTGTACATCTCGCCGATGTCCAGGTCCTTGTCGGAAGAGGTGGCGGGGGGCTTGGTAGACATGATGGAAGGGAGTGGGCGCTTTTCGCGGGAGCGCGAAAGTACACCTTTCAAGCGGACCGGCGGCGGCCCCCGATCCTATCTTTGGCGGATCCCCATGGACGTCCGGTTGAGCCGCCTTTCCGTGCTGCATTTCCGCAACCACCGGGAAGCCGACCTGCACCTGGGCCCCCAGGTCAACTGCTTCACCGGGCCCAACGGCACGGGCAAGACCAACCTGCTGGACGCGGTGCACTACCTCTCGCTGTGCAAGAGCTATTTCGAGCCGCAGGACGTGCACAACATCCTCCACGGCGAAGAGCTTTTCCTGGTGAAGGGCACCGTGGTGTCCGATGACGGCCCGCACGACCTGGCCTGCAGCGTGCGCAAGGGGCACCGCAAGGTCTTCACCCGCGACCGCAAGGAGTACGACCGCCTGGCCGACCACGTGGGCCGCTATCCGGCGGTGATGATCACCCCCTACGACGGCCAGTTGGTGCTGGACGGGGGCGAGGTGCGTCGCCGCTTCCTGGACGGCCTCATCGCGCAGTTCGACCGCGCCTACCTGGAGGCCCTGCTGCGCTACAACCGCTCGCTGGCCCAGCGCAACCTGCTGCTGAAGCAGCTCGGGCCCGCGGCCACCCGCGCCGCCGTGGAGCCGTGGGACGAGCAGCTGGTGGCCCATGGCGGCACCGTGCATGCCGTGCGCAAGGCCTTCATGGACGAGCTGGTCCCCTTGCTGGTACAGCATTACCAAGGCATCACGAGCGGCCCCGAGGAGGTGGCGCTCACCTACTTCAGCCCGTTGGAAGGGGCGGGCATGCGCGACGTGCTCGACCGCCATTGGGCCCGCGACGTGGCGGCCGGGTACACCACCGGTGGCGTCCACAAGGACGACCTGCTGTTCAACATCGCCGGGCAGCCGCTGAAGCGGTACGGCAGCCAGGGCCAGCAGAAGACCTACCTCATCGCGCTGAAGCTGGCGCAGTTCGACCTCACCGCGCAGCGGGCCGGGGTGAAGCCCATCCTGCTGCTGGATGACATCTTCGACAAGATCGACCCCCAGCGGATGCGGCACCTGCTGCGGCTGCTGAGCGGGCACCGCTTCGGGCAGGTGCTCATCACCGACACGGACGCGCCCCGCCTGCACCAGGCCCTCGACGGCCTCGACCTGGACACCCGCTTCTTCCACCTGGCCCACGGCCAGGCCATCGTTCCCGACTACGCCGAGGCCCGCGAAGCATGAAACGGCGCAACGACAGCACGCTGAAGGAGGCCATCGACGGCCTGGTGGAGGCCTATGGCCTGCGCGAGAAACTGGACGAGAGCGCCATCGCCAGCCTGTGGGACGAGCTGGCCGGCGGCCTGGTGGCCCGGCATACCGTGGCCGTGAAGCTGCGCCGCGGACGCCTCTACCTCAAGGTGGATTCCGCGCCGCTCCGGCAGGAGCTCACGTTCCTGCGCGAGGGGCTCATCACCACGCTGAACCAGCGCTTCGGGCGCGAGGTGGTGAAGGAGATCACCGTGGAATAAGACAGGATCACTCCCCGCGATCGCGGAGCAGGCGGAGGGGAGGGCCTCCGTCGAGCGTCAGCTCCAGGGTGTCCGCCGTGCATCGCTGCACCTGCAGGTGCATGGTGTCCGGATGGAGGTACCGGCCGGTCACGTCCAAGGTGCGGCCGTCCGGCGAAAGGGCGTACCAGTTCGTGTCCACGCTCACCCGTTCCTCCTTCAGCCAGTGCTCGACATATTGGGCATGGCCCCGCTCGAACCGGAACACCGTGCGCTGCGCGGGAAGCCCGGGGACGGGCTCCATGGTGTGCGACCAACGCCCGATGAGGCGGGCGGCGGGATCGGACCCGCAGCCGGCAAGCCCGGCGGACATCAGGAGCAAGGGCCACGTGCGGCGCACGGGAAGGCCGGATCAGTACTGTTCGCGCCCCGTGAAGAAGAACGCGCCTTCGATCGCGGCGTTCTCGTCACTGTCGCTGCCATGCACGGCGTTCTTCGCCTTGCTCTCGGCGAAGCGCTTGCGGATGGTGCCTTCGGCGGCCTGGGCGGGGTCGGTGGCCCCGATCAGCTTGCGGAAGTCCTCCACGGCATTGGCCTTCTCGAGGATGGCGGCGAAGATGGGGCCGCTGGCCATGTACTCCACCAGCTCGCCGTAGAAGGGGCGCTCCTTGTGCACGGCATAGAAGGTGCCGGCCTCTTCGGCGGAAAGGCGCGTGTACTTGAAGGCCACCACGCGGAAGCCGTTGCCGGTGATCATGTCCAGGATCTTGCCGGCGTGGCCTGCTGCGGCCGCCTCCGGTTTGATCATGGTGAACGTTCTGTTGCCTGCCATGGGTGTTGAAAAAGCGGCGCAAAAATAGACGCCGCCGTGGATCAGCGGGCGGATGCGGCACATTTCCTTCGTAAGGCCTCGCGCTCCACAGGCCCAGCGATCGTCCATGCGCCTGCCGGTATCCCGCCCGATCCCCGTGGCCCTGGCCACTTTGCTCGCCGCGTGCGGCGGCCCCGCCAGGCCTCCTGTGGACGACGCCCCCAAGGCGCCGGTCATCGGCAGCAGCGAGGCCCCCACGGAGCATCTGTACCAGATGCCCACGCCGAACGAGCTCTTCCACATCGTGCGGGAGATGGCCGGCGAAGGGCAGAAGCGCATGATGAACCCCTCGGTGAACGTGGACCGCTACGTGACCCTTCCGGCCCGCGCGCTGAACTTCGGCGTGTACGCCACCGACATGGTCTACGCCAGCAGCTTCAGGCTCACCAGCGAGGTGGCGCGCTATTACCTCACCTGCAAGAAGCTCGGCGATGAGCTCGGGCTGTCCAGCGCCTTCGACGATGCTGATTTCGTGCGCCTCGAACGCAACGTCGCCCGTGGCGACTCCATGGACGTGATCAGCAACGAGGCCTACTACCGCGTGTACCAGCGCATGCAGGACGACCGGATGGGGCCGACGCTCTCGCTGGTGCTCGCCGGCGGCTGGGTGGAAAGCATGCACCTGGTGATGAGCCAGGTGATCCACTTCGACCCCGCCGATCCCCTGGTGGCGCGCGTGGCCGAGCAGAAGGCGAGCCTGGAGCACCTCATCGACCTGATGGACGCCTTCGGCCAGGACCCCCTGGTGGAGCCCACACGCATGCAGCTGGCCGGGATCCGGGCCATCTACGACGAGCTGAACGTGCGCCGCACGCCGCACCCGGGCACCTCGCCCAGTGGGCGCATGGTGCTGGGCGATGATATCACCGTGAGCATGGACGCGGAGAAGTTCGCGGAGCTGGACCAGGCCGTCCGGACGCTCCGGGAAGCCATCATCCGCCCTGAGGACCGCCCCCGAACCCCCAATGCCTGATGCCGATGCCGATCCTTCGTCCCGGCCTGCTGGCGGTGGCCTGCGCCCTGGTGTCCCTCGGCCACGCGCAGGACCCGTGCAGCACGTTCTACCGGTCCGCCCCGCGGTCGTCCGATCAGCGGTTCAGCCTCAATGGGCAGAGCAAGGGCGCCAGCGTGCAGGTGGGCGTGCCCACGGAGCTGAACATCATCGTGTACAAGGGGCAGGACTACCGCATCTCCTTCGTTTATGACGAGAAGGTCATCGGTGACCACGTGGTGGCCCGCCTGATCGAACGCATCCGGGAGCCGAAGGAGGTGGAGGACGACGGAAAGGAGGGGGGCGGCAGGAAGCGCGTCTTCGCCGAGGCCCGCAAGGTGCTTTGGGACAACCAGGAGCACGGGATGGCCGACGCGGTGGAGTTCACCGCCACCGCCACCAAGCGCATCGCCGTGGAGATCACCGCGCCCGGCGTACCGGACGGCGCGAAGCAGAAGCGCGGCGACCGTGACCACGACATCGGGTGCGTCGGCATCCTCATCGAGCACATGCCCACGCCCAACGTCGGTTTCTGACCGAGGGGCGCAGCGCACCGCCCGGCTACTTTAGCCGCCCCATGCCGTTCCCATCCGCACCACCGGCCGCCGTGCAGGCCTTGCAGGAGCTCCTGGCCGCGCCGCGCGCCATCGCCATCACCACGCATTACAACCCCGATGGCGATGCCCTGGGCAGCAGCCTCGGCCTGGCCCACGTGCTGAAGGCCCTGGGACACGCCGTGCACGTGGTATTGCCGAACACGCCCCCGGCCAACCTGCGCTGGATGCCCGGCTATGCGGAGGCGGTGGCCTTCGATACGGATCCGGTGGCCTGTGAACGCGCCCTGGCCACGGCCGACCTGGTGTTCTGCCTCGACTTCAACCGCCAGGACCGCGTGTACGGCCTGGAGAAGGCCTTGCGTGCCGCCCCCGTGAAGGTGCTCATCGATCACCACCGCGATCCGGACACCTTCGCCCGCGTGGCGTTCAGCGATACCACCGCCTGCGCCACCTGCCAGATGGTGTTCGACATCGTGAGCGCCTTGGGGCATGCCGCGCACATCGGCCCCGACGCGGCCACCTGCCTCTATGCCGGCATCATGACCGACAGCGGCTCGTTCCGTTTCAGCAGCACCACGCCCCATACGCTGCGCGTGGCCGCCGAGCTGATGGAACGCGGCGCCGTGCCGGACCGCATCCACGCGGCCATCATGGACGACAACACCGAGGGACGGCTGCGCCTGCTGGGCTTCGCGCTGAGCGAGCGCATGGCCGTGATGCCCGAGCTGGGCACCGCGCTGTTCCGGCTGGAGAAGGCCGACCTGGACCGCTTCCACTTCGCGCCAGGCGACACCGAAGGCCTGGTGAACTACGGCCTCTCGATACGCGGCATCCGCCTGTCGGCGTTCTTCATCCAGCGCGGCGATGTGGTGAAGATCAGCCTGCGCTCCAAAGGGGCCCTGCCCGTGAACGAACTCCTCAGCGCCCACTTCGAGGGCGGCGGTCACGCCAATGCCGCCGGCGGCCAGTCGCGCGAGCCGATGGGTGCGACGGTGGACCGCTTCCTGCGCGAGCTGCCCGCCTTCCTGCAGAAACATCCGGCATGAGAGCGGCCTGGTCCATCGTGCTGTTATCGCTCCTGGCCTGTGGCGAGGACCGCACGCCACCGCCTGCGCAGGTGGGGGAGGCGCACGCCGCCAAGGATACCCGCCTGCTGGACGAGAACAAGGCGTTCGCGCAGCGTGAGGCCCACGATATCGAGGCCTGGATCGCCCGGCAGGGCGTGGCCATGGTCCGGAGCGGGACGGGCGTATGCTACAAGCTGGTGCGCGACCTGCCCGGTGACACCGTGCATCCGGAACAGTTCGCCACCGTGAACTACGAGGTGTTCCTCCTCGACGGCACGAAGTGCTACGCGTCCACGCCCGGCAAGCCGGAATCCTTCAAGGTGGAGCACGACAACGTGGAAAGCGGGCTCCACGAAGGCATCCAGCATCTTTCGCCGGGCGACAGTGCGGTGATCGTCATCCCCAGCCACCGGGCCTTCGGCCTGATCGGCGACCAGGACAAGATCCCCATGCGGAGCACCGTGGTGTACCACATCGGCCTCGTGAAGATCACCCGCCCCTGATGCGCGCCTGGCCCCTTCCGCTCGCTGCGGCCGTGTCCCTGCTGGCGGGATGCGGGCATTCGCCCCTGCCAGGCGCCAAGCGCATCGCCGACGGCATCTTCTGGAAACTGCGTACGCTGGGCGAAGGCGAGCGCCTTTCCACGGACAGCGACAGCGTGCTGGTGCGCGTGCGGATGGCCCGCCTGGGCGCGGAGCCGGGCTCGCTCTTCAGCACCGAGCGCTGGTACGGCATGCAGGGTGTCCGTCCCACCATAGCGGGGATGCTCTTCGGGAAGATGCGGCAGGGCGACAGCGTGAGCGTGGCCATCGAAGCGGCGCGCGTGCCCTGGACCGTCCTGGGGGCCGCCGTGCCTTCGGCCGGTGCCGATACCGGATGGGTGGCCTTGGAGCTGTCGTTGCTCCAGCAGCGGTCGCACGCCGAATCGCGCGCCATGGCCGAAGCCTTGCTGAGCCTGCGCACGGAAGCGGACGAGGAGCGGATCCTCACGGCATACCTCCTGGGGGACTCCTCGTGGAGCGAATTCCTCGGTGTGCTGTACAAGCTGGACACCACCCGGGGCCGCGGCGAGCCCATCCAGAGCGGCGACCTCATCACCATCGCTTACACTGCTTCGTTCCTGGACAACGGCCGGGTGTTCGACGACACGCACCGCCAGCCGCTCACCTTCCGCCTGGGCGATCCCGGCCAGGTGATCAAGGGCCTGGAGGTCGCGGCCCATGTGCTTCCGCGGAAAGGAGGCAAGGGCCGGTTCATCATCCCCTCGAAGCTGGCCTTCGGGCCCACCGGTTCGTCCTCCGGCATCGTGCCGCCCTGGACGCCCGTGCTGTACGAGGTGGAGGTGGTGAGCGTGGGCCCGGCCTGACGGCCCGCCGGCGGACCCCGTTCCGGGTGCATAACCGAACCCCGTTCGGAAGCGTTCGTAAGAAAGGTCCCCATGTCGCGCCTGCTCTCCATCGGCGTGTTCCTGTTCGTTCTTGCCCGGGTGCACGGGCAGGAGCAGTTCGGCTTGGCCAACAGCAACTACGCCGGCACCGATGCCGTGCCCTTGAACCCGGCCCGCATGGCCACGCAATGGTCCTGGATGGACATCCGGATCGTGGGGGCCGGGGCTTCCATCTGGAACGACCACGTGTCCATCCGCGGGAAGGAACGGGCCCTCCTCGGGGAGACGCGTGAGAGCCTCCGTACCGCGGACGGCGACCGCTTCTCCTTCAGCGAATCGATGCGCGATGGCCTGCGCCACGGTTTCGTGAACGCGCACGTGGCCGCCCCGGCCGTGAGCCTGGTCCTGGGGCGCAGCAGCATCGGGGCCTCGGTGCGCACCCGGGCGGCGGTGAGCCTCACGGGCATCGGGCCCGACCTGGCGCGCTTCGCCTACAACGGCCTTTCCTACCGGCCGCAATGGGGACATCGTTACCGGGACGACCATGTGCGCATCGCCGCCGCGGCCTGGACGGAGTTCGCCGCCACCTATGCCCGCCTGCTCGTGGCGCGTGACCATACGCTGATCAGCGGCGGCATCACCGGCAAGTACCTGCTGGCCCATGGCGGTGCCGGGCTCGCATTGACCGACCTCGATTACATCGTCCAGGACACGGCCCTGGCCGTCGTCCGTTCGGTGTCCGGGCGTTACGGCATCGCCACGCCCGCGGTGGACGCCGGCCGCGGCTTCGGGGCCGACATCGGCGTGGTGTACGAGCGGACCCTGGAGGAGGCCGACGGCTATGTGCCCCATGGCACGTGCGATCCGATGCCGTACGCCTTCCGCCTCGGCGTGTCGCTGCTCGACATCGGCGGCATGCGTTTCAAGGACCCGATGGCCGGCACGTTCGATGCCGGTACGGCGACCTATCCGGATTACACGGCCATCGAGCCGGGCGACGCGGAAGGGGTGGACAGCCTGCTGGCCGCCTCGCTCTCCTCGTTCCGGCGCAGCCACGTGTTCAAGATGGGGCTGCCCACAGCGGTCTCCGTGCAATATGACCAGCGCCTGGCGGACCATGTGTATGCGGCCGTGGACGTGGTGCAGAACGTGGCCTTCGGCGAGGGCCATCGCCTCCGCCGCCCGAACACGGTCGCGGTGGTGCCCCGCTACGAGCGGCAGCGCGTGGAGCTGGCCGTGCCCGTGGTGTTCCACGAGTACGACCTGCTCCGCCCCGCGGCCGGCGTGATGCTGCGGCTGAACAACATCGTGGTGGGGAGCGACGACCTGCTCTCGCTCCTCGCCCGGCGCAGCGCGCGCGGGGCCGACCTGTACTTCCGCATCAAGTGGACCGTGTTCCGCAGTCCCGCATGCCGGGGCAAGAAGGCCCGCGTACGCCATGCCGGCGACCGGCAGGCCTTGCCTTGTGTGCTGCCGGAATGAAGGCGTTCAATGGCCCAGCACGAACACGCAGGGCCGCTTCCCGAGCACCGGCACGGCCTTCCTCCATTCCGCGATCGATCGCGTGACCACGCTTCCGCCCGGCTGCTCCAGGTCGACCGCGAGGCATAGGCGGCTGCGTTCGTCGCAGGTGCCCAGGAGGTCGGCGAGCAGGGCCTCGTTGCGGTAGGGCGTTTCGATGAAGAGCTGGGCGCCGCCGGTGCGTCGGGCCTCCTGTTCGATCTGCTTGATCGCCTGCTTGCGCGGGCCCCCTTCGCGCGGCAGGTAGCCGTGGAAGCTGAAGCGCTGCCCGTTCAGGCCGGAAGCGGCCAGGGCGAGCAGGAGGGAGGACGGCCCCGTGAGCGGCACCACACGGACCCCGCGCCGGTGGGCCTCGGCCACCAACCGTGCGCCGGGATCGGCGATACAGGGCATGCCCGCTTCACTGATCACCGCTGCTTCACGGCCGGCCAGCGATCCGCCGTATTGGGCGATCTCGGCGTCCGTGGTGTCCTTGTCCAGGCGGTGCAGCGCGATGGCGTTGAGGTCGATGGCGGGCGACATGCGGCGCAGCATGTGCCGCGCGGTCTTCTCATGCTCGCAGAAGAAGAGGCGCACGCGCTCCGCAATGGCGATGTTGGCGGGAGGCAGCCCCTCGGTGCCGCCGGCATCGCCCAGCCATACGGGCAGCAGGTACAGCGTACCGTCAGTCATGGGCCAGGGCATCGAGCAGGCCGTCGCACGCCTGGTCCAGCATCGCGTACACCCGGTCGAAGTCCGCGTCGGTGCCGTAGTAGGGGTCGGGCACGGAGGCCTCCCCGAGCGCGGGGGCGTGGTCCATGATCGGCCGGGCCTTGCGCGCCAGCTCCTCGTTCGGGGCCAGCCGCCGGATGTCGCGCAGGTTGTTCGCGTCCATCGCCAGGATGAGGTCGAAGTGGTGGTAGTCCAGGGCGGTGAACTGGCGTGCGCGCAGGTCGCTGATGTCGATGCCGTGGCGTTGCATGGCCGCCTGTGCGCGGTCGTCGGGCGCTTCCCCCACGTGGTAGCCGCCGGTGCCGGCGGAATCGGTGGTGATGGGGAGCCGGCGCTCCATCGCCTTCGCGCGCAGCACGCCTTCGGCCATCGGGCTGCGGCAGATGTTGCCCAGGCACACGAGGAGGATCTTCTTCGGACGCATGGCGGCGAAGATCGTGCACGCCCGGCTCAGACCTCGACGTGCAGGCGGAGCGAGAGCACGTTCACCGGTCCGCGGGCCGCGTTGTAGCCCGGGGCCTCCACGAACTGGTAGGCGCCGCTGAGCCAGATGCTGCCCGGACGCAGGGCGCAGCTGTAGTAGAGCTCCACTTCCTTTTCCCACGCGTAGTCCAGGGCCCCGTCGCCCAGCATGAAGCCTGTGCCGCCCGCGGCGAGGTAGTCCCGGTGCGCATCCGACAGGCCCGACGCGATGCCGGCCAGGCCGAGCTTGTCGTCCCCGCGATGCCATCGGCTTCCGTCCAGCACCACGCCCGCGCTCACCTCGCGGTCGATCTCGGTGAACGCCCAGGTCTCGTTCATGCCGTCGTTCCAGCCCGCGCGCAGGAAGGCACCGATGCCGCGGCCCAGTTCCTGCTCGGCGTTCAGGCCGATGCCCCATTTGGTGCGGCCGTCGCGCCGCGTGGCGAGGATGGACGGCACCGTATCGGAGGCCAGTGCGAGGCTCGCGCGGTAGCTGCCCATCGGGGCCGTGTTGTGGAAGGCGAGGAGGCGCACGACGCCCGGTCGTCCATGCAGCTGGACGTGGCGTGCGTATTCCAGCATGTGCGCGCGTGAGCGCCCCAGGTCCCACTGCATCGTGGCGCCATTGGCGGTGGTGGGCAGCAGGGCCAGGGCATAGCGGAGCTCATCGCGGCCCTTGAACAGTTCGATGGCGAAGGCCGGTGTGTAGCCGCGAACGTTCGCCGCGTAGTCCCAGGCGCCGTTGCTCATCAGTCCCCAGTTGAGGAACTGCGTGCGCGGGTCGTGGGCGTACCGGCTGATATCGAAGAGGTCGGCCATGCCGATCTTGCCCACCGTGATGGTCACGCGGTCCTTGGGGCGGAAGCCCGCCAGCTGGTTCGCGTCCGCGTCCACGTGCTCCCGGGCGGTGCCCAGGGCGATGTCCTGGCGGAGGAAGAGCCGGGCGTTGTAGAACTGCGGCTGCGGGTCGCCCACGCGGAAGGTCTCGCCGTTGGTGGAGGAGGCCACGCCCAATGCCCCGCTGAGGCCGGAGCCGCCCGCCATCTCCGGGTCGAAGTGGAGGCTGGCCCCGCGCCATGCCCGGGCGGAAAGGAAGAGGGTGGCGGTGACGGACGTCCGCGTCTCCTCTTCTGGCACCAGGCTGTTCACGCCGCTGTAGGCCGCCTGGAACGAAGGCTTGTACTGCACCACCTCGGTGCCTTGCGCATGCGCGCTGAAGCGTTCGATGCCGGTGGTGTCCTTCGCGGTCTGGGCGAACGTGGGCAGCGCGGCCACCGTGAGGGCGGGCCATGCGCTCGGACGCAGGAAGATCATCTGCGGGAAGCCGCGAACGGCGAAGGGCCATCCGCTTGCGCAAAGATGGCCCTTCGAACGGCGCGTGATCGTTAAGATCAGTGAATGCTCAGCTTCTTCTCGAGGTCCTCGAGGTAGCCGCGGAACTGCTTGTCGGTCTCCTGCAGGTTGTTCACCGTGCGGCAGGCGTGCAGCACCGTCGCGTGGTCCTTGCCGCCGCAGTGGGCGCCGATGCTGGCCAGCGAGCTCTTGGTCATCTTCTTGGCGAAGTACATCGCGATCTGGCGGGCCTGCACCACTTCGCGCTTGCGCGTCTTGCTCTTCAGCAGCTCGATCGGCAGGTCGAAGTAATCGCACACCACTTTCTGGATGTAGTCGATCGACACCTCGCGGGCGGTGTTCTTCACGAACTTGTCGATCATCTGCTTCGCCAGGTCGAGCGTCACCGCCTTCTTGTTCAGCGAGCTCTGGGCGATCAGGCTGATCATGGCGCCTTCCAGCTCACGGATGTTCGTGGTGATGCTGTACGCGAGGTATTCCACCACCTCCTTCGGGAGGTCGATGCCCTCGGCGTACATCTTCTTCTGGAGGATGGCGATGCGCGTCTCGAGGCCGGGGGTCTGCAGGTCGGCGCTCAGGCCCCACTTGAAGCGGGAGAGGAGGCGCTGTTCCATGCCGGCCATCTCCACCGGCGCCTTGTCGCTGGTGATCACCAGCTGCTTGCCGCTCTGGTGCAGGTGGTTGAAGATGTGGAAGAACACGTCCTGCGTCTTCTCCTTGCCGGAGAGGAACTGCACGTCGTCGATGATCAGCACGTCCATCATCTGGTAGAACTGCTGGAAGTCGCCGACGGTGTTGTTCTTCACCGCTTCGATGAACTGCTGGGTGAACTTCTCGGCGGGGACGTAGAGGATGGTCTTCTCCGGGAAGTTGCGCTTGATCTCGATGCCGATGGCGTGGGCGAGGTGCGTCTTGCCCAGGCCGACGCCGCCATAGATCAGCAGCGGGTTGAAGGCGGTACCGCCGGGCTTCTGCGCCACGGCGAAGCCGGCGCTGCGCGCCAGGCGGTTGCAGTCGCCCTCGATGAAGTTCTCGAACGAGTAGTTCGCGTTCAAGTGGCTCTCCACCTTGATCTTCTTCAGGCCGGGGATGATGAACGGGTTCTTGATCGGGCTGTTGGCCACGTCGATCGGCAGGCTCACGGCGGGGTTCTTCACCTCCCGCGCGTTGCTCGTGGGCACTTTCACGGTGTACGGGTTGGCGCTCTTGAAGCCGTTCTCCATGATGATGGAGTACTCCAAGCGCCCTTCACTACCCAATTCCTTCTTGACGATCTTCTTCAGCAGTCCGATGTAATGTTCCTCCAGCCACTCGTAAAAGAACTGGGAGGGCACCTGGATCGTCAGCACGCTGTCGGCCACCTTCAATGCCCGGATCGGCTCGAACCAGGTCTTGAAGCTCTGCTGGCTGACATTGTCCTTGATCACCTCCAGGCATCTGTCCCAGATCTTTTCGTGGTCCTTCTTCATGGGCAGAGTCGGTGGGTTTTCGGTTGGTCGCACTGGTCTTGGTCATCCGCCCGCATCCGTTGGTGCACAAGGCGTTCAGCGGGTCGGGTGGCAAATATTGATCGAAGGAAGTGAAAAAAAAAGTTGAGCCCCACTTGATGGGAAAGAAAATTTTGCGATGCGTGCGCCGTCGGTGTCGAAGTGCTGGAACCCGCGCCCAGTAAGGCTTTCAGAAGGAACGCCTTCGTGCGGGCCGACCCCGTGGAGGCGTTCGATGCACGGCCCTGAACACACGCTTCGTCCCCTCGGAACGCACACCCGGAAATGGAGGTCGCAGAGGTGTGCATGCAGGTCCGCCGACGGCGACCGTGAAGATACGCCACGGGCCCGCCCTCGGGCAATGGCCCGCTCACGGCCGGCCGCACCGCTAACTTCCCCCCATGTTCAGCCATGAGATCACGCTGCGCGTCCGCTACGGGGAGACCGACCGGATGGGCTATGCGTACTATGGGACCTACGCGCAGTACTTCGAGCTGGGCCGCGTGGAAGCCTTGCGCAGCCTGGGTTTTCCGTACAAGCGGATGGAGGAGGGCGGCGTGATGCTGCCCGTGCACGACCTCCAGGTGAAGTACCACAAGCCCGCCTTCTATGACGATGAGCTGACCGTCCGCACGACGATCCCCGCGCCGCCCTCGGTGCGCATCGCGTTCACGTACGAGGTGCGCAATGCCGCCGGTGTCCTCCTCACCGAAGCGTCCACCACGC
>JAFDZF010000134.1 GCA_018267055.1 Bacteroidota bacterium
CAGCATCCCACCTGCGCCGGCTATGCCAACGGCAGCGCCACCGTGATGGTCACCGGTGGCACCCCCTCCTACACCTACGCCTGGAGCGCCAACACCGGCGGGCAGGTCACCCCCACCGCTTCCGGCCTCCCCTCCGGCGCCTACCTGGTCACCGTCACCGATGCCAACCACTGCACCGCACAGGCCAGCACACCGCTCCTGGCCCCCTCCTCGATCACGCTGAACGCGCAGGCGCCCGACACCGTGTGCGTGAACGTGCCCGTGCAACTGACCGCACAGGCCACGGGCGGCCATGGCGGCTTCGCGATCAACTGGGCCGGCATCGGCACGGGCGATACGCTGCTCTACTCCTTCCCCGCTTCACAGACCGTGACGGTGACCGTGAGCGATGCGCTCGGCTGCACCGGCCCCACGCTCCACCTCCCCGTCACCGTCCTCGACCTGTCGACCGCCACGCTGCACACTTACGGGGACACCACCCTGTGCCCGGGCAGCACCGCCGTGGTGGGCGCCTGGGTGGGCGGCTACCCGTCGACCACCACGATCACCTGGCCCGAGCTGCCGGCGACCGGCACCGGCCCCTTCTCGCTGCCGATGACGCAGGACCGCACGCTCACGGTGATCGCCACCGACGCCTGCAACAACACCCTGCATGCCTTGGTGCCCATCGATGTGCAGACGCCGCCGACGATCACGCTGCCGCCGATCATCGCCGAAGGGTGCGCACCGCTGACGGCCCACTTCCCTTCGGGCCTCTCGAACCAGCCGGTGACCTACCTGTGGACCCTGGGCGATGGCACGACCTCCCCCGCCCCCGCACCGGTGCACGTGTACAATGCCGGCACCTATACGGTGTCCCTGACGGTGACCACGCCGATCGGCTGCGTGGGCCATGCCACCAACACCGGCCAAGTGATCGCGCATGCGCCCCCGGTGGCGGCCTTCACGGCGGACCCGTGGCACACCAATATGGACGCCCCGCAGGTCCAGTTCACCGATCAGAGCACCGGAGCCGTGAGCACCTGGACCTGGAACTTCGGCGACCAGGGCAGCAGCGGCTCCCCGGACCCCAGCCACACCTACACAGCACCCGGCACCTATGCGGTGCAGCTGACGGTGCAGGACGCGTTCGGATGCTCCGATGCGGTGACGCACAACGTGCAGATCGACCCGGTGTATGAGATCACCGTTCCGAATGTTTTCACGCCGGACCCGAACGGAGGCGGCGGAGGCACGTATGACCCCCTCGATCTGAGCAACGACGTGTTCTACCCCTTCATCCGTTTCGTCAAGGATTTCCGCATGCGCATCTTCAACCGTTGGGGCGAGCTCGTGTTCGAGTCGACCGATCTGAAGCGCGGCTGGGACGGCTATTACCGTGGCCAGATCAGTCCGCAGGACGTGTACGTATACCAGGTCTGGGTGCGCTTCGTGGACAACAAGGAGCGCGAGAAAATGGGTGACCTGACGCTTTTCCGATAGACGAACATGCGCGTACGGATACCCCTTCTCTTCGCGTGCGTAGGTGTGCTGGCCCTGGACGCCCAGGCCCAGGACCCGCAGCTGTCGCAGTTCTATGCCGCGCCGCTGTACCTGAACCCGGCGCTGACCGGCAACACCTACCAGGACCGCATCGGGCTGAACTACCGCCAGCAGTGGCCCGGCATCGGCCCCGGCTTCCAGACGTACATGGTGAACTACGACCACCGGTCGGAGCCCATCCATAGCGGCATCGGGGCCTACATCATGCGCGACCAGGCCGGCAGCTATGCGCTCTCCTTCACACAGGCGGCGCTGAGCTATTCCTACGAGGCGCGGATCAACCGCCGCAAGGCCATCCGCGCGGGCCTCCGCCTGGGCTACACCATGCGCTCATACGACCCGAGCCACCTGCTCTTCGCCGACCAGGTGATCCGCGACAACGCGCCCACGAGCGTGGAGCCCACGATGCTGCAGGACGTCTCGTACTTCGATGCCTCGGGCGGCCTGATGTACTTCACCGAGCAGTTCTGGTGCGGGATATCGATGAACCACCTGAACCAGCCGCAGGAGACCTTCTTCCTGGACGGCGACGCGAAGCTGCCGGTGCGCACCAGCGTGGACGTGGGCTACCGCTTCGCGGTGGACGGCAAGACCTTCAAGCGCAGCCAGACCACGATGACCTTCGCCACGCACTACAAGGCCCAGGGCAAGTGGGACCAGCTGGACTTCGGCGCGTACATCGACCACAAGCAGATCATGTGGGGCATGTGGTACCGCGGCCTGCCGGCACTGAAGGCGTACCAGCCGGGCTACCCCAACGACGACTCGGTGATCCTGATGGCGGGCTACGAGACCGAGTACCAGCTGAAGCTGGTGTACAGCTACGACGTCACCGTATCGAAGATGACGATGAAGACCGGGGGCGCCCACGAGGTCTCCCTGATCTACGAATGGCCGCGCAAGGGCAAGAACCGCAAGTACCGCGCGGTGCCCTGCCCGAAGTTCTGATCACATCCGCTCGGGCACCTCGATGCCCAGGCACCACATCGCCTTCTTGACCGTACGCCCCACGGCCGCGCTCAGGGCGAGGCGGAACGCCCGCTTGGCGGCGTCCTCCTCCTTCATCACCGGCACGCTCTGGTAGAAGGTGTTGTAGGCCTTCACCAGTTCATAGGTCTGGTTGGCCAGCACCGCGGGATCCAGCCGGACGGCGGCCTCGTTCAGGACGGCCGGCAGGTGGTGCAGCTGTTTGATGACGGCCTTCTCTTCGCCCATCAGTGCCGGTGCCGGCCCGCTCCCCAGCGGGGCATCGCCGGACCCGGCCTTGCGCAACAGGCTCTGGATGCGGGCATAGGTGTACTGGATGAACGGCCCCGTGTGACCTTGCAGGTCGATGCTGGCCGCCGGGTCGAAGAGCATGCGCTTCTTCGGGTCCACCTTGAGCAGGAAGTACTTCAACGCGGCCAGGCCGATCATCTCGAAGAGCCGGGCTTTCTCCTCCGCGGTGAAATCGTCGAGCTTGCTCAGCTCCTCGCCCTTGGCGCGGGCCTCCTCCACCATCTCGTCCATGATGTCGTCGGCGTCGACCACGGTGCCCTCGCGGCTCTTCATCTTGCCGCTGGGCAGGTCCACCATGCCGTAGCTCAGGTGGAAGAGCTCGTCGGCCCAGGGGAAGCCCAGCTTCCGCAGGATCAGGAACAGCACCTTGAAGTGGTAGTCCTGCTCATTGCCCACCGTGTAGATCAGCTTCGACAGACCGGGGTATTCCTGGAACCGCTGGATGGCGGTGCCGATGTCCTGCGTCATGTACACGCTGGTGCCGTCGCGGCGCAACAACACCTTCTCGTCCAGGCCTTCCTGGGTATTGTCCACCCAGACGGCGCCGTCCTTCTCGTAGAACACGCCCTTCTTCAGGCCGTCCAGCACGTCCTGCTTGCCGAGCACATAGGTGCGGCTTTCGTAGTAGTCCTTGTCGAACTCCACGCCCATGCGGGCATAGCTGGCATTGAAGCCATCGTACACCCAGCCGTTCATCCGCTCCCAGAGGGCGCGCACGTCGGGGTCGCCGGCC
The DNA here is from genome assembly GCA_018267055.1 of Bacteroidota bacterium. Taxonomy (GTDB): domain Bacteria; phylum Bacteroidota; class Bacteroidia; order Flavobacteriales_F; family PHOS-HE28; genus PHOS-HE28. Next base: position 3,554 of record JAFDZF010000134.1, read on the forward strand.
TCCCACTGGCGCAACATTTCCTGGGCCTCCAGCAGCAGCGGGGCCTTCTTCTCCGCCTCCTCCTTCGCCATGCCCCCGGCCACCAGCGCCTCGATCTCGGCGCGGTAGCGCTTGTCGAACTCCACGTAGTACTTGCCCACCAGCTTGTCGCCCTTGAGGCCGCTGCTTGCAGGCGTCTCGCCTTGGCCGAACTTCCGCCAGGCGAGCATGCTCTTGCAGATGTGGATGCCCCGGTCGTTGATCACCTGCACCTTCACCACCTCGTTGCCCGCCGCCTGCAGGATGCGCGCGACGCTGTAGCCGAGGAAGATGTTGCGCAGGTGCCCCAGGTGCAGCGGTTTGTTGGTATTGGGCGAGGCGTACTCCACCATCATCTTCCTCCCCGTGGCGGGGAACAGCAGGATGTCGGCGCCCGCCGCTTCCCGCAGGAAGCCGCTCCAGTAGCGGTCGGCGATCACGATGTTCAGGAAGCCCTTCACCACGTTGAAGCGCTCCACCACGTCCACCTGGGCCTGCAGGTGCTCGCCGAGGGCCTGGGCGGTCTGCTCGGGTCCCTTGCCGCTGAGCTTGAGGAAGGGGAAGACGTTGATGGTCACGTCCCCCTCGAACTCCGGTCGCGTCTGCTGGAACGCGATCGTCCGGGCATCGATGGATGCCTGGAACAGGTGCTGGAACGCGGTCTGGAGCGCGGGAGCGAGAAGGGTCTGTAGTCTGTCCTGGAACATGGGATCGCAAAGGAAAGCGGTTGTCGGCTGTCCGCCGGCCGTTATCCGCTTCTTGGAGCGGAGGGCACCGCTGGGCCGGCCGGCAATGGCCCACGCTCACAGCCGCTCCAGGAAGTTCTCGGCCAGCATGCAGCGCACGCTGCCGCCGCCCACGGCCTCGATCGTCGGGACGGCCACGGGAACGAGGTCGCCGAACCGCTCGAGCTGGCGGCGCTGCGCGGGCTGCAGCGCTGCGTGGGCGGTGGTGGACAGCAGGATGGAACGGCGCTGGTCGGCGGGGTGCCCGGCGCCATTGCCCAGGTGCAGCAGGTTGCCGACGTAGGCATGCATCTGCTCCAGGCCGATGCGGATGATGCGCTTGCCGCCCCGGTCCAGCTCGGCCACCACGTCCTCGCGGTCGGCGGGATACGGCAGGGCGTCGAGGCAGACCACGGCGAAGCCGTCGCCGATGCCCATCACCACGTTGGTGTGGTACACCGGCGGGCCGGCGAGGGTGCCGTCCATGGTGGCGAGGAAAGGGACCGGCGAGCCGCCCAGGGCGCCGCACCAGCGGTTGAGCGCGCGCTCGGTGGTGCGTGGGGACAGCGCCGCGAAGGCCACGTTGCGCGCGCGATCGAGCACCAGGCTGCCGGTGCCTTCCAGGAACCGCCCCTCCTGCTCCAGGAACGAGAGATCGATCGTGCGTTCCACGCGGAAACCTTCCCGCCGCAGCACCTCCGCGAAGCGGGGATCCCGTTCGGCCCGGCGGCTCGGCGTGCACATGGGGTACAGCACGAGCGTCCCATCGGCATGGGTGCTGAACCAGTTGTTGGGGAAGACCGCGTTGGGCGCATGGGCGTCCGTGGGGTCCAGCACGGTGGTGCCGATGCCGCAGCTGTCCAAGGCGTACAGGAGCGCATCGAACTCGGCCTCGGCCTTCCGCCGCACCTCGGGATCCGCCGGCCGCCGCTGGAACGCATTGCTTTCAGCGGTCTCGGGATCATAGCCGAACCCGCTGGGCCGGACGAGGAGGACGCGGGAGGCGATGCCGGTCATGGGATCGAAGGGCGGTCCATGGGCATATGGACCTATGGATCACCGCGCCCGCAGGATGGGGAACAGCGGCTCAAGCACGGTGAGCACGTTCTCCGCCATGGCGTTGTTGGTGTCCAGCGCGGGGTTGATCTCCACCACGTCCAGAGTCACCGTCTTGGGATCCGCGCAGAGACCGGTGAGGAGGTCGCGGGCCTCCGCGAGGAAGAGGCCGTGGTCCACCGGGGTGCCGGTGCCGCGGGAGATGGTGGGATCGAGGCTGTCCACATCGAAGCTCACGTGGATGCGGTCGCAGGCGGTGAGGTGGGCCAGCGTGGCGTCCACCGCGGCCCTTGCCCCCTTCTTCCGGATCTCGTCCACGGTGATCACCTTGATGCGGTGCTCCTCGATGATGGCGCGCTCCTCGGGCTCGTAGTCGCGCAGGCCGATGAAGACCAGGTCGCTGGGCACGAGCTTGGGGCCGTTCATGCCGATCTTCCGCAGGCGGTCCCACGTGTCCATGGTGAAGACCCGGGGCCGGTTCTGCCCCTTCTTCTCGATGTTCATCAGCAGCGCCAGGGGCATGCCGTGCACATTGCCGCTGGGGGTGGTCCAGGGGCTGTGCAGGTCGGCGTGGGCATCGATCCACACCACCCCCACCCGCTCCTGGGGAAAGGCCATCTTGGTGCCGGAGACCGAGCCGATGGCGATCGAATGGTCGCCGCCGATGATCACCGGGAACACATTGCTCCGCAGGTACTTGTAGACCTCATAGGCCAGGTCCGACTCGAAGCGGATGAGGCCGTCGATGTGGTGCGCGTTCGGGGAGCGGTCGTCCTCGTAGAGCACGTCGTTCTCGTCGCGGAGGATGCTCTCCTCGGCGTGCCCGAACAGTTCGCTGCCCAGCTTCCAGGCGGCCACGCGCAGGGCGCTCATGCCCATGCTGGTGCCGCGCGTCCCCGCCCCAATCTCCGAAGCGGCTTCGATCAATCGTACATCCATGAGGTTGGCCTTTGCCTTCGATGCGAAGGTAGGCGGAGCCCGGGAAGGGCCTGGGAACGGGCCGTTCAGGCCGCGGGGGCCCGCTTGGGCAGGGTGAGCAGCAGCACCGCGCCGCCCAGCAGGGCCGCCACGCCCGAGGAGACGAGGATGGCCGTCTTCGCATGCATCACGGTCTCCGCATGGTCGAAGGCCAGGAGGGTGATGAAGATGCTCATGGTGAACCCGATGCCCGCCAGGCAGCCCGCGCCGAGCAGGTGCTTCCAGCGGGTGCCATCGGGCAGCGCGCACCAGCCCACCCCCACCGCCAGGGCGGCGAACGCGACGATGCCGACCGGCTTGCCTACCACCAGGCCGAGGAAGATGCCCAGGCTGTTGGCCGAGAGCAGGCCATCGGTCCAGCCCGGCTCCAGCAGGATGCAGGTGTTGGCCAGCGCGAAGACGGGCATGATGCCGAAGGCCACCGGCTTGTGCAGCGCATGCTGCAGGCGGTACGAGATGGTGCGCTCGCCCCCGTCGCCGAAGGGGATGGCGAAGGCGAGCAGCACGCCGGTGATGGTGGCGTGCACGCCGGAGCGCAGCATGAACACCCACATCAGCACGCCGAGCACCAGGTAGGGCAGCAGCCGGAACACCTTCAGCCGGTTCATCGCGATCATCACCCCGAACACACCGAGCGCCGCGGCGAGGTAGCCCCACGACAGGCCGCTGGAATAGAAGAGCGCGATGGCGAGGATGGCCCCCAGGTCATCGATCACCGCCAGCGCGGTGAGGAACACCTTGAGCGGCACCGGCACACGGTCGCCCAGCATGGACAGGATGCCGATGGCGAAGGCGATGTCGGTGGCCATGGGGATGCCCGCGCCACCGGCGGTGGGCGTGCCGTGGTTGAGCAGCAGGTGGATGCCCGCAGGCACGAGCATGCCGCCCAGCGCGGCCAGGGCCGGGAGCAGCGCGTGCCGGCGCTTCGAGAGCTCGCCGATGTACACCTCGCGCTCCAGCTCCAGGCCCACCATCAGGAAGAAGATGGTCATCAACCCGTCGTTGATCCAGAACTCGAGCGGGTGGCCGGCGACGGGCACATGCCACAGGCCGGTGTAAGCGTCGTGCGCCGCGGAATTGGTGAGCAGCAGGCTGATCGCCGTGCAGGCCACGAGCAGCAGCCCGCCCACGCGCTCGCTCTCGAACAGGTCCTGGAAGAGCTTGGTCAGCCGCATGCGCGGCGAAGATCGGCGTTCCGGGAATGGGAGGGCGATGGATGCAGGATGCAGCCCGCGCTTGCCCTTCACCCATCCGCCTTCACCCTTCACCCGTCTCTCTTCTCCCGGGTACCTTCGCCGCCATGTCCACGCGCGCCGACATCCGCCTGCAGGCCCTGGTCGTGGTGGCGGGGGCCTTGCTCATGGCGATCAAGTTCATCGCCTGGCGGATCACGCACAGCAACACCATCCTCAGCGACGCGCTGGAGAGCATCGTGAACGTGGTGGGCGGCGGCTTCGCCCTGTACAGCCTGGCCCTGGCGGCGAAGCCGAGCGACCGCGAGCATCCCTATGGCCACGGCAAGGTGGAGTTCATCAGTGCGGGCGTCGAGGGAGGGCTGGTGGCCCTGGCCGGGCTGGTGATCATCTACCGCGCGATCACGGCCTGGATCGCGGGCCCCGTGCTCCACGACCTGGACCAGGGCCTGGTGCTGACGGCGGCGGCCGGCGCGCTCAACCTGGCCATGGGCCTGCTGCTGAAGCGGCGCGGCCAGGCGAAGCATTCCATCGCCATGCAGGCCAGCGGCACGCACCTCCTCAGCGATGCCTGGAGCACCGCGGCCATGCTGTGCGGGCTGCTGCTGATCCGCATCACCGGCCTGCTCTGGCTCGACAGCCTGTTCGCCCTGGTCTTCGGGGGCTTCATCATCGTGCAGGGCACGCGCGTGGTGCGGCGGAGCGTGGCGGGCATCATGGACGAGACCGACATGGCCGTGGCCGACGACCTGGTGAAGCTGCTCGATGGCCAGCGGCATCCGGCCTGGATCGACCTGCACAATTTCCGCCTGATCACCTTCGGCCGCCGGCTGCACATCGACTGCCATGTGACCATGCCGTACTACTACACGCTGGAGCAGGCCCACGCCGAGATCACCGCCATCGAGGGCCTCATCAACGAGCGCTCGGGCCGCGAGGCGGAAAGCTTCATCCACATGGACCCCTGCGTGCCGGCCTCGTGCCCCATCTGCCTCATCGCCGACTGCCCGGTGCGCCAGCGGCCGTTCCAGGGACGGGTGCAGTGGTCGCTGGACCGCTCGCTGCCCAATGCGAAGCACGACCTCAGCACGCTGTCCAGCCCCGCCTAGGAATGGAAAAGCCCCCGTTTCCGAGGGCTTTGGGGTGGATGATCGGGCTTGAACCGACGACCTTCGGAACCACAATCCGACGCTCTGACCAACTGAGCTACACCCACCATGTTCCGCTCATCCGGGGATGAACGGGGCCGCAAATATAGTCGGGTACGGTGTCCACGTTACTTTGCGCAGGATGAACAGCCCTTCCGTGGAGCATCGGGACCCGCCGCACGTGCTCGTGCTGCCGAAATGGTACCCGGGCCGCAAGGACCCCCAGCTGGGCGATTTCATCCGCAAGCAGACGCTGGCCGTGGCGCGCAAGGCCCGGGTGAGCGTCGTGTTCGTCTCCCCCATCGAAGGGCTCGGCGTCCCCGAGGAGCAGGAGCTCACCACCGCGGACGGTCCCTGGGAACTGCGCTGCCATTACCGGCCGAGCGAAGCCGCTTTCGGTCCCTGGCGCAAGGCGATCAACTACCTCCGCTACCGGCGGGCCTTCCGGAACGGCGTCGCCCGCATGTTCGCGGAGCGCGGCCGTCCGGACCTGAGCCATGTGCATATCCTGGTGCGGCCCGCGATGGCGGCCTGGTGGCTGTACCGGACCCGCGGCATCCCCTACCTGCTCAGCGAGCAGAGCAGCGAATACCTCGACGGCACGTGGGCCGCGAAGGGCGCCCTGTTCAAGGCGTTCAACCGCTTCCTCTTCCGCCACGCCGGCGCCGTCACCGCCGTGAGCGCGCACCTGGGCCGGGGGCTCGAGCGCCTGGGGCTCTGCACCCGCTATGAGGTGGTGCCCAACGTGGTGCCCGGCACCGACCGCATCCTTCCCGTCCGGGGCGCGGCGGGCCGCTTCATGATGGTGGCCGACCTGGTGGACCGCACGAAGAACGTGGGCGGGGTGCTCCGCGCCCTGCATGCCGCACGGGGCCGCGGCCATGACCTGCGGCTGGACGTGATCGGCGATGGCCCCGACCGCACCGCACTGGAGGCCGAAGCCGCATCGCTGGGCCTCAACGGCAGCGTGCGCTGGCTGGGGCGCCTGCCCAATGCGACCGTGCTGGACCACATGGGTGGCACGGGCACGGTGATCATCAACAGCAATGTGGAGACCTTCAGCGTGGTGACCGGCGAGGCCCTGGCCTGCGGCAAGCCGGTGATCGCCACCCGCTGCGGCGGCCCGGAGGCCTTCATCACCCCCGAGAACGGCGTGCTGATCCCCCCGAAGGACGACGATGCGCTCGCCGAAGCGATGATCGCGATGGAGCGCGGGCACGACCGCTATGACCCCGCCGTGATCCGACGCACGGTGAGCGACCGCTTCGGCCCCGAGGCCGTGGGCGACCGCTTCCTCGCCATCTACCAACGCGTGCTGGGCCATGGCTGAAGCGCGGCTGCGCGTGGGCATCCTGTGCGACGGCCTGCGCTTCCAGCGCTGGCAGGCGGCATGCATCCGCGCCGTGTGCGCCGTGCCGGGCGTGGAGCTGGCGGTGGTGGTGGTGAACGACTCGGCCACGCCCCCGGAACGGTCCTTCGTGCAGCGGGTGCTGCGGTATCCCTGGCGCACGGCGCTCTATCGTTCCTACCGGCGGCACGCGTTCCGGCCCGGCGCGATGGCGACCGAGGACCTGTCCGCCCTGCTCGCCGGCGTTCCCGTGATGCGGTGCGTCCCGGAAGTGCGCGGGCATTCGACCTATCTCCCCGCCAAGGACCTCGACGCGCTGCGGGCCCAGGCCCCCGATGTGCTGCTTCGCTTCGGGTTCGGCATCCTGCGCGGCCCGGTGCTCGAGCTTCCGCGCCATGGCGTCTGGAGCTACCACCACGGCGACGAGGAGCATTACCGCGGCGGGCCGCCCGGCTTCTGGGAACTGATGGACGGGGACCCGCTGACCGGGGCCGTGCTGCAGCGCCTCACCGAACGGCTGGACGGCGGCCGCATCCTGCGCAAGGGCTGGTTCCGCACCGTCGATCATTCGCTGGCGGAAACGGTGGACACCGTGCTGATGCACAGCGCGGGCTGGGCCGCCCAGGTATGCCACGAGCTGCTGCTCGGCCGCACCGACGCCGCCGACGGCATCGCCAGCACCACGGAAGCGCCCGTCCACAAATACCCGCGGAACACGGTCTTCCTGCGGTTCCTGTGGAAGCAGGCGCGGAACAAGGTGCGCTTCCACCGCGGGGAGCTCCGCCTCCATGAGGAGTGGAACATCGGCGTGCTGCCCCAGCCCATCCATACGCTGCTGGAGGAGCGCCCGAACCTGAACGTGCGCTGGCTGCCGGCCCCGGCCGCAGGCCAGTTCCGGGCCGACCCCTTCGGCTACATGGCCGAGGACCAGCTGAACGTGCTGTACGAGAAGTACGACCACGCCACGCACCGGGGCGAGATCAGCCGCCTGCGCCCGAAGCGCGACAACGTGCTGAAGCGATCGCGCACCATGCTGGCGGACGAGGGCCACCTCTCCTACCCCTACATCGTGGAGCGCGACGGCCAGGTGTTCGTGGTGCCCGAGAGCGCGGCCGCGGGGCGGGTGGACCTGTACCGCATCCACCCGGCCAACGACGGGCTGGAACGGGTGTGCACCCTGCTGGAGGAACCGCTCTTCGACCCCACGCTGTTCGAACATGAGGGCCGGTGGTGGCTCTTCGGCACCAAGGCCCCGCTGACGAACGTGGAGCTTTTCGCCTACCATGCCGAGCGCTTCGAAGGGCCGTACGTGCCGCACCTGCTGAACCCGGTGAAGGCCGACATCCGTTCGGCCCGCCCGGGCGGCACGCCGTTCCGCACCGGGGACGGCCTGTGGCGACCGGCCCAGGACAGCAGCCTGACCTACGGCGGACGCATCGCGCTGAACCGCGTGCTGGAGCTTTCGCCCACCGCTTTCCGGGAGGAGACCGTCAAGTACATCGGCCCGCTGAAAGGCTCGGTCTGGTCCAAGGGCCTGCATACCATCAGTGCCGTGGGCGACCTTACGCTGGTGGACGGCAAGCGGTTCGTGACGGACAAGGCCCAGCAGCGGCGGGTGCGCCAGCGCAAGCTGGATCGGCTCGCGCGGAAGCGCCCTTCCGCACCGGACCCCGACGACGACGACGCATGATCCGACAGATCACCGGCACCATCGCGGCGCGCGTGTCGGTCACGGCGCTCAACCTCGCCGTGACCATGCTGGCGGGGCACCGTCTGGGGGCCTTCGGCCTGGGCACCATCAGCATGGTGGTCCTGGGCATCACCCTGCTCATGCTCGCAGCGAACCTGGTGGGCGGGGGCGCGCTGGTGTACCTGGTGCCCCGCGTGCCCCTGCGGCGCCTGCTGCCGCCGGCCTACGCCTGGGTGGCGGTGGCCTGCGCCTTGGGCTATGGCGTCCTGCGCCTCTTCCGGCTCGTGCCCGCCGGCTATGAAGGCCATGTGGCGGCGCTCACCCTGCTGCAGGCGGTGTACAGCATCCACCTCGGCGTGCTCATCGGGCAGCAGCGGATCCGCACGCACAACGCGATCATCGTCATGCAGGCCGTGGTGCTGCTGGTGGTGTTCACGGCCCTGCTGCGCATGCCGGCACCCGATGCCATGGCCTATGTGCGCGCCTCGTACGCCGCGTTCGGGGGGACCGTGCTGCTGAGCACCCTCGCCATGCGCGACCGTGCGCCCACGATCGCCCACGAAGGGGGAAGCGTATGGCGCACGCTGGTGCAACAAGGCCTGCTGGTGCAGAGCGCCAACGGCATGCAGCTGCTCAACTACCGCCTCGCGTACTGGCTGATCGAGCGCTTCCGCGGGACGGCCGCCCTGGGCGTCTACAGCGTGGGCAACCAGCTGGCCGAAAGCGCATGGCTGGTGCCGAAGAGCCTGGGCCTGGTGCTGTATAGCCAGGTGAGCAACACCGCCGAACCCGAACGCCAGCGCCTGCTCACCCTCACCATCCTGAAGGTGTCGCTCGGCTGCGCGCTGGCCGTGGTGCTCGTGCTGTCGGTGCTGCCGGACGCGGTGTTCCGCTGGGCCTTCGGGCACGAGGTCACCGGCCTCCTCCCCATCCTGCTGCTGCTCGCGCCGGGCATCCTGGCCATGGCGGCCTCGCAGGCGTTCAGCCATTTCTTCAGCGGTACCGGCCGCAACAAGCACAACGTGATCGGCTCCGGCCTGGGGCTCGTGGCCACCGTGGCCGCCGGCTACACGCTCATCCCCGCCTATGGCCTGCCGGGCGCGGCCTGCACCGCATCCCTGGCCTATGTGCTCAACGCCGTGTACCAGGGGATCGTGTTCGTCCGCTCCGTGGAGGTGCGCTGGCACGACCTCCTGCCCGGCCGCGCCGATGCGGACCGGCTGAAGCAGCTGCTGGGGCGCTTGCGCGAGCGCCTGTCGTGACCGCTCAGGGCCGGGCGATGCGGAAGCCGTCCTCCACGCGCGGGCCGCGGGCCTGCAAGCGTGGATCGTAGCCCAACGGCAGGCACGGCGGCACCGTGCCCCAGCATTGGTTGGTGGCGGAAGCCTGCGCATGGATCCCGCCGAGATCCGCGTCCCGCAAGGCCACCTGCTTCACGGGCATCGGCCGCACCAGCATGTGCACGAGGTACCGGCGGCTCTCGAGCATGGTCTTGCCGGTGTTCTGCACAGCGAAGAGCACCAGCAGCCCCAGGGCGGCCCAACGCAGGACCTTCCCTCCCGCCAGGCGCGCCAACGCCAGGTGGAACGCGAAGGCCAGCAACATGATGGCCCAGGCCCAGCCGAAGCGGAACGAGGGATTGCGCAGGAACCAGCACAGCACGTTCACCGCCACCAGGACCCCGAATAGCAGCAGCTCGCGGTGCGCGTGCCAGAGCCAGCGCGCACGCACCACGGCGAAGGGCACCAGCACCAGCAGGGCCAGCCCCATCGCCAGCGCCATGGCCTTGTTGAAGCCGTTCTCGCGGTGGAACCAGGCCGGTACCCACTCGAGCAGGCCGCGGTGGGCGGCGAAGTAGGCGCTCTCCCCCGGCCGGGCATTGGTCTTGGCGAACTCGCTCACGTAATGGTACTGGCGCTCGGCCACCACCTCGGGCACCTTCCAATCGACCGCAGGACCGCCCAGCTGGTACAATGGATACACCCAGTAGCCGCTGAGGACCGGGAAGCGGCCCAGCCACGGCAACAGCACCAATGGCGCCACGAGGGCCAGCCGGATGGACGCGGACCGCGAGCCGGACCGGAACACCCGCACCGTGAGGTAGGCCGGCGCCAGCCAGATGGACAGGGAGCTGAGCTTGATGGTGGCGACCATCAGCGCATAAAGGCCGATCAGCATGTACCGCCGGTCACCCGCCGCCATGGCCCGCGCCTCGATCTTCTCCATGAGCAGGAGGAGGATGGCCTCGCCCAGCAGGATGTTCGACAGGTCGGCCGAGGCGGAGGTGAGCATGTTCCGCATGAGGAAGAAGAGGCAGAAGGCCTTCATCACATCGGACATCGCCGGCACGCCCGCGACGGCCAGGCGCGCCGCACCGCCCAGGCACCATGCGCCGAACAGCAGCAGCAGCAGGCCATTGAGGTCGTATGTGCCGTTCGGCACCAGCCAGGCGAGGCCGAAGAGCGCGCTGGCCAGGTGGAAGGCCGAGTTGAAGCCCATCCGGTCCTCGATGTTGCCCAGGCCGGGCACGAGGCGGTACCGCTCGATCCACTTGATGTACGGCATGTAATAGCCGCCTTCGTCGTACATCTCCGACGGCGAGGCCGACTTCAACAGCACGATCGCGAACAGCGCGACCAGGCCCAGCTGCACCGGCCACGGCCAGGCACGCACCAGCCCGGCGCGGTGCCGCACGTAGGCCGCCAGGCGGGCACGCTGCACGAACAGGAGCCCCACGGCGATCGCCAGCACCACCAGATCGATGCCGCGGCCGATCGGGGCGAGATAGGCCCAGCATTGGCCGAACGCGGTGGCCGCGATGAGGCCGCACAGGAACACATGCACCAGCGGGACATCGCGGAGGTCCCGCTCCTCCGGGCGGGACAAGGCCGTGAGCACCGCCGAACCGATGGGCAGCAGGCAGAGCGCGGCGAAGAGCCAGCCGAAAAGGACGATCAGCATCGATGGGGCGAGCGAAGGCCGCGGGCAAGTATAGGTCCGGCACAAGAAGGGCCGCCCCTACGGACCACGTTCACGGGATCACTCCGCCTCGTCCACTGCCGCAGCCAGGTCCGCCATGGCCTGGGTGGTCACGGGCGTCACGCCCATGTTGTCGGGATCCGCCAGCACGTCGATGCCTGCAAGGATGCCGCTCAGGTCCACCTTGCCGTGCCCCGTGAAGGTCTCGCCTTCCACCAGGGTGTGGTGCAGGTGGATGTGGTCCGGCGTACGCAACACATCACCGGCGCAGTGCACGGTGAAGGCGGGATCGCCACTGTCCACCACGCCGTCGCCATCATCGTCCACGCGCCCTTCCAGCACGAAGAACTTGTAGCCCATGCCGGGGTTCCAGCTCCAGTGCATGGTGGCGTCGTTGAGCGGAGGGGTGATGTGCTGCGTCGGATCGCTGTGGTTCGTCACGCTGTCCAGCCCGAGGTCGAACGCCACCTCGTGGATGTGGCCCACCTCCATTTCGCCCAGCTTGAAGTCGTTCGTCGCCTGGGAGGCGTCCAGCAAGAGGTACGCGTCGGGGAACTCGCCCACGACCTGTTCCTCGTCATTGATGGCATGGGCGCCGCTGATGAAGAAACGCACCTGGCTGAACTTCACCCGGTGGCCGTTCCCGTCCACGACCGTGGAATCCAGCGTGTACGGGTGCTCGCCGAGCATGAACGCGAAGGCCAGGCGTACCGTGGCGAGGGGATGGCCGGTGGTGCCATCGGGGGTGGCCGGCTCATCACTGTCGTTCTTGCATGCGGTGAAGCCCACCGCAGCAGCAGCCAGGGCGGCGAGGAGAAATTTGTGGTCCATGTGATCTGGGGGGGGACTGGGTAGATAGGGACCCGACCAGGACGCCCACGGTCGGATCCCAAGGGCACGGCGGAACCAACGGCTCTTCCAAAAATACCCTTCTCCTCCCCGCCCGCCACACGACCGGGTGCCGCTACCTTCGGCCATGCGCACCTTCCTCGTTCCCCTTCTCCTTTCCACCCTGCTCGGGAGCGGCGCGCAGGCGCAGGGCTTCCTGTCGAGCTATGGGCAGGCGCGCCACCAGGAAGCGGTGGCGATCGTTCCCGATGCCACGGGCATCACCTCGGTGGTCCGCGATGCATCGCTGGTGAACGGCCCGATCCGCATCCGCCTGCTCCGCACCGACCTCCAGGGCGGCTCACCGCAGTGGAGCGACGTCGGCCTGGCGGGCTCGTGCTTCGCACAAGGCGCCGTGGCCGGCGGCGACGGCAGCATCGTGGTGTGCGGTTCCTGCATCCGGCCGGGCCGGAGCGACCACGATGCGCTGCTGGTGAAGGTGTCCACCTCGGGTGCCGTCCTGTCCAGCTGGATCTCCGATACCCCGGGGCAGGAGGAGCAGCTCCTGGGGCTGGAGCGGACCGCCGATGGCGGCTGCATCGCGGCCGGCGTATGGCGCGGCGCGGCCGATCGCGACGCGCTGCTGATGCGCTTCGATGCCGCGGGACAACCGCTGTGGTCGCACCACTACGGAACAGCGGGCGATGAGCTGCTGCGCGCGGTGACGGCGCATGACGGCGGCTTCACCGCCGTGGGCCGCCTGCTCAATTTCGGCGGCGGCACCGACACCTACACGCTGCATACCGACGCTTCGGGCACCGAACAATGGTGGCACAGCTGGGGCGGGGCGCAGGACGAGGAGCTGTTCGACGTGGTGGGCATCGGCCCGAACGTGGTGATGGCCGGCCATACCGATACCTACGGCGCCGCCACGTACCAGGGGCGCCACTTCCGCAATGTATACGTGCTGGCCATGGCGAGCGATGGCGACACGCTCTGGACCCGGGCCCTCGGCGACACCCTCTCCGACCATGGTGCGCAAACGCTCACGGTGGCGCAGAACGGCGACCTGCTCTTCGGCGGCGTGCATGGGAAGCAGGACCCCACGGAAGCCCTGGTCCTGCGCGCCACCGCCACCGGGACGCTCCTGTGGAAGCGGTACTATCCGGCGGAACGCGCCGGCGAGGTACAGGACATCCGGCCCCTGGCCGACAACGGCTTCCTGGCGGCGGGCCGCTGCTTCGGTCCCCTGGGCGGGCAGGTGCTCCTGCTGAAGAAGGATCCGCAGGGCCAGTAAGGCTCAGGTCAGCTCCAGCACGTCGCGCACGCCGGGCGGGCGCGACAGCGTGAAGCCTTCGCCGTAAGGCACCCCGATCAAGCGGCCCACATCGTGCGCACGGCCCTGGAGCGTGGGCAGGAACTCCGGCACGCTGATGGGCGATACCGGCTCGGTGCTGGC
>JAFDZF010000135.1 GCA_018267055.1 Bacteroidota bacterium
CCTGGTCGACCACCACATTGGTGTTGGCGTCCTTCAGGTTCCAGGTGGTCTGGCTGCCGAAGGCGTCCAGCTTGATGGCCAGCGTCAGGTTCTCCGTGCAGGTCGGGGTGCCGGCGCACACGCAGCTCGCGGTCACCACGTCGTTGATCGTGGAGGCATTGCCGTCGTCACAAGCATCGCCGATGTTGGCCTGCAGGACCGGGCAGTCGTAGATCGACGTACCGGCGCACACGCAGTCGGTGCCCACCACATCGTTCTCGGTGGTGGCATCGCCGTCGTCGCAGGCATCACCGAAGTCGGCCTGGAGGGCCGGGCAGTCGAAGATGGAGGTGCCCACGCACACGCAGTTGGCGTTCCAGGTATCGTTCTCGGTGGTGGCATCGTCGTCGTCGCAGGCCGTACCCGGGAGGGCGGTGCCGCCCGGCACACCGAGGCAGTCCCCAGCGAGAGGCGTGCCCACGCATACGCAGTTGGCGTTGATCGTGTCGTTCACCGTCTGGGCGTTGCCGTCATCGCAGGTCGAGCCCACCTGGCCGGCCAGGTTCGGGCAGCTGTCCTGGCAGTCCGCTACGCCGTCGCTGTCGGTATCCACATCAGGCACGCCGCAGCCGCAGATGCCCGGGGCGATCTTGTTCGGGTCCGTGGGGCAGCCGTCGATCAGGTCGCAGGTGCCATCGCTGTCGGTGTCGGGCAGTGGCGTATGCACGCATGCCGTGCCGTTGAAGCTGTCGGCCGTGCAGGGGTCGTTGTCGTTGCAGTCCACCGTGCTGCCTTCGCACACGCAGTCGGGGTTGTACGCATCGTTCGTCGTGCTGGCGTTCCCGTCATCGCAGGGCGAGCCGATCAGGGCGGTGCCGCCCGGTACGCCCAGGCAGTCGATCAGCTGTCCGGCGCACACGCAGTTGGCGCCGTACACGTCGTTGCCGGTGCTGGCGTTGCCGTCGTCGCAGGCGGTGCCGGGGAGCGCAGTGCCGCCGGGCACGCCGAGGCAGTCGATGGTCTGTCCGGCGCATACGCAGTTGGCGCCGTACACGTCGTTGCCGGTGCTGGCATTGCCGTCATCGCAGGCGGTGCCGGGGAGTGCGGTGCCGCCGGGCACGCCGAGGCAGTCGATGGTCTGTCCGGCGCATACGCAGTTGGCGCCGTACACGTCATTGCCGGTGCTGGCGTTGCCGTCGTCGCAGGCGGTGCCGGGGAGCGCGGTGCCGCCGGGCACGCCGGCGCAGTCGATGGTCTGTCCGACGCATACGCAGCTGGCGTTCCAGGTGTCGTTGCCGGTGCTGGCGTTGCCGTCATCGCAGGCGGTGCCGGGGAGTGCGGTGCCGCCGGGCACGCCGGCGCAGTCGATGGTCTGTCCGACGCATACGCAGTTGGCGTTCCAGGTGTCATTGCCGGTGGCGGCGTTGCCGTCATCGCAGGCCGTGCCCGGCTGGGCGGTGCCGCCCGGTACGCCGAGGCAGTCCGGGGGGAGCGACTGCGGATAGGTCAGCAGCGGCGAAACGGTCTCGCCGGCGCCCGCCGTGGTGTGCACGTAGGTCTCCAGCTGGCTGGTGGGGCTCGAGAGCTGCACGTTCAGCTTGAAGGAGAGGGCGCCGTCGGTGGTGAACTGGCCGATCAGCACGCGGTTGGTGCCGGTGGGGTCGACGCCCTGGCTGGTGGGCAGGGTGGTCCAGGAATCGTCCACGACCACGAAGGAGCTGCCGTCGGCGCGGAGGGCCGAGAAGTCCAGGGAGCCGCTCAGGTTCGTGGTGAGGGCAGGGCCCGTGCCGGGGACGTTGCCATCGTTGCCGGAGAAGCCGGGGTATACCGTGCACATGGTGAGGTTCCCATTGGTGTCCGCGCTGCGGAGCACACCGAACTGGGCGGCGGTGCTGCCGCACGTGGTGCCCGTGGAGCCCGTGCCCGTGGTGTTCACCGTGATGTAGGAATCGAAGGCCGCGCCTTGGGGGAGGCGGCGGGTCTGGGACGGGAATTCGCTGCCCCAGTTGTCATCGTTCCAGAAGGTGGTGGTGGTGGTGATATCGAGCGGGTTGGGCGAAGCGCCGCCGCCTTGCGGGGTGGGGCTGCCGAACACCTGGTTCAGCTTGTAGCCTGGCGCCATGTCCACATAGATGCGGTAGCACTTCATGCCGGCCACCAGGGGGAAGCCGCCGCCGCCGAAGCCGCCGTTGTAGGCATCGGCGTCGGCCTGGCTGATCGTGTAGTAGTCCTCCACGATGATGTTCTCCAGGCCCTGGGCCTGGACGGCGGAGGCGCTACAGAGGGCCAGCGCGGCGCCGAACACGTATCGGTCGATCTTGTTCATGGGTGATGGGATGTGGCCTTGCAGAGGGAGGGCGCAGGAGCGCCGCTCCCTCGCAGGGCCGATGGGGGTCTTAGTGGCAGGGGGTGCCGAAGGCGTTGGCGAAGAGGCCGAAGTCGGTGGTGTTCACCTGGCCGTCGCGGTTCAGGTCGCCTGGGCAGCCGGCGATGGCGCTCAGGTCGCTGCCGATCTGCGAGGCGAGGGTCCAGTGGGCGATCCAGGGGGTCGCGCCGGGCTCGAAGGCGCCGCGGTACTTGGCGCCGCTGAAGAAGCCGTCCACCGGGGGAGCGAGGGTGGAGGTGGCCGTACCCGCGGCGGGCACCGGGTTCACCTTGTCGGTCACCGTATTGGAGGTGAGGGGCGAGATGGCGAACGAGGCGTCGATCAGGCCGGAGGCGATGATCGTGTTGCCATCGGTGGAGGTGAACTTGGTGAAGTCGGCGCCCGAGGTGGTGTTCACCCCATTGATGCGCAGGTTCTCCGTGCAGCCCTGGAAGGTGCAGTTCTTCACGGTGAACTGGCCGCCCTGCCAGAAGGGCGTCACGTTGCTGGCCAGGTTCAGGCCCGAACGGAAGTTGGCGAAGATGCAGTTCACGATCGTGCCCTGGGTGCGCTCCTTGGCCTCGATGCCCTCGTCGGTCGTGGGCTGGGGACGGCCGATGAAGGTGGCGTTGTAGATGATGCCGGTGGAGCGGTTGCCGTTGTTGGTGGCCGCGTCATCGCTGTCCAGCTCCAGGCCGTTGTCGCCCTGGTTGTTGGTGCCGCCGGTGTTGTCGGGGCCTTGCAGGCCGTATACGAACTGGATCTTGCCCGAGTAGCCCTGGTCCCAGTCGATGTAATCGTCGTCGCAGTGCATGCCCACCAGGTGCTTGGCGTTCACCGTGCCGCCGAAGAACTCGAACGCGTCGTCGAGGTTCGAGGTCACCTCCACGAAGTCGATCGTGGTGCCGTTGCCCACCGAGCCCAGCGTGAGGCCGTTGATCTCGTTGTTGGGGCCGAGGCGCTCGCCGCCGTGGCGGATCGACACGTAGCGGAGGATGCCCGAGTTGTCATCGTTGATCTCCGAGCCGATCGGCATGCCGTAGAAGTGGCGGCTGTCGCCGGGCGTGAGGCCTTCGATGATGCCCACGCCGTCCGTGCCGGTCACGGCCACGGAACCTGCGTCGCTGTTGCGCACGTTGTTGTAGGCGCGGCCCAGGACGATCACGCCGCCCCATTTGCCGCGGTTGGTCACGGCATAGGTGCCGTCCAGGTTGTCGGCGGTCGAGGTGAAGATGATCGGGCAGCTTTCCGAGCCGTTGGCCCAGATCTGGCCTTCACGGCTCACGATCAGCGCGGCGGCGTTGCCGCCACCGATGTTCGGGGCCTTGATCACCGTGCCCGGCTCGATGTAGAGGTCCTTGCCGGCGCCCACGTAGATCTTCTCGTCCAGGATGTACAGGTTGTTGCAGGTCAGCGTGGTGGTCGCTGCCGTCAGGTTGCCGCTGCCGTCGGCGAGCGTGGACATGTTCACCGGCGTGCGCGTGCCCACATCGGGACAACCGCAGGAGGAGCCGATGGGCTGCGCGAAGCTCGCGCCCGCACCGGCGGAGACGAGGGCTGCCGCCATCGTCAGTTTGGTGATCGACTTCATCGTAGAACTGGGTTTTGGGTTAGAGGAGATCGGGACTTGACGTTCACGCCTACCGATGGATAGGCGGGTCAAATATTCCGGTGCACCGGTCCGGATGGCGTTATCGACCCGATACCCTTTGGTTACATTTCAAGGGCTGTATGGAAGGCATATCCTGCATATGGATATCGGAATTGGTGAACATCGGATAATGATCCATATGTATTATGATTACGATAGACAGGGATAATGTTGGAATGATATGATGATAGCATCCCGATCCGTTGGTGGACGGATGCGATATCCTTCCAGGAAGAACTCAATAAGGGGAAGCCTTCCTGTCGTCGGTGTCACCGAACGAAAGGCCCGGGAATGCGATCTCGCCTTCCGCGGGATCGCTCGCCACGTACTTCATCGGGATGCGGGCCGAAGTGGCCACCTGCACGTTGAGGTGGAACGAGAGCATGCCGGTGGTGGTCACTTGCGCCACCAGCACCCGGTTTTCCGGATCGGGGGAGCGGAAGCCGCCGAGCACCGCCCAGGCGCCGTTGCTGGTGCGCAGCTCGTTGCCGCCCCGGTCGAAGCAGCGCGGGTCGAGCAGGAACGTCACGACCTCGCGGATCGCCGTATCGGCGCGCAGGCCGTCCGCGAAGCACAGCGGCTTGCGGGGGGACGGCACGAGCCCGCCCGTTTCCGGACCGTACGGAGGACAGGTGAGGATGGAGCCGTCCGGGTCGTTCGCCACGGGCACGCCGTTGTGCGCGCGGCTCGCAGCGCCGAGCGTGAGCCAGGAATCCAGCGCGAGCGGATAGCGGCCCAGGCGGTCGGCGTTCAGGCGGTCGGCGAAGGTCACGCCGTCCACCGTGTCGTTGAAGAACGTGGTGCTGGTGCGGATCCACAGCGGATGCCGCTCATCGCCGTAGACCATCTGCAGGTCGTAGCCCGGCGCCAGGTCCAGGAAGATGCGGTACGTCGTCAGCGGCGCTTCCCCGTTCCCGCGTTCCGACACGTGGTAGGTCTCCACCAGCACCTGCTCGATGGCCTGGGCATCGGCCAGCACAGGCAGGGAGCACGCAAGGAAGAAGGCGCCGATGGTCCGCATCCCGGTGCTTACAGGCGGGTGATGCGCTGGGTGCGGGTGGAGGTGCCCATCGTCACGTCCAGGAAATACACGCCGGTGCCGAGGCGCGACAGGTCGATGGTGCCTTTCCACGGGCCGTTGAGCACGCCGAGGTCCTTCGCGGCCACGCGCTCACCGAGCACGTTGCGCAGTTCGTACGTGGTGCGTTCGCCGGAGGCGCCGTCGATGCCGATCCAGACCAGGTCGTTGGTCGGGTTCGGGTGCACGCTCACCTGCAGGGCGCTCGCGTCGAGGTCGTGGATGCCCACCGTCCCGCTGCAGTTGCAGCCGGTCTGCCACGTGTCGTCCGTCGTGGTCGGGTCGCCGTCGTCGCAGGGGGTGCCGGGCAGGGCAGGGCCGCCGGGCACGCCTGCGCAATCCTCGCCCAGGCAGTCGCAGTTCGTCGCATAGGTATCGTTCGCCGTGTCGGGGTCGCCGTCATCGCAGGGGGTGCCGGGCAGCGCGGGGCCGCCGGGTACGCCTGCGCAATCCTCCGCGATGGTGCTGGACGTGAAGCACAGCGAGGGAAGGGTGAACTTGTTGTCGCCGCTGATGCTGGTGCCGGCGGTGTCGCTCGGCAGCAGGTTGCCATAGAACTCGAGGATCTGGTGGCACCCCGGCGCGCTGCAGACCAGGCTGTCGGGGATCTTCACCCACAGGTTGAGGCAGAAGGAGAATTCCCCGTCGGTGGTGAACTGGCCGATGAGCAGCTTGTTCCCCGGGTCGGGCGACAGGGCGCCGCCGAGCGCGGCCCACGCGGCGTCAGTGGATGCATAGCTGCTGCCCCCGAGGTTGAAGATGTCCGGCGGCGTGCCCACGAACGAGGTGGCGGGCGGGGTGCCGGGGATGAGGCCGTCGGCCTGCGTCAAGGGGAGGCCCAGGGCCGCCACGCTGTTCACCAGCAGGCCGCCGGGCACGCTGTTGCTGCCGCCGTCGTTGTTCGCGCCGCCCACGATCGAGCCGTCCGTGTCATCGGCCTTGGGGATCCCCCAGTGCGCGTCGGAGGCGCCGCCCATGCTCAGCCACGAGTCGAGGGCCACCGTGTTGTCGTCCAGGTGCGTGTTGTCGATCCGGTCGCCCCAGGCTTCGCCGCGGTCCTCGTTGTTAAAGAAGTCGGTGGTCGTGCTGAACGTGATGGGATGGTCCGCGAAGCCGCCTACGGTGAGCAGCTTGTAGCCCGGCTTCAGGTCGGCGAACACCCGGTAGGTCACCGCGCCGGTGGCCAGCCCGCCTGTGCTGCCGTCCTGGTCCGCCGCATCGTTCCCGTCGGCGATGTAGTAGGTCTCCACGATGATCCCTTCCAGGCCCGACGGGTCCGGCGGGGTGTATTGCGCGTGCAGGGTCGTGGAAGCGAGCGCCAGGGCGATGCCGGGGAACAGGGCGGGACGTAGCATGGACGAAGGGCCTTTGGGCGGCGAAACTATCGGCGCACCGGAGCGTGCTTCCTAAGCCCGCGTGGTCATTTCGTGGCCCCAGCTTTAACTGATCGTGAGCGTGGTCCGGACCGCGCAAGCTCAGTCCTTGATCAGCCGCACGGCGGCCTGCGTGCGCCCATCGCCCACGCGCACCACGTACGCCCCCGGCGACAGGCCGGCGAGGTCGATGGCGGGCGTCGCGTCCACGGGCACCATGCCCAGGTCGACGGTCAGCATCGTGCGGCCTGCGAGGTCGTGCACGCTCACGAGCGTGCGGGTCGGGTGCGTGGCCTGCATGCGCAGGAACAGCCGGTCGTGCGCGGGATTGGGGAAGATCTCCGGTGCAACGGCGTCGCTCGCCACGTCATCGATGCCGGCATCGGGGCACACGATGGCGATGTCGAGGCCGTTGCAGCTGTCGGGCCCGTAGCAGCAGAGCTGTGGCACGTTGAAGTTGGCGGCGGTGTCGTAGTTGCAGGCCGCCGGGTCCATGCAGCCGAAGACGATCGGCGTGTGGCACGACCCGTCATCGCAGCCGGCGGTGCCGTCGTACTCCAGGTAGTTCGGATCGGTGCAGCCGCACTGGGGCGGATAGGTGAGGAAGCCGCTCGGCGTCTCGCCGGGTTGCAGCAGGGTGTCGTCGGCGACGTACTTGAGCACCGTGCCGTCGGCGCGCTGCACCTCGATGTTGAGCTGGAAGGAGAGGGTGCCGGCGGTGGTCAGCTGCGCGATCAGGATGCGGTTGTCCGCCGTGGGCCCCACCGTGCCCGGGGTGGAGCAGCTGAAACGCACGTCGTGCGAGACGAAGGACGAAGCGAGGGTGGAGTCGCCGAACACGTGCTCCAGCTCGGGCCCCGCGGGAGGCACGAAGCTGGGCGGCAGCGCCGAGCCCGCGCCCACGGGCACCAGGCCGTCCTGCTCCGTCAGCGGGATGCCGGCATCGGGATGCGCGTTCGCCAGGAGGCCGCCGGGCACGTGCCCGCTGCCGCCGTCGTTGTGGGTGCCGCCCACGATCGAACCGTCGGGGTCGTCCTGCTTCAGCACGCCGAACTTCTGGTTGCTGGCCGCGCCCATCGACAGCCATGAGTCCAGCGCCACGGTGTTCTCGTCCAGCGCGCCGTTGGTCACCTCGTGCCCGAAGAGCTTCCCGCGATCGAGGTTGTTGAAGAAATCCGCCGTGCTGGTGATGATGAGCGGATGGTCGGCATTGCCGTACACGGCGCGCAGCGAGCGGCCCGCGCCCAGGTCGAGGAACACGCGGTACGTGCGCGAGCCTTCCGCCAGCGCGCCGCCGATGGTGTCGGTGGCGTCGTTCGCGTCGGACACGTAGTACGTCTCCACGATCACGTTCTCGATGTCGCCTTGTGCGCGCACCTGCATGGCGCCGGCCGCGGAGAGGAAGAGCAGGAGGGCGGGCGTCCTCATCGTGCGTCAGCGGATGGTGTAGGAGAGGGTGAGCGCGTACTCCGGGCCGTAGGTGTACTTGTCGAAGTCCACCGTGTACCCTTCGTTGAAGCGGTACGAGCGGCGCTGCGAGGCGTTCAGCAGGTTGCGGGCGCGGAGGCGCACGCCCCAGTGCCTGCCGAAGGTCTTGTTCACCGTCACGTCGATCAGGTGGCGCGGCATCTCGTACGCGCGGATGCCGTCGGGGTCCAGCTCGGAATTGGACACCGCGAGCTTCGGCCCCTGCACGTTGTACGACACGCTGATGCCGAGGTGCAGGCTGTCCAGCGCGTAGTTCAGCATCGCGTTCACGATGTAGGGCGCCTGGCCGTACATGGGCGTGCTGTACGTCACCGGCGTTCCGGTGGCCATGGTGGTCAGCTCGGACCGCGAATCCATCAGCGTCAGGTTGCCGCGCCATTCCAGGTTGCGCCAGAGGCCCACGCGCCCTTCCAGCTCCAGGCCGTACACGCGGGAGAGGTCGGCGTTGCGCCAGGTGAAGCCGCCCGCCGCGGTGGCCAGCAGCTCGATGTGGTCCTGGAAGCGCTTGTAGAACGCACTGATCGAGATGTTGTCCTTGTTGGCGAAGAAGCGCTCCACGCGTACGTCGAAGTTGTCGATGTGCGTCATGCGCAGCGCCGGGTTGCCGAACACGGGGGCGTTCAGCACGTAGTCATAGAGCTGCACCACGGAGAACTCGCGGAAGCTCGGGCGGCCCAGGGAGCGGAAATAGTTGAGGCGGAGGTTCATCGGCGCCTCATCGTTGTCGCGCAGCTTGTAGATCAGGTTGATGCTCGGCAGCAGGTCCCACTGGTCCAGCATGCCCGGCACGGCGGGCTTGGGCTCCTTGGTGAGGCCGCCGCCGATGGTGAGGTCGCCCACGGTGCCGCGCGCGGTGTCGTCCGGCGCCAGGCCCATCTCGTGGAAGCGCAGGATGTCGGTCAGCAGGTCGGTGTGCTCGGCGCGCAGCCCGCCCACGGCGCGCAGGCGGCGGCTGATGGCGAAGTCGCTCATCGCATGGGCCGAGAGGATCTTGTTGATGCCGATGTCGTTGTCCTTGAAGGTGCCGAAGGGGTTGTACTGCGAAGGGATGAGGCCGTCGGGGCCCATCTCGAAGCGGCCGGGCTCCTCCCATTGCGTGGGGCCGGGGGCGTTCAGCACGGTGAAGTAGCTCTGCCTGTTGCGGCGCTCATCCTGGATGTAGCCTCCGCCGATCCGCACCTTGCGCGTGCGGCCCTCCTTCCGGGCGATGGGCAGCTCCAGGCCCAGGCGCGCGTCGAGCAGGGTCTCGTCCAGCGTGCGGTAGATGCGGGCGGGCGGGGTCAGCGCGCCGTCCACGTCGGTGATGGGCTGGCCCGGCGGCGGCATCACGTACTGGAGCGTCTTCATGTCCAGCACGTTCCGGCTGCCGTCCGACCAGGAGAGGTCGGCCTCCACCTTCAGCCCGCCCAGCGCGGGGATCAGGTGCTTGGAGCCGTACTGGTACACCCACAGCTTGCGCTCCTCGTAGTACTGGTCCTCCGACACGAACGTCTCGCCGCTGATGTTCGGCTGGCGGAACACCTGGTAGCGCGCGTTGTTCTGGCCGAGCACGTTCGGCATCACCATCAGCGAGAAGGTGTTGTTCGCATCCACCTTCAGCGACAGGCTGCCCACGGCGTTCCAGCCGTTCGACTCGGTGCTCACCTGCTGCACGCCCCGGCGGATGTAGTCCTCGTCGTGCTCGGTGTCGTCGTACCGCTCGTTCGTGCGCTCGAAAGTGGAGGCGCCGTCGTACTCGGTCTCCGTGGCGTAGCGGAACCCGAACAGGTAGCCGAGGGTCTTCGGCGTGCGCGCCTTCTTGAAGAGCTGCACCTGGTCCCCCAGGCTGAACGATTGGTTGAAGTTGGGCATGCCCTGCTTCATCCGCACCCGCCAGTTGGCGTTGTCGAACCGGGTGTTCAGCTCGGCCAGCCGGGCATTGACGATGGGCGAGAAGTAGGCCAGGTCGTAGGTGGCGTTGTAATGGTCCACCGCGATCTGCACGGCGTTGGGGTCGTTCAGCAGCGCGGGCGGCAGCAGGCCCAGGCCGGCCAGCGCCAGCCGCTGGAGCACCACGTTGCTGTTCATCGTGGTGCCCTGGAAGCCCGGTGTGGTGGACACGATGCCGTACTGGTGCAGCAGGCCGCCCAGGCCCAGGATGGTGAGCTGCTGGTAGAGGTCCGGGTCCACGAAGCGGGGGAAGTCCTCCACGTTGTCGGGCACCCCGGCGGGGATGGAACGCATGCCGTCGTCGTGGCCCAGCCAGTCGGTGCGGCTGCGCTCCGCCGTCACGATGTCCTTGAACGAGGAGTTGGGGTTGTAGCCCATCGTTGTGCTCACGCTCAGGCGGAACTTCTCCGGATAGTCGCTCGTGTTCAGCGATACGAAGGCGCCGGACCAATCGCCCGCGAGGTCGGGCTCGGCGGTCTTGGTGATCACGATGTTGTCCAGCAGCCCGGTGGGGAAGAGGTCCATCTTCAGGTTGTTGGTGAAGGGGTCCAGCGTCGGCACGCGGCTGCCGTTGATCGTGGTCACGATGTAGCGGTCGGCCAGGCCGCGCACGGTGACGAAGGCGCCCACGGTGGACACGCCCGTGACGCGCTTCACCGCCGTGGACGCATCGCTGTCGCCGGTCTTCAGCATCATGTCGCCCGAGATGTAGTCCACGCTCGTCGCCGAGTTGATCTTCATCTTCTCCAGGTGCGTATCGCTCGACCGGCGGGCCTTGGCCACCACCTCCACCGATTTGAACTCGGTGGCCACCTCCCTGAGCTCGAAGTCGACGAGGAGCACCTCGCCCGCCTTGGGCGACACGGTGGCCTCCTGCGTCTGATAAGTGAAGAAGGACACGACCAGCGTCACCGGTGCGCCCGCCTTCACGTTGATCGAATAGTTGCCGTCGATGTCCGTGCTCGCGTGCACGGCGGGGTCCTCCTTCACCGCGATGCTGACCCCCACCAGCGTCTCGCCGCTCGGGTCGCTCACCTTGCCGCGCACCGTGCCTTGCTGGCCCCGGGCCCCGAGCACGAGGGCGATCAGGGCGATGGATAGCGTGAGGATCCTGATCATGGACCGTGACCGAAAGGGAGCGCAATAGTATCCGGGCCGCATCCCGGACGTGTTACACGCCGGTTATCACTGATCTACCTGTTCGGAAGCGCCATCTTCGCCGCATGGACGATCCCAAGGACCTCCGCGCATTGCAGGCCGAGGTGGACCAGTGGGTCCGCAGCATCGGGCGGCGCTATTTCAACGAACTCACCAACATGGCCATCCTCACCGAGGAGGTGGGCGAGGTGGCGCGCATCATGGCCCGCACCTACGGCGAGCAATCGGCCAAGCCCGGCGAGGAAGCCCCTGATCTGGGCGGCGAGATGGCCGACGTGCTCTTCGTGCTCCTGTGCCTGGCCAACCAGACCGGTGTGGACCTGCAGGCGGCCTTCGCCCGCAAGATGGAGCTGCGCACCCGGCGCGATGCCCAGCGCCACCGCGACAACCCGAAGCTGGACTGAGGGATCGGTCGGCGATCAGCGGACGGCCTCCATGTAGAGGCTTTCGCTCCGCCGCTCGGGGCGGTCCACCAGCAGGGCCGGGTCGCGGCCCTCGTGGTAGGCGCATCGCCGCACCTCGCGGAACCCGGCCTCGCGCAGGCGCAGGGCCAGCGTTCCCTCGTCGAACACGAAGGTGTGGCAGATGTGGCGCATGACGCGGTTGAGGCTCATCATCGCGGTGGTCTCGCCCAGCTCCTCCGCATAGGGGATCCGCACGGCGGGGTCGGTCTTGCGCTGCTGGTAGAGGTCGCAGTAGAGGCCGCCGTCGGTGGTGGACATGCGCAGCGTGCCGCCGGGCTTCAGCACGCGGTGCAGGTCGCGCAGCACGGGCATGAAATAGCGGTGCGGCAGGCCGTCGATGCAGTGCTCGGTGAAGATGCCGTCGAAGCGCGCGTCGGGGAAGGGCAGGTGCGGCCGCGTGAGGTCCCAGCACACGTCCACGCCGGGCACCCAGTGGTAGTCCAGGTTCACCAGGGCGGGCTCGGGGTGCAGGCCGCAGCCCACGTTCAAGTGCTTCAGCGGGGCGATGCGCTTGCTGTTGAAGAACGGGCGGTGGCCGCGGATCACGGACGAGATCGCCTTCTGCACCTTGGCATAGGA
Source organism: Bacteroidota bacterium (assembly GCA_018267055.1). Classification (GTDB taxonomy): domain Bacteria; phylum Bacteroidota; class Bacteroidia; order Flavobacteriales_F; family PHOS-HE28; genus PHOS-HE28. The sequence goes on from JAFDZF010000135.1 coordinate 12,065, forward strand.
GAGCAGCGAACGGTCGGCGGAGATGTCCTTCAGGCCCATGGTGCGCGGTGAAGATAGGCGCGTGCCCCGGCGCTCACAGGTAGGGCAGCAGCGCGGCGGTCACGCGCGCGGTGGCGCCGGCGTTCCGCTCCACATAGCCGCGTGCGGCGGCCGAAGCATGCTGCAGGGCGGGCGTGCCCGGTCCCCACGCGCGCAGGGCCGCCTCCAGCGCGCGGGCGTCGCGCACCATCACCGCGGCCCCGGCATCGATCAGGGCCTGCGCCTCGGGGAACTTGCGGTGCCTGGGCCCGAAGAGCACCGGGCGGCCCCAGGCCGCCGCCTCCAGCACGTTGTGGATGCCGCCGGTGAAGCCGCCGCCCAGGTAGGCGATGTCGCCGTAGCGGTACAGCCGGGCGAGCAGGCCCATGCGGTCCACCAGGAGGGTGCACATGTGCGCATAGGCCCAGGTGCCGGCATCGCCGGCGGCCTCCGCTTCGCTCCAGCGGATCAGCGGCTTCGGGAAGTCCCGTTCGATCCCCTCCAGCTGCGCGGCCCCCAGCTCGTGCGGCGCGACGAGGCATCTCATCGGCGAAGCGGCCAGAGCCTGCCGCAGCAGCGCTTCGTCGGGCGGCCAGGTGCTCCCCGCCACCAGCACCGGGCCATCGCCGCGGAACGCCTGCGCGATGGGGAGCTCCGGCGCGCTGCGGGCGATGGCGAGCACGCGGTCCAGGCGCGTGTCGCCGCTCACCGATGTGCGCCCGCCCAGGCCGATCCGCACGAGGCGCGCGCGCGAGGCTTCGTCCTGGGTGAAGATGTGCGTGAAGCAGCGCAGCATCCGCCGCCAGGCGCCGCCGTACCAGCGGAAGAAGGGCTGTCCCCCGCGGAAGGTGGCCGACACGAGGAAGGTGGGCACCTCCGCGCGCTTCAGCGCATGCAGGTGGTGGTACCAGAACTCGTAGCGCACGAAGGCACAGGCCCGGGGCCGCACCAGCGCCACCAGGCGTCGTGCGTCGGCGGCCCCATCGGGCGGCAGGTGGTCCACGTGCGTGGCCAGCGGCAGGTCCTTCAGCGCCTGGTAGCCGCTGGGGCTGAAGAAGGTGAGCAGCACGGGCAGGTCGGGCCGCGCGGCCTTGAGGGCCTCCAGCACGGGCCGCCCCTGCTCGAACTCGCCCACGCTGGCGCAATGCATCCACAGGCAGCCGCGCAGGGCGGGCGCCTTCGCCTCCAGGCGCTCCCACAGCCCTTCCCGTCCGGCACGCCACGCCCGGGCCTTCGCCGACCACGGGGCCGCGCAGCGGATCCCCAGGTGGTACAGGCCCACGGCCGTGTCGTAGAGGAAGGGCATCAGCGGTAGAACTGCCGGTCGTCGCCCGCGCGGTAGAGCGGGAGCGTCCAGCCCAAGCGGAGGCCATTGAGGCCGTCGAAGCGCAGGCCGTCGTCGGCACGGCCGCTGTCGAAATTGAAGGGGCGCAGCGACCGCGTGAAGCCCAGGTTCATCTCGAAGCCGAAGAGGAAGTTCACGTAGCGGTTGTTGCCCAGGTGCTGGTAGCCCACGAAGAGCAGCGCGGCGGGCCCCGCGGTGAGGCGGTCGTAGCCCTTCAGGTATTCGCCTTCCAGCGCGGGCACCACGTCGTTCTGGCTCTCGATCCGGATCTTGTGCCGCATGTAGCCGCCGCCGATCTTCAGCAGCATGCCGCTGTTGGGGTTGGGCCCCACGATGGGGATCACCTTGCCGGCGAAGGCCATGATGGTGTAGCCGCGCTCGAAGAAGAGCAGCTGCGCGGGGTCGCCCTCCTGGTTCACGATCACGCCGCTGGTGGTGGTCATCTCCTTCAGCATGCTGCGGTCGGGCACGTGGTTGCCGAAGATGAAGGAGCCCTCCAGGCCCAGGGAATAGTTGTTCTTGAACTTCACCGAGGCGCCCAGGCCGATGTTGTGGTTCGCCCCGAAGCGGTCGGCCAGGTCGCCCGTGGGCAGCTGGTAGGCGTAGCTGAGGGTGATGGGCACGACGACGATCGAGGTATCCCGCAGGCCGCCTTGCGCGTAGGAGGGCACCTGCGAGACCAAGGCGAGTGCGACGAGGAGAAGGGACAGCGGACGCATGGGGCGGCGAAGTTAGCCGTGCGACAACGCCGGAGCGGCGGGCGGAATTGCCTGGCGGAAAAGGACTTGCGCCACGAGCGGCCCGTGTGGCCGTTGGCTATCTTCGCCGCGCCTTTCCCGGGGCGGAAGCCACCGGAGGCCCTTCCCAGCGCCCATGAAGCCCATCCAGATGGTCGACCTCGCCGGCCAGTACGCGAGGATCAAGCCCGAGGTGGACGCCGCCCTGGCGGAAGTGATGCGGCACACCGGCTTCATCAACGGCCCGGAGGTGAAGGCCTTCGAGCAGGAGCTGGCCGCCTACCTGGGCGTGAAGCACGTGATCGGCTGCGCCAACGGCACCGATGCCCTGCAGATCGCCATGATGGCGCTGGGCCTGAAGCCGGGCGACGAGGTCATCACCGCCTCCTTCACCTTCGTGGCCACCGTGGAAGTGGTGGCGCTGCTGGGCATCACCCCGGTGTTCGCCGATGTGCTGCCCGGCACCTTCAACCTGGACCCGGCCGACATCGAGCGGAAGATCACCCCGCGCACCAAGGCCATCGTGCCGGTGCACCTCTTCGGGCAGACCGCCGACATGGAGGCCATCATGGCCATCGCCGCGAAGCACAAGCTGTACGTGATCGAGGACGACGCGCAGGCCATCGGCGGCACCTACACCTTCAGCGACGGCACGCGGAAGAAGAGCGGCACCATCGGGCACATCGCCTCCACCAGCTTCTTCCCCAGCAAGAACCTGGGCTGCTACGGCGATGGCGGCGCGCTCTTCACCGACGACGACGACCTGGCCAAGCGCGTGCGCCGCGTGTGCAACCACGGCAGCGAAACGCGCTACTACCACGAGGTGGTGGGCGTGAACAGCCGCCTGGACAGCCTGCAGGCCGCGGTGCTGCGGGTGAAGCTGAAGCAGCTGGACGGCTATGCCGCCGCCCGCAACGCCGCCGCCGCGTCCTACGACAAGGCCTTCGCCGGCATCCCGGAGCTGATGACGCCCGCGCGCAGCGCACAGAGCGACCACGTCTTCCACCAGTACACCCTGCGGGTGAAGGGCGGCCACCGCGACGCGCTGAAGAAGCACCTCGAGGCGAACGGCGTGCCGGCCATGATCTACTACCCGGTGCCCTGCCACCTGCAGAACGCCTACCGGAGCGACCGCTTCCCGGCCGGCTCCCTGCCGGTGACCGAGCAGCTGACGCACGAAGTGCTCTCGCTGCCCATGAGCACCGAGCTCGACCCCGAACAGCTCGCCCACATCACCGCCACGGTGAAGGGCTATTTCAACCCATGAGCGGCCCCGGTGCACCGGGCCATCATCAGACAACGGACAACCGCAGTACATGAACATCGCAGTCGTAGGAACAGGATACGTCGGCCTCGTCACCGGCACGTGCTTCGCCGAAACGGGGAACCACGTGGTGTGCGTGGACATCAACGAGGAGAAGGTGCGGATGATGAAGGAGGGCAAGGTGCCCATCTACGAGCCGCACCTCGACGTGCTCTTCGAGCGCAACATCCGCCAGGGCCGCCTGCACTTCACCACCGTGCTGAAGGAGGCGCTGGACAAGGCCGAGATCGTCTTCCTGGCATTGCCCACACCCCCCGGCGAGGACGGCAGTGCCGACCTGAGCTACGTGCTGAAGGCCGCCGAGGACATCGGCAGGCAGATGACGGGCTACAAGGTGCTGGTGGACAAGAGCACCGTGCCGGTGGGCACGGCCGAGAAGGTGCACGCCGCGGTGAAGAAGTACGCCACGGTCGAGTTCGACGTGGTGAGCAACCCCGAGTTCCTGCGCGAGGGCTTCGCGGTGGACGATTTCCTGAAGCCTGACCGCGTGGTGGTGGGCACCAGCAGCGAGCGTGCGCGGAAGCTGATGGAGGACCTGTACAAGCCGTTCGTGCGGCAGGGCAACCCCATCATCTTCATGGACGAGCGCAGCGCCGAGCTCACCAAGTACGCGGCCAACGCCTTCCTCGCGGCCAAGATCACCTTCATGAACGAGATCGCGAACTTCTGCGAGGCGGTGGGCGCCGACGTGGACAAGGTGCGCATCGGCGTGGGCAGCGACAGCCGCATCGGCAAGCGCTTCCTCTTCCCCGGCATCGGCTATGGCGGCAGCTGCTTCCCCAAGGACGTGCAGGCGCTGGCCAGGAGCGGCGCGGAGGCGGGCTATCGCTTCCGCATCATCGAGAGCGTGATGGAGGTGAACGAGGCGCAGAAGACCGCGCTCATCCCCAAGATCAAGAAGCACTATGGCGGCAGCCTGAAAGGGAAGCACTTCGCCATGTGGGGCCTGGCCTTCAAGCCCGACACCGACGACATCCGCGAAGCGCCGGCCCTCTACATGATCGAGGGCCTGCTGGCCGAAGGGGCCACAGTGGCGGCCTTCGACCCCGAGGGCATGGCCAACGTGCGCAAGCAGGAGGGCGACATCATCCGCTACGCCAAGGACGAATACGATGCGCTCCAGGGCGCCGACGCGCTCATCATCTGCACCGAATGGGCCGAGTTCCGCAACCCGGACATGGCCCGCGTGAAGGCCACCTTGAAGCAGCCCGTCATCTTCGACGGCCGCAACCTGTACGACCTCGAGGAGATGAAGGAGCAGGGCTTCCACTACGTCAGCATCGGCCGCAGCATCGTCACCGCTTGACCATGGCAAAGAAGGCAGCACCGAAGAAAGGGAAGGCGGGCAAGCCCGCCCCGCGGAAAGGCAAGGCGGCCGCGCCCGCGAAAGAGCGCGTCCTCATCACCGGCGCCGCGGGCTTCCTGGGCTCGCACCTCTGCGACCGCTTCCTGAAGGAAGGCTACCACGTGGTGGGGATGGACAACCTCATCACCGGGCGGCTGAAGAACATCGAGCACCTCTTCAAGCGCGCGGACTTCGAGTTCTACCACCACGACGTGAGCAAGTACGTGCACGTCCCCGGCAAGCTCAAGTACATCCTCCACTTCGCATCGCCGGCCTCGCCGATCGACTACCTGAAGATCCCGATCCAGACGCTGAAGGTGAGCTCGCTGGGCACGCACAACCTGCTGGGCCTGGCCATGCAGAAGCAGGCCCGCATCCTGGTGGCCAGCACCAGCGAGGTGTACGGCGACCCGCAGGTGCACCCGCAGACCGAGGACTACTGGGGCCATGTGAACACCGTGGGTCCCCGCGGCGTGTACGACGAGGCCAAGCGCTTCCAGGAGGCCATCACCATGGCCTACCACACCTACCACGGCCTGGAGACGCGCATCGTGCGCATCTTCAACACCTACGGCCCGCGCATGCGCCTCAATGACGGCCGCGTGCTGCCCGCCTTCATCGGCCAGGCCCTCCGCGGCGAGGACCTCACCATCTTCGGCAAGGGCGACCAGACGCGCAGCTTCTGCTACGTGGACGACCTCATCGAAGGCATCTACCGCCTGCTGATGAGCGACTACGCCGGCCCGGTGAACATCGGCAACCCCGCGGAGATCACCATCAAGCAGTTCGCCCAGGAGATCGTGAAGCTCACCGGCACCAAGCAGAAGCTGGTGTACAGGCCGCTGCCGCAGGACGATCCCATGCAGCGCCAGCCGGACATCACTCTGGCGAAGAAGCTGCTCAAGTGGCAGCCCAAGGTCTCCCGCGCCGAAGGGCTCAAGATCACCTACGACTACTTCAAGTCGCTCACCCCGCAGGAGCTCCACGAGAAGGAGCACAACACCTTCGAGGGGTACGTGCGGAAGTGACCGCCGGGTGCCGCCGGATACCGGTCCGGCGCCACCGTTCCCTGGCCGTGGGGCTTTCGGGGCGCCCGGAGGGACGGGTGCTTCGTCCTTGAGCATATCTTCCTCCGCATGCGTGCTCGGATCCCCGCGATCGTCCTGGTGACCGGTATGTGCGGGGCAGCGGGGGCGCAGCCCGGCTCCGGCACCTGGTTCTTCGGCTTCGGGGGCTCCATCGCCTTCCAAGGCGGGGCCGTCACCACTTCCGCGGGCGCCCTGTTCACCCAGGAAGGATGCGCCTCGCCGTGCGACGCGGCCGGCGACCCGCTGTTCTTCACCAACGGGGAGGTGGTGATCGCGCGCAACAGCGTGCAGATGCCCAACGGCTTCGGGCTGGCCGGCAGCTTCTCCTCCACGCAGTCCGCCGTGGTGGTGCCCTTCCCGGACGACCCGGACCGTTACTACATCTTCACCACGCCGGCCATGGCCGGCGCGTTCTCGCCCCTCGGCATCACCGGCCTGGCGTTCTCCATCGTCGACATGTCGTTGAACAACGGCTTCGGTGACGTCACGGTGAAGAACCAGGTGCTTACCGGAGCGGTCACCGAGAAGCTGACGGCCGTGCGGCATGCGAACGGGCGCGACGTCTGGGTGGTGGCCCATGCCTGGGATTCCGCCGACTACTTCGCCTTCCTGGTCACCTGCGGCGGCGCCATCGAGGGCCCCGTGACCTCCACCGCGGGCCGCGTCATGCCCTTCCTTCCCGGACCGGACCCTGTGATCCCGCTCTATGCCAGCACGGGCGCCATGGACATCTCCCCCGACGGCTCCATGCTCGCGGCCACCTGGGCCACCGTGCAGGACGGCAACATCGGGGGCAGCAGCTTCCTGGACATCCTCCACTTCAACGACACCACCGGCGTGGTGAGCGACTGGCTGGCCATCACGCATCCCGGCAATGGCGCGGTGCTGGACGTGCGCGGCTACGGCATGGCCTTCTCGCCCGCCGGGAGCAAGCTCTACCAGACCGAGTTCGGGCGCCTCGGCTTCCCCGGGCAGGGCATCATGCGGCAGTACGACATGACGGCCGCCGACATCCCGGCCTCGGAGTTCATCGTCACCCAGTCCCTGCCCGAGGCGGGGCTGGTGCAGGCCGCGCCCGATGGCACCATGCTGATCGCCTTGTTGCAGAGCGATTCGCTGGCGGGCATCCATTTCCCCGAGGTGGCCGGGGCGGGATGCGGCTTCGACCCGAGCCAGGTGCAGCTGAGCGCGGGCTCCAGCATGTGGGGCCTGCCCAACGATTGGGACCCGGGCCGTTCCGACCCGCCGGCGGACCCCCTCGGACTGGCCGACACCACGCTGCAGTGCGGCGATACGCTCTTCCTGCGGGTGCGCGTGGTGGCGAACCCCTTCGAGGCGGTGGACGTGCTGTGGAGCACCGGCGCCACCACGGTGGAAGCGGCCATCCCGGCACCGGGTGCGTATTGGGTGCGGGCGATCACGGGCTGCGACACGCTGACGGACGCCTTCGTGGTGGCGGGCTCCGGGCCGGCCGACCTGCTGGGGGCCGACATCCGCGCCTGCGCGGGGGATCCGGTGGAGCTGGCTGCGCCCGACATCCCCGGCCTGTGGACCTGGAGCACCGGCGATACCGGCCACGTGATCACGGTGGCCGCGACCGGCCGCTACCGCGTGGACCTGGTGGACAGCCTCGGCTGCCACGCGTCGGATTCCCTGGAGGTCACGTTCGAGAACTGCCGCTGCCGCGTGTTCGTGCCGAACGCCTTCACGCCCAACGGCGATGACATCAACGACAGCTGGAAGGCCGAGCACGACTGCCTGCTGGAAGCCTTCCGCCTCACCGTGTTCGACCGCTGGGGCCGGGTGCTCTTCGATGCCGACGACGATGCCACCGCCTGGAACGGCGCCACGGCCGGCGAGGATCCCCTGGGGGTGTACAGCTACCTGCTGACCTACACCTTCTGGAACGGGCACGACGACGAGCGGCGTTCGGTGCGTGGCTCGGTGACCCTGGTCCGGTGACCGCAACGAACGCTGGGCAGGCATACACGTGATCGGGTGGGGGTCACATCCGCCGCCCGATCATCGATGTCGTTCGTTCATGTTGTCGATCTGAGCGCGCTCATTCTCAGTGGTTTGGGAAGCTTGGCGCTCGCCCTTGCGCCCCCCGTGCTGAAGCCGGGGATGACCTACCAGGACCTGGAGGACGGTCCGGCGAACCGCCGGAAGGCCCGGATCTCCCACCGGATGCGCTGGGGCGGGCTCGCCTTGGTGCTGCTGGCCATCGCATTGCAGGTGGCCATGCTCGGGCGGTAGGCCATGGCCTTTCCGGGTCCGTCCATGGCCTGTCCGCCGCGCGGTCCTCCGTCGGCGCGGAGCGTCCCGCTTCGGTACATTCGCGCCAGCCCGCCGGAACGCGGGCTTGTTCCGATGTCCATGGGCCTCTGCTCCATGGGCATATGATCGCATGGACTATTCCGCCCATCCCACCGCCGTCATCGACGAGGGTTGCACCATCGGTGCCGGCACCCGCATCTGGCACTTCAGCCACCTGATGACCGGCTGCGTCATCGGTGCGCGCTGCAACATCGGCCAGAACGTGGTGGTGAGCCCGCAGGTGCGGCTGGGCGACAACGTGAAGGTGCAGAACAACGTGAGCATCTACACCGGGGTGGAGTGCGAGGACGATGTGTTCCTCGGCCCGTCCTGCGTCTTCACCAACGTGATCAACCCGCGCAGCGCCGTGGCGCGCCGGGACCAGTACCTTCGCACGCTCGTGAAACAGGGGGCCTCCATCGGCGCGAACGCCACCATCGTCTGCGGCCACGACATCGGCCGGTACGCCTTCATCGGCGCGGGGGCGGTGGTCACCAAGGAAGTGCCCGACTACGCGCTGGTGGTGGGCAATCCCGCCCGCCGCACCGGCTGGATGAGCGAATACGGCCACAAGCTGGCCTTCGGTGCCGACGGCGAGGCCGTTTGTCCGGAGAGCGGCCAGCGCTACCGGCTGGCGAACGACCGCGTCACCCGCATCGCCTGAGATGAGCGCCAACGACCCGGTCCGTTTCGCGGTGGTGGGCTGCGGCCACATCGGCAAGCGCCATGCGGAGATGATCCAGCGCAACCCCGAGAGCGAGCTGGTGGCCCTCTGCGACGTGCGGCCCAAGGCCGAGCTGGGCCTCGATGCCTATGCGGTGCCCTTCTTCAACGACCTCAGCGCCATGCTGGACGCGGTGCCGGGCATCGACGTGGTGAGCGTGTGCACGCCCAACGGGCTGCATGCGCCCATGAGCATCGCCGCGCTGGACCGGCGCAAGCACGTGGTGTGCGAGAAGCCGATGGGCCTGAGCAAGGCCAGCTGCGAGGCCGTCATCCACAAGGCCCTGCAGGTGCACCGCCACGTGTTCGGCGTGATGCAGAACCGCTACAGCCCGCCCAGCCGGTGGATCAAGGAGATGGTGGAGAGCGGCCGCCTGGGCGACATCCACCTGGTGCAGGTGAACTGCTACTGGAACCGTGATGAGCGTTACTACAAGCCCGGCGGCTGGAAGGGCACGGCCGACCTCGACGGCGGCACGCTGTTCACCCAGTTCAGCCACTTCATCGACATCATGTACTGGCTGTTCGGCGACATCACCGACATCCAGGGCCGGTTCGCCGACTTCAACCACCAGGACCTCACGGCCTTCGAGGACAGCGGCCTGGTGAGCTTCCGTTTCCTGGACGGCGGCATGGGCTGCCTCAACTACACCACCAGCGTGTGGGACCGCAACCTGGAGAGCAGCCTCACCGTCATCGGCAGCAAGGGCAGCGTGAAGATCGGCGGGCAGTACATGGACCAGGTGGAGGTGTGCCACGTGAAGGACTACGTGATGCCGGTGCTGGAGCCCACCAATCCGGCCAACGACTATGGCGCCTACAAGGGCAGCGCGAGCAACCACCACTACATCATCGAGAACGTGGTGGACACGCTGAAGGGGCGCACCACCATGACCACCAATGCCCTGGAAGGCCTCAAGGTCATCGACATCATCGAACGCATTTACCAGAAGAGGGATGAGCGACCTGTATGAGCGGCTGTTGAAGAAGGAGGCCAAGCTGGCCGTGATCGGGCTGGGCTATGTGGGCCTGCCCATCGCCCTGGCCTTCGCGCGCAGGCTGAAGGTCGTCGGCTTCGACATCAACGCCAAGCGTGTGGAGATGATGCGCCGCGGGGAGGACCCGAGCAATGAGCTGGCGCCGGAGGAGTTCAAGGGCCGCGACATCCACTTCACCGCCGAACTGGACGACCTGCGCGACGTGGAGTTCTACATCGTGGCCGTGCCCACGCCCATCGACCAGCAGAACATCCCCGACCTCACGCCCCTGCTCGGCGCCACGCGCACCGTGGGCCAGGTGCTCAAGCGCAACGACCACGTGGTGTTCGAGAGCACGGTGTACCCCGGCTGCACCGAGGAGGACTGCGTGCCGCTGCTGGAGAGCCTCAGCGGCCTCACCTACGTGAAGGACTTCAAGGTGGGCTACTCGCCCGAGCGCATCAACCCGGGCGACAAGGAGCACACGCTGGAGAGCATCGTGAAGGTCACCAGCGGCTGCGATGCGGAAAGCGCGGAGCTCATCGCCAGGGTGTACGAGCTGGTGGTGAAGGCCGGCGTGCACCGGGCCAGCAGCATCAAGGTGGCCGAGGCCGCCAAGATCATCGAGAACACGCAGCGCGACGTGAACATCGCGCTCACCAACGAGCTCTCGATCATCTTCAACCGGATGGGCATCAACACGTACGACGTGCTGGAGGCCGCGGGCACCAAATGGAACTTCCTCCGGTTCCAGCCGGGGCTGGTGGGCGGGCATTGCATCGGCGTGGACCCGTACTACCTCGTGTACAAGGCCAAGGAGCTCGGCTACCACGCGCAGATCATCGACAGCGGCCGCTTCGTGAACGACAGCATGGGCGGCTACGTGGCCAAGCAGACGGTGAAGAAGATCATCGCCACGGGCAAGAACGTGAGCGACGCGCGCGTGCTGGTGATGGGCGCCACCTTCAAGGAGAACGTCACCGACATCCGCAACAGCAAGGTGGCCGACGTGGTGCGCGAGCTGAAGAGCTTCAGCGTGCATGTGGACGTCACCGACCCCCACGCCGATCCGGTGGAAGTGGAGCACGAGTACGGCTATACCCTGGTGAAGGAGGCGAAGGGCCCGTATGACGCCATCATCGTGGCGGTGAACCATGCCGACTACATCGGCCGCGATGAGGCCTGGTTCAAGCAGATGCTCACCGACAAGGGCATCCTCGTGGACCTGAAGGGCATCTACCGCAAGCGGGTGAACGGCTTAGCCTACTGGAGCCTGTGAGCGGC
>JAFDZF010000136.1 GCA_018267055.1 Bacteroidota bacterium
ACTTCCTGGAACCGGCCGTCCTGCAGGGCGATGCCCTTCCGCCCGTCCGCGATGGTGAGGCCGGACCAGAGCGCGAAGTCGTTCAGCGAAGCGGGGCCACGGCTGCTGAAGTAGCGGCGGACCAGTTCGGCGAGCGCTTCCTCGCGGTGCGGAACCGGTGCCTTCGGCACGCGCTCTTCCAGCAGGGCATAGGTGAACTGTTTGCCCTTGCGCGGCCCGCTGCAGATCACGCCCTCCAGCTCGGCATGCATCAGCAGGTGGACGAGCCGCATCCCGCCGGTGTCGAAGCGTGCGCGCTTCAGGGCGTCGGCCAGTTCGAAGCGGTCGAGGTGCAGGCCGCCTTCCAGCGCCCGGGCCAATACCTCGTCCGCGCGACGGAGGGTGCGCTCCTCCAGCCCCAGCTTGCGGTACATGGTGCCGATGGCCTGCTGCACGCGCGGACCGGTGAGCAGCAGCAGCCAGCGGATGTCCTCCGGGGCCACGAAATGCCAGGTGGGGCGGCAGAGGTGCGTGCGCAGGATACGCCCGGCGTCGAACGCGGCCTCCACCGCCGCATCGTCCGCGCCGCACCGCTGGCCCAGGGCCCACTTGGCGCCGTAATAGTCCTGGGCCTGCACGGCGCCGAACCAGCGCACCACGGCCTCCGGCCCTTCGAGCGGGGCCCCGATCAAACGCTGCTGCGCCAGCCGGCGCGCGACGATCTCGTCGGCGGTCATGGATGCCCACGAAGATCGTCCCCGATCCTATTCCTTGACCAACCGCGACACGATCAGCAAGGCGACCGCGCCGATGGCGGAACTGATGGCCGTGCCCGTCCAGGTGCCGCTGAGGCCGAGATGCGTCACCCCCAGGAGCCATCCGCCAACGAAGCCGCCGACGATGCCCAGCAGGATGTCCAAGAGCAGGCGGAAGCCCTTCTCCCGCGCGATAAGGCCGGCCAGCCAGCCGGCGACGGCACCGATAAGGACACTGCCAAGGATATACATGGTGGGATGCATGTCATGATCGGACGTCGGCCGGCGCATCGGTCACAGCCACCGCGTTATGTTGGTACCGTGGATGCGTCCTGGGCCCGGTACACATGCATGCCCTCCCCCGTGGGCGAACTGCTCCTGACGGCGGACGGCACAGGGGCGTTGACGCGGGTGTTCTTCCCGCCATATACGGTACCGCCCGATGCGGTGCGCGACGATGCCGCGCTCACGGAGGCCCACCGGCAGCTGGACGCCTACTTCAGCGGAACGCTCACTGTGTTCGACCTGCCGCTCGCCCCGTCCGGCACCGGCTTCCAGCGGGCGGTGTGGCGGGCCCTGTCGGACATCCCCTACGGCGCCACCATCAGCTATGGCGAGCTGGCGCGGCGCATCGGGCAGCCCGACGCGGCCCGGGCCGTGGGGCTCGCCAACGGCCAGAACCCCATCGCCATCATCGTGCCCTGCCACCGCGTGATCGGGGCGTCGGGCACGCTCACCGGCTACGGGGGCGGGCTCGCGCGCAAGCATTGGCTCCTCACGCACGAGCGCCGCCTGCGGGAACCGGAGCTGTTCACCTGAACGACGACCTTTGCGGGGACATCTCCCCCATGATCCACTGGCTCGCCGGCACCGCCCCCGCCCCTCCCTATTTCGCGGTCATCTTCAGCTCGACCAAGCGCACGCCGCGCGATGGCTATGCGGAAATGGACGCGGCCACCATCCAGGCCGTGGAACAGGTGCCGGGCTACCTGGGCCATCAGTCGGTGAGCAGCGGGGAGGACACCCTCTTCATCTCCTACTGGAAGGACGAGGCGGCCATCGCCGCCTGGCGGGAGGACCAGCTGCACCGCACGGCCATGCAGGCCGGCCGCGAACGGTGGTACGAGCGGTACGACATCCAGACCTGCGAGGTGCGTGCGGCCCGGGCGCATCGCCACCCGGCGTGATCCCCCACCTTTGCCCCGCATCCGACACCTTGCGCATGAGCGACGGCTACGTGAAGACCTCCGTGGAAGGCGGCATCGCCACCATCACCTTCCACCACCCCAAGAGCAACAGCCTGCCCGGCCACGTGCTGCGGTCCATGGCCCAGGCCATCACCGACGCGGGCCGCGACACCGGCGTGCGGGCGATCGTGCTGCGCAGCGATGGCTACAAGGCCTTCTGCGCCGGTGCGTCCTTCGATGAGCTGCTGGCCATCGATACGGAGGAGAAGGGCCGCATCTTCTTCAGCGGGTTCGCGGGCGTGATCAATGCCATCCGCACCGCCCCCGTCCTGGTCATCGGCCGCATCCACAGCCACACGGTGGGCGGCGGCGTAGGGCTCGCCTGCGCCGTGGACATCGCCTATGCGCATGAAGGCGCCTCGGCCCGCCTGAGCGAGCTGGCCATCGGCATCGGCCCCTTCGTGGTGGGCCCGGCGGTGGAGCGCAAGGTGGGCGCCGGCACCTTCGGCCTGCTCACCGCCACGCCCGCCACCCGCCGCAGCGCCGCCTGGTGCGAGCAGCGCGGCCTGTACGCCGAAGTGCTCCCCACCATCGAGGCCCTCGACGCCCGGGTCGACGCGCACGCGAAGGAGCTGACCACCTACAGCCCCGAGGCCATGGCCGAGCTGAAGCGCGTGATGTGGCGAGGGACCGAGGATTGGGATACCCTGCTCGCCGAGCGCGCCGTGATGAGCGGCCGCCTCGTACTCTCCGATTTCACGGCCCGGGCCATCGCAAAGTTCAAGCAGGAGGCCGCCCGGAAAGGGTGAGCGCCGGGAAGCGCCCGAGGAACCTTCCGTGCTGCCGATCCGTAGGAACGCCCGCCCGGGGACCGCTTTCCCGGGTCCGTTCCATTGAAGGGCCTCACCTCCACCACATCGCGCAAGGTGCTGCTGCTGCTGTACGGCACGCTGCTCGTGGTCGGCGCCACGCTGATCGCCTGGGTGCACAGCGGGCAGCAGCGGATGCTGCAGCAGGAGGCCTGGTCGCGCCTCGGCGGGGTCACCGGCACCCTGGCCGCGCAGGTGGACGGCGGTCGGGTGACCCGCCTGCTCGATACCTACGACTCGCGCGGCATGATCATCAAGAACACGCAGGACGCCTGGTACTATGTGCTGCACGAAGCGCTCCGCAAGAGCGCGGCGGCCGCCGCGCTGGAGCAGCCCCTGCGCATCCTCGCCTACGACGCCCGCAAGGCCGAGCTCCAGGTGGTGGCCACCTCCGCGGAACGCCCCGAGCTGCGTGAGCCCTACCAGGCTCCTGGCACCCGGGCCATCATCGCGTACCTCGGCGGTGGATCATCGGAGGCGCGGCGCGCCGTGTTCGGCCCGCAGGTGGCCGCCTTCGATGCGGTCCACGACGCGCAAGGGCAGGTGGTGGGCGTGGTCATCGCGGAGCATCCGCTGGGCGACCTCATCGCCATCGCGCGGGGACGGCTGTGGCGCAACATCGGCCTGGCCGCCCTGGTGTTCCTCGTCATCGGCTTCTTCCTCTTCCGCTCGGTGGGCCGCATGGTCCAGCGCGAGGAGGACGCGCGCAGCACCTGGCAGCGGCTGCATGCGGGCGTCACCGACAGCATCGCCTACGCCGGCAAGATCCAGGGCGCGCTCATCCCGCCGCCGGAGCGCTTCCGCGAGCAGTTCGCGGACTACTTCCTGCTGAACCGGCCGAAGGACGTGGTGAGCGGCGATTTCCACTGGTACCACCGCATCAGCGACCATGCGTGCTTCGTGGCCACCGCCGATTGCACCGGCCACGGCCTGCCCGGCGCCATGATGGCGGCCATCGGCTGCTCCCTGCTCAACGAGCTGGTGACGCAGCAGCCCCACCTCGATCCCGCGGAGCTGCTGGGCCTGCTCAACGAGCGCATGGTGCAGGCACTGAACCAGAACGGCCAGCGCAAGGGCGCGGGCGACGGCATGGACGTGGCGCTGTGCCGCATCGACCGCAACGAGCGCGAGATCCTCTTCGCCGGTGCGTTCCGCCCGCTCTACTGGATGCACGAGGGCCAGCTCACCGTGATCAACGGCGACCGCCGCCCCATCGGCGGCTCACAGCACGACCCGCACCGCAAGTTCTCCGTGCACCGCATCGCCTACCACGGCGGCGACCGCATCTACCTCTTCAGCGACGGCTACGTGGACCAGTTCGGCGGGCCCGGCCGCCGCAAATTCATGACCAAGCGGTTCAACGAGCTCCTCCTCGCCCACCAGCACATGCCCATGGCCCTGCAGGCCGATGTGCTGGAACGCGCCTTCCTCGACTGGAAGGGTGCGAACGATCAGGTGGACGACGTGTGCGTGCTCGGGCTCGCGGTCTGAACCCGCGCGACATCCGTCCGGGAGGCCCATGCGGGCACGCATGCTTGGGCACGCATCACGGCCGGGCGCACGAGGGCCCCGCAAACGCCCGCTGCCGCTATATTTGATCGCGCGGCCCCACCAGAACGGCCGCCATTGGTCCGAATGGCAACGAAGAGCGAGTTGATCGCACGCATGGAAGGGCTCCTCCAGCAGGGCGATGTGGAACAGGCGTCGGAGACCGTGGAGGGCCTGAAGGAGGCGTATGAGGCGATCGTGGCGGCCACCCAGCAGGCGGCCGCCGACCAGCGCGCACCCGAAAGCGCCGAGGGCGAGGCCGCTGCCGCGGAACCCGCCGCCGAGGTGGCCGTCCAGCCCATCGAGTCCGCTCCCCTGCTCGACGAGGACGACAAGAAGTTCAAGCAGCTGCTCGACGCCTTCAACACGAAGGTGAACGACATCCGCCGCAAGCGGCAGAAGGAGGAGGCCGACAACCTGGCCGCCAAGCAGGCGATCATGGAGGAGCTGAAGGCCCTCATCGCCAACGAGGAGAACATCGGCAACGCCTTCCAGCGCTTCACCGAGCTGGGCGAGAAGTGGCGCACCATCGGGCCCGTGCCCCAGCAGGCCTACCGCGACCTGCAGCGCGACTACAGCCACCTGCGCGACGAGTTCTTCTACCACATCCGCATCTACAAGGAGCTGCGCGACCATGACCTGAAGAAGAACACCGCCCTCAAGCAGGCGCTCATCGCCGACATGGAGGCCGTGCAGAAGGTGGAGAGCGTGCGCGAGGCCGAGGCCCTGGTGAAGGAGTACCAGGAGAAATGGCACCAGATCGGTCCCGTGGTGAAGGAGGACTGGGAGATCGTGCGCGACGGCTTCTGGAACGCCACGCGCGTGGTGTACGACCGCATCAACGAGTACTACAAGGCGCGCCGCGCGGAGCACGAGACCAACCTCGCCTCCAAGCAGGCCCTGGTGGACAAGGTGAACGCCATCGTGGCCCAGGCCGAGAACATCGGTGCCAAGGAGTGGAAGACCCTCACCGACCAGGTGCTCGAGCTGCAGACCGCGTGGAAGAGCATCGGCTTCGCCACCAAGAAGGACAACGAACGCATCTGGAAGGAGTTCCGCAACGCCTGCAACGCCTTCTTCGACCGGAAGAACGCCTTCTTCACCGTGCTGAAGGACCAGTTCAAGGCCGTGCGCGAGAAGAAGGAAGCCCTGCTGGCGCAAGCCGTGGCCCTGAAGGACAGCACCGAATGGCGCAACACGGCCGACAAGCTGAAGCAGCTGCAAGCCCAGTGGAAGGAGGCCGGCAGCGCGGGCCCGCGCGATGAGCACCGCCTGTGGAACAAGTTCCGCGAGGCCTGCGACGCGTTCTTCCAGGCGCGCCACGCCACCTTCGAGAAGCTCGACGCCGAACAGGCCGAGAACGCCAAGGCCAAGGAGACCCTCATCGCCGAGATCGAGGCCTTCGCCCTCACCGGCGACCGCAACGCCGACATGGAGACCCTCCGCTCCTTCACCCAGCGCTGGATGAACAGCGGCCGCGTGTCGCCCAAGCAGTACGACGCCTTCAGCGAGCGCTACCGCGCCGCGCTGGACAAGCAGTACGGACAGCTGAAGATGAACGAGGAGGAGCGCCGCCGCATGGTGTTCCAGGGCCGCGTGGAGGACATCAAGGCCAGCCCCGACGGCCGCTTCCAGCTGGAGAAGGAAGGCCGCTTCATCAAGCGCAAGATCGAGGAGCTGGAGAACGAGATGCGCCAGATGGAGCGCAACATGGGCATGTTCAACTTCAAGAGCGCCAGCGGCGAGGCCATGAAGCGCGACATGGAGAAGAAGATCGAGCGGGCCCGGCAGGACGTCGACCGCCTCCGCGCCCAGCACAGGCAACTGATGCAGGAGCTGAAGTAGGCCGGCCGTGAGCGACCCGCAGGCGTTCCCCGTCGCCATCGACATCCCCGTCGCCTGGGGTGAGCAGGACCTCTTCGGCCACGTGAACAACGTGGTGTACTTCCGCTACTTCGAGAGCGTGCGCATGCATTTCCTCGAACGCATCGGCGTGCTCCGCTCCCACGCCGGGCATGGCATCGGCGTCATCCTCGCCAGCACGGCCTGCGATTTCAAGAAGCCGGTGGTCTGGCCCCAGCGCCTGCACGTGGCCACGGGGGCATCGCGCATCGGCAACACCAGCTTCGTGCTGGACTACCGCATCACCGACGAACAGGAGGCCGTGGTGGCCACCGGCAGCAGCGTGCAGGTGATGTACGATTACCGCCGGGCCGAAAAGGTGCGCGTGCCGGAGGAGGTGCGCGCAGCGATCGTGGCGCTGCAAGGTGCTACATTCAACACGCCATGAGGCCGTTCCGACCCCTGCTCCTCCTGCTGGCGGGCGCCGCCTGCGGCTCTCCGGCGCCCACCGATCCCGCCCCGGCGCCCCGGCCCGCTCCCGCACCGGCCGCCGCCGTGGAGCCCTGGACCAAGTACACCGCCCTCCTGGGCGACTGGGTGGACTCCACGTCCGACCCGCGCTTCCGCGCCTATGAGCATTGGCGGGCCATCGACGACAGCACCATGAACGGCAACGGCTACGTGCTCGCCGGCAAGGACACCGTGTTCGTGGAGGACCTGAAGCTGGCCCGCACGCAGGGGCAGGTGGTCTATTCCGCGCGCATCGACACCCGGAACGCCAGCGACTGGGTGCCCTTCGCCGCCCTCCCCGGCGGGCCGGACTCGCTCATGTTCGAGAACCCCGGCCACGATTTCCCCCAGTGCATCCTGTACGTGCGCGATGCGATGGGCCGCCTGACCGTGCGCGCCACCGGCGTGGAGAGCGGCCGGGAACGTGCGGAGACCTTCGTCTACACCCGCCGCGGCCTGTGACCCGGCGTCGATCGACCGTCCAAAACCAACACCAAAACCATCAGGACCATGGGCATGCTGAAGGAGTTCAAGGAATTCGCGTTGAAAGGCAACGTCATCGATCTGGCGGTCGCCGTGGTCATTGGCGCGGCATTCAATGGCATCGTGAAATCGCTCGTGGACGACATCATCACCCCGGCGATCCTGACACCCGCACTGAAAGCCGCCAACCTGAGCGATCTGGCGCAATTGACGATCCCCGGTACGGCCATCAAGTATGGCAACTTCCTCTCGCAGTGCATCTCCTTCCTCATTGTCGCGTTCGCCCTCTTCTTGGTGATCAAGGGGATCAATGCGACCAAGAAGAAGGAACCCGCTCCCGCCCCGGCCGGCCCCAGCAATGAGGAGAAGCTCCTGATGGAGATCCGCGACGCGCTGCGGAAGTGATCCGTTCGATCGGTCGATCGACCGATCGCGTGCTTGTTATCGGATAGTCCGATCGGCTTTGGGGCTGATCGGCCCATTCCTTCATTGACCGATCGGCATCGATCGGCTAGGGCAGGAAGCGGTGCGTGCCGCTGGCCCGGTCGAAACGGATGCCGCTCCCGGCGAAGGCCTGTTCCAGGGCCCCGCTTGCGATGGCCTCGTCCGGCGTACCGGACCAGGGCCGTTCCAGGCGGCGCATCAGCACGATGCGGTCGCAGAGGTCCAGCGCCAGTTGCACGTCGTGCGTGCTGAAGAGCACCGCCTTCGCGTCCTCCCGCACCACGGTGCGCAGCAGGCGCACGATCCGCACGCGGTTCGGCAGGTCCAGGTGCGCGGTGGGCTCGTCGAGCAGCACCACGGGCGTGGCCTGCACCAGGGCGCGGGCCACCATCACCTGCTGGCATTCGCCGTCGCTCAGGTCGCGGAGGGCCCGCGTGCGCAGGGCCGTGGTACCGGTCCGTTCCATCACAGCGTCCACCACGGCGCGGTCGGCGGCGGACAGCCGGCCCCAGGGCCCCGTCCATGGCTGGCGGCCCAGGGCCACCAGGGCGTCCACGGTGAGCAACCCGGTATCGGGGCGGCCGGTGAGCACGATGCTCACCAAGCGTGCCCGGTCCCGGGCGGAACGCGTGGCGAGGTCGGCTCCCTGCACCGTCACACGGCCCGCCAGCGGTGCATGCAGCCCGGCCAGGGTGCGCAGCAAGGTGCTCTTGCCGATCCCGTTCACGCCGAGCAGGGCCACCAGCTCGCCTGTCCGCACCTGCAGATCGATGCCCGCGCACACCGCCTGGTGGCCGTGGCCGATGGTCAGGTCCTCGGTATGCAGCATCGCGCTCATGCGGTGGATGAACGCGCCCAGCGACGGCCGCTCAGCAGCACCCACAGCACCACCGGGGCGCCCAGCAGCGAGGTCACCGCGTTCAGGGGAAGGGCCGCGGCGTATCCCGGTGCGCGCACCACCAGGTCGCAACCGATGGCCAGCACCGCGCCCAGCAGCATGGACACCGGCATCAGCACGCCGTGCGCATTGGTGCGGACCAGCGCGCGGGCGATGTGCGGCGTGGCCAGGCCGAGGAAGGAGACCGGACCGCAGAAGGCCGTGATGGTGCCCGCCAGCACGCCCGTGGTCCAGATGGCGAGGCGCCGCGTGCGCAGCACGTGCACGCCCAGGCTCTGCGCATAGGTCTCGCCCAGCAGCAGCGCGTCCAGCGGCTTGATGAGCACATGGGCCACCACCAGGCCCGCGATCACGGGCACCACCAGCCAGGGCAGGCGCGGCAGGTCCATGCCGGCGAAGCTGCCCATGCCCCAGAGCACATAGCCCTTGAGCGACTGGGCGAGGCTCGCGGTCTGCAGCACGCTGATCACCGCCGAGCAGAGATAGCCCACCATCAGCCCGATGATGAGCAGGGTGATGCCGTCGCCCACGCGGCGGTCGGCCAGCACGATGAGCACCAGCACCCCCAGGGCGCCCGCAAGGGCGGCCACGATGGACAAGGCCTCCCGGGGGATCGGCGCCACGAAGAGCGTCGGGGGCAGCAGCAGCACGAGGGCCACACCC
The DNA here is from genome assembly GCA_018267055.1 of Bacteroidota bacterium. Taxonomy (GTDB): domain Bacteria; phylum Bacteroidota; class Bacteroidia; order Flavobacteriales_F; family PHOS-HE28; genus PHOS-HE28. Next base: position 9,179 of record JAFDZF010000136.1, read on the forward strand.
AGGCTGGCGCCGCTGCTGATGCCCAGCACCGACGGCCCCGCCAGCGGGTTCCGGAAGATCGTCTGCATCACCAGCCCGCTCGCGGCCAACCCGGCCCCGGCGACACCGGCGGTGAGCACCTCCGGCAGCCGCACCTGCCGCACGATGGTGGTGACGTCCGCGTCCGTGGACGTGCCGATGAGCGCGCGCCACACCTCCGCGAACGGGATGGGCACCGGGCCGATGGCCAGCCCCAGCAGCGCGCAGGCGACGCTCATCGCGCCCAACGCCACGATCCAGCCCAGGCTACGCCGCATGCGGCAAACATAGCGGTGGGCCGTCGGTCGGCAGGGACAGGGCGTGGCCTGGCCTCTATGCACCGGCGAGCCCCGCTCCTCCCCAGCACAGGCCGAACCCGACCACCAGCACCAGCAAGGCCGCCAGCAAGTGGCTCCTTCCGGGCCGCGGCCGCTTGGCGATGAAATGGACCAGCGCGGCCAGCAGCAGACCGAGCGTGTGGGCCCCTACCAGGACCATCATCACCAGCAGGATGCCCATGGCCGCGCCCTCCGCATCGTCCGCGTGGAAGATCAGGAACGTGACCACCGCATAGGCCAGCAGCACGAGCAGGTGGTTGCGCAGGACCCGGGTGTCCATCAGTGCAGGTCGAGGTGCATCAGGCCGTTGAAGAAGCAGAGCCCGTGACCGATGATCGCCACGAGGAGCGACGCCAGCAGCAAGGTGCGTCCATTGTTCACGGCCGTTCGCCGGAACAGGCCCGCGAGGCCCAGGACGAACAGGACCAGGATGTGGACCAGCAGGACGCCCCATTGCACCCCGATCAGGTCCCCGCCGACCCAGCGGCCCAGGAGGAGGAACAGCACGGAGTACCCGAGCATGATCAGCAGGTTGGAGAGGAGGATGCCGGGATGCTTCATGCGGTCGTCCTGCTGCGAAGGCGCTCCAGCCGCTCGCGCTGCTCGGCGTCTCGATAGAACAGGTTCATCGTTTCGAAGGGGATGATCTTGTCGGTGGCTGCGTCCACGATGTGCACACAGCTGCGCTTGATGGCCCGCACGTCGAAGTCGTAGGCATCGATGAACCGCATGATGATGATGCGGAACAGGTTGTCGTACTTCAGTTCCGGGGCATCGATGTCCGGCAGGCAGCACATGATGCTGTGCAGGGTCTCCGCGGCCTTGTCGCTCGGGGTGCCCGTGCTGAACAGCCGGACCATGTGGGCCTTCAAGCGCTCATCCTGCTCGTAGACGATGGTGTTGCGGCTGTTGTTCAGCAGGTCGTCGGGGTCGATCATCCGGGTGAGCGGGAAGACCTCGCCGTTCAGCTTGAGCGCATACCCCATGGCCAATGCGTCGGGGTTGCAAGGCACCGGCACGATGTCCTCCGGGGTGAACAGGCCGCTCTGCTCGATGATGCGCTGGCGCACTTCCGTGAGGGTGATGCGGCCCTTCGCCGGATCGAGGTCGTCCGTGCGTCCCGCCACCTGCACGGGTTGGAAGGTGACGCCGCGTACGCAGCGCTGTTGCAGCGCATGATCGATGATGGCGCCGATCTCGTCATCGTTCACCCCCTGCTCCAGGGTGACCACGAGGGTGGTGCTCAGGTTGAACTCGTTGAGGTGGTCGATGGCCTTCCGCCGTATGTCGGACAGGTCCTCGCCGCGCAGCTTCCGCAGCACCTCCGGCTTGAACGAATCGAACTGGAGGTAGATCTCGAAGTCCGGCATGTACCCGGCCAGCCGCTCCACGAAGGCCCGGTCCTTGGCGATGCGGATGCCGTTGGTGTTCACCATCAGGTGGCGCACGGGCTTGCGCTTCGCCATGTCGAGGATCGCGAAGAACTCCGGGTGCACCGTGGGTTCGCCGCCGCTCAGCTGGACCACGTCCGGCCGGCCTTCATTGGCCACGATCACATCGAACAGGTGCTCGATCTCCTCCAACGTGCGGTGGCGGCCGTGCTTGGGGCTACTGCTCGCATAGCAGATCGGGCAGGTGAGGTTGCACCGGTCGGTCACCTCGATCAGCGTGAGGCAGCTGTGCTGCTCATGGTCGGGGCAAAGCCCGCAGTCGTAAGGGCAACCATAGTGGGTCCGCGTGTTGAACTTCAGCGGCACCTCGCCGGGCTTCAGGTAGTGCCGGCAGCGCTTGTAGTACTCGATGTCCGTGGCGATGAGCACGGTCTGGCGGCCATGTTCGGGGCAGTGCTTCAGCATGTACACCTTCCCCTCCTGGAACACGATCTTGGCGTCCACCCGGCGCAGGCAGGTACTGCACAGGCTCTGCGTGAAGTCGTAATAGATGTACGGGCGTTCAGCCATGGGCGGGTCCGGTGTCCGTGGAGGATGCGAGCGGCGCGGGTCGGGCCAGCAGGGACCTCGGCCGCGTCCACACCCTGTAATAATAGAGCAGGCCGAGCAGGGCCGCCCACTGGATGGAGGAAAGCCCTCCCAGCACGGCGGGCGCCGGCTTGATGCGTTCAACGGCCAGCCGGAAGGCGAGGTACAGCACCATGAAGACCTGGAAACGCGCACCCGGCTTGAGGGACCATCGGCGCTCGATCCCCACCAGGAGGGACCAGATGAGCCCGAGGACAAGGATCTCATAGAGGTTCGTCGGGTGGCGGCGGACCCCATCGCCCAGGTCGATGCCCCACGGCGCTTCCGTGGGCGTTCCGTAAGTATTGTCCTCCAGCCCGGCGAACAGGCACCCCACGCGCCCGATCATCATGCCGAGGAGGAGCGGGAAAGTGAACAGGTCGCCACTGCTCGTCCGTACGCCGATCAGGGCCTTGGTCAGCTCCACGCCCGCGAGCCCACCGAGCAGTCCGCCCACGATGGTGCGGTTGTTCAAGGCCAGGAAGACCGCCCTCAGGTCCCAGGCCAGCCGGGAGGGCTCCTCCAGCGCACCGAGGAGGCGCGAGCCCATCAGCGCACCGGCCGCCGCACCGATGATGATCCAGGTACGGCCCACCTCATCGATGGGATCGCCTTGCCGGCCGCGCAGGTAGGCATAGTACCGGTAGCCCACGATGAAGGCGAGCACCTCCAGGACGATGTGCAGCAGATGATGCATCCGGGGGGCGAGTTAGTGAATGTCCCCCAGCAACGTTGCCGACCCATGACGCGGGCAGCGGCGCTTCGAGGCATCTTCGCACCGCCATGCCCCACCCCTCCCCCATCATCCGCCGGTTCCGCGCCATCGCCATCGCGGAAGGCATCAGCTTCCTGGTGCTGCTGTTCATCGCGATGCCGCTGAAGTACCAGGCCGGCATGCCGCTCCCGGTGAAGTACACCGGCTGGGCGCACGGCATCCTCTTCATCGCCTACATCGTGGCGGCGGTGCCCCTCTTCACCAGGCTGAAATGGGCCACCGAGCGGATCTACGGCGTCACGTTCGCCGCGCTGCTGCCCTTCGGCACCTTCGTGCTGGAGCGGAAGTGGCTGCGTTGATCTTCCTGTGGCCGCGCGTTGAAGGCTAAACTGGAGGCCTACTGGGCGATCCAATCCACCCCCTTGCGCAACCAGGCCAGGGTCTCCGCCTCCCATGAACCCGGCTCCGGCCGATGGTCGTAGCGCCAGCGAGCGTCCGCCGGCAGGCTCATGAGGATGCTTTCGGTGCGGCCGCCGGTCTCCAGGCCGAAGCGCGTGCCGCGGTCGTAGGCCAGGTTGAACTCGACGTAGCGCCCGCGGCGCAGCAGCTGCCAATCGCGCTCCCGCTGGCCGAAGGGCTGGGCGCGGCCGGGCGATGCCGCCTCTTCGTAGAGCGCCGGGAAGGCCTCGCCCAGGGCCACCGTGAAGGCGAACAGGTCCTCCGCCGGATGTTCGGCCGACGGCGAGATGCGGTCGAAGAAGATGCCACCGATGCCGCGCGTCTCCTGGCGGTGCGGCAGGAAGAAGTAATCGTCGGCCCAGCGGGCATAGGGCGCATAGCACTGCGGGTCGTGGCGGTCGCACACGGCCTTCAGCCCCCGGTGGAAGCGCCGGGCCATGTCGATGTCCACGTACACCGGCGTGAGGTCGATGCCGCCCCCGAACCACGAGGGGCCGCCGGGCACCTCGAAATAGCGCACGTTCATGTGGATGGTGGGCACCCAGGGGCTGTGCGCATGCAGCACGATGCTGACGCCCGTGGCGTAGAAGGCCTCACCGGCGATGCCGAGCGCCTTGGCCGCCGCAGGGGCGAGCGGGCCATGCACCTCGCTGAAGTTCACCCCGCCCTTCTCGATGAGCGCACCTTCGGTGATGGTGCGGGTACGTCCCCCACCGCCTTCGGGACGCTCCCAAGGGTCCTCCTGGAACCGGGCCATCCCATCGAGGGCTTCCAGCCGCATGCAGATGGTGTCCTGCAGGGCACGGTACCGCGCAGCGATGGCCTCGCGCTCCATGGTCAGCGTGCGGGATGGATGCCCATGCCCTCGTATTCCAGCATCACCGCGTTCTCGTTGCGGTAGCCGTTCTCGGGACCGGCCTTGAAGAAGCGGAAGGCCATGTGCAGCGGGCGCGCGTGCACATCGGCGAAATGCGCGGGGAACCCGGCACCGAACTGCATCAGGGCCGAGAGGTAGTAGAACGTGACGTCGTAGCCGAGGAAGGCATAGTCGCCCGGTTCGTTCTGGAAGCGGTCGCGATAGGTGGCGATGAAGGTGTTCACGGCCGGGTCGTCATAGTCCACGAAGCTGCTGGCCGGCACGTGCGTGTTCAGCTTCACCAGGTCCGACACCTCCAGGTTGCTCATCGTCATCCAGCTGTTGAGGCCGAAGACGGTGATGCGCTGCTTCGCGGCGGAAGCGGCCAGCTTGGTCACCAGGGTGGTCACGAACTCCACGTCCTCGCTGGGCACCACCACGATGTTCGGCCGGGTGGTGCTGAGCCGCGCGATCACGTCGGACACGTCGCGCTTGCCGGGCCGGGCCACCAGCACGGTGTCGCGCACGCGGCCGGCCTGGCCCCCGAGGGCCTCCTGCAGCTGGCGGAAGACCTGGTCCTGTAGCTCGCGCTCGCTGGCGATCTCCGGGCGGCAGAGGATGATGTTGTCGCGCCCGTGGTGGTAGGCCACGTAGCGGGCCAGCTGCTGCAGCTGGTCGGGGCGGCCGCTCAGCACCTTGCTCACGGTGGGATTGCCCAGCAGCACCTTGTTGCTCTGCGGCACGGGGCAGACGATGTGCGCGCCGTTGGCCACCCGCACCAGGTCCTCGATGGCGCCCCGGTGGAACGGGCCGATGTAGAGGTCCAGCCCCCGCAAGGCGTCGTTCTTCAGCACGGGGTCCCACTTCGCGGCGTTGTCGCCGGTATCGAACACCTGCACGTCGGCCCGGAGCCCGAGCTTCTTCAGTGAATCCATGGCCACCAGGGCGCCCGCGTAGAACTGCACCGCGGCATCGGTCACCGACGCGTAACGGCCGTTGTCGGCGTGCGCGCTGGTGTCCTTCACCGTGGCGCTGAAGGGCAGCAGCAGGGCCACCTTGTAGCCTGCGCCCGCAGGGGCCGCCACCGGTGCCGGTTCCTCCACGGGCGTTGCGGCCACGGCCTCCGGGATGCGCACGTACATGCCCACCTTCAAGCCTTCGGGCAGGCCGCCGTTGGCCGCCTGGATCGCCTCGGGCGTCACGCCGTACTGCTTGCCGAGCGCATAGAGCGTTTCCCCCGGCATCACCAGGTGCGAGCGCGTGCGGTCGTCGGCCGCGGGCTGCACGGCGCTCGGCGGCACGGCCGTGCTCTTGGCCACGGGGATCACGATGGCCATGCCTTCCTTGAGGCCGGCGCCGAGGTCGGGGTTGCGCAGCAGCAGGTCCTGCTGGTCCACCCCGTACCGCTTCGCGATGCCGAAGAGCGTCTCTTTCTTCGCCGCGGTGTGCACCAGCTCCCCGTTGCGCAGGGCGGGCGCGGTCTTGAGCTCCTTCTTCACCTGTGCGCTCTGCGGGATCAGCAGCACCTGGCCGATGCTCAGCCCCTGTTCGGCACCCGGGTTGGCCTTGGTGATGGCGTCGATGGGCACCGCGTAGTGCTTGCTGATGGCGAAGAGGGTCTGCCCCTGCGCCACGGTGTGGGCGAAGTACTTCCGGCCCTCCACCGTGCGCACCTCCTGGGCGCGGACGGAAGCGGCGGCCAGCAGGGCCAAGCCGGCGATCACGAGCAGGCGCTTCATTCCCATTCGATGGTGGCGGGCGGTTTGCTGCTGATGTCGTACACCACGCGGTTGACGCCCTTCACCCGGTTGATGATAGCGTTCGAGATCCGTGCCAGGACCTCGTAAGGCAGGTGGCACCAGTCCGCGGTCATGCCGTCGGTGCTGGTGACGGCCCGCAGGGCGACGGCGTTCTCATAGGTGCGCTCATCGCCCATCACCCCCACGCTGCGCACGGGCAGCAGGATGGCCCCGGCCTGCCACACCTGGTCGTACAGGCCGGCGGCGCGCAGCTCCCCGATCCAGATGGCGTCCACCTCCTGGAGCAGGGCCACCTTCTCGGGGGTCACCTCACCGAGGATGCGGATGCCCAGCCCGGGGCCCGGGAACGGATGGCGGCCGAGCAGGGCGGGGTCCAGGCCCAGCTCCTTGCCCACGCGCCGCACCTCGTCCTTGAACAGCAGCCGCAGCGGCTCCACCACCCGCAGCTTCATCCGCTCGGGCAGGCCGCCCACGTTGTGGTGGCTCTTGATGGTGACGCTGGGCCCGTTGACGCTCACGCTTTCGATGACGTCCGGATAGATGGTGCCCTGGCCCAGCCATTTCACGTTCGAGATGCGGTGCGCCTCCACGTCGAACACCTCGATGAAGGTGCGGCCGATGGCCTTGCGCTTGGCTTCGGGGTCCTCCAGGCCCTTCAGCGCCGCATAGAAGCGGTCGCGGGCGTCGATGCCGGCGATGTTGAGGCCCATGTGCCGGTAGCTCTCCAGCACCTGGGCGAACTCGTCCTTCCGCAGCAGCCCGTTGTCCACGAAGATGCAGTGGAGGCGGTCGCCGATGGCCCGTTGGAGCAGGATGGCCGCCACCGAGCTGTCCACGCCGCCGCTGAGGGCCAGCACCACGTGGTCCTGCCCGAGCTGCTTGCGCAGGCCTTCCACGGTGCTCTCCACGAAGGAGGCCGGGGTCCAGTCCGCCGCGCAGCCGCAGATGCCCAGCACGAAGTTCTTCAGCAGGTGCAGGCCATCCGTGGTGTGGTACACCTCGGGGTGGAACTGCACCGCGTAGGTGGGCTCCCCCTCGAGCTGGTAGGCGGCCACCGGCACTGCATGCGTGCTGGCCACCACCTGCATGGCGCCGGCGGGGGCGGTGATGCTGTCGCCATGGCTCATCCAGACCTGGGTGCCGGGGTGGATGCCCGCGAACAGGGGGCCGGGGATGTGGATGTTGTCCAGGTAGGCCCGGCCGTACTCCCGCACGGTGCTCTTCACCACTTCCCCACCGGCCCGCTTGGCCAGCAGCTGGGCGCCGTAGCAGACGGCCAGCACGGGCACCCGGCCCTGGAAGCCGGAGATGTCGGTGTCCGGCGCTCCGGGATCGTACACGGAGAAGGGGCTGCCGCTGAGGATGATCCCCTTGATGGCGGGGTCGGCCGCGAGCTCCGCGGCCTTGCTGAAGGGGTGGATCTCGCAGTAGACGTTCAATTCCCGCACGCGGCGGGCGATCAGTTGGGTGTACTGGGAACCGTGGTCAAGGATGAGGATCTGATCGGGCAAGGGGCGGAGGCTTCGGTGGGTGGCAAATGTATCCGCTTGGCCCGTGGTCATCGCGACCGCCTGACGGACCGGGGGTTGAGGGCAGTGACCGGGCGCCGGCGGCAGCGTCCCAAGGCGGACCGGGGCCACCTTCGGGCCGGCCGGACGTCCATCCAAGCAAAAAGCCGGTACACCATTCGCATGACCCGAACGTCAACCCGGTATATCCTTTCCGCGTAGATCGGACGATCTTTGTAGCTCGCACCTCCCGGATGCCTACCCGCCCGTTCCACCTTGTGCGCCGCATGGCGCTCAGTGCCATCCTCCTCGGGGCGGCCTGGGGGCAGGCCGCCTGGGGCCAGACGATCCTGACCACGGGGGACATCGCCATCGTGGGAGTAAGCGCCTGTCCGGGCGTGAACGACGACCAGGTGAGCTTCTTCTGTTTCAAGGACATCACCACCGGCACCACGATCGACCTGACGGACAATGGCTATGAGCGAGGGACCACCTGTAGCCCGGCACAGGCCGCAGGCACGTTCGGCAACTCGGAGGGCACGGTGCGCATGACCCGGACCGGCGGGTTGATCCCCGCAGGGCAGGTGATCACCTTCTCAATGAACAACACGACGACCGTGACCGCAACGGCCCCGGACGCGAATTGGACCTGCACGATCCTTCACCCGGGCGGCTTCTCGATCGAATTGAACAATAATGGCGATCAGCTCATTTTCATGCAGGGAGGCACGTGGTCGCCAGGCACCACCACGCCCACGCCATTGCACAATGCCACCTACACCGGCGGGCGTTATCTGGCGGCCATCAGCACGAACAGCGCCGCCCCCTGGACGGCGGCCTGCGCCTCCCCTCCCGGCCCCCGGCAATCCAATCCGCCGCCAGGCGTCGGCTGCCTGGCGCTGCGCGTGAACACCGCCACGGCCTGGGACAAGTACATCGGCCCCATCACCACGACGACCCAGGGAGGATGGCTATTGCGCGTCAGCGATCCGACGAACTGGCAATCGTATGCCAGCTGTGCCACATACGGCAGCGCCGGGCAGAACTGGCTGCTGGCCCCGACCCTGCCCATCACGACCTCCACGCCGACCAATGGCCTCTGGACCGGTGCCAAGGGCACGGACTGGTTCAACATCTGCAACTGGGACGATTTCCAGGTACCCACCGCGGCCACCAATGCGCTGATCAACCAGACCTCGGTATCCGATTGCGTCGTCGGCACCTCACCGGTCAGCAGCGCCACCACCGCGGTGTGCAGCTCCTTGACGATCCGCTCCAACGGCACGGCCCGGAACCTCACCGTGGACAACGGCAAGATCCTCACCGTAGGCGGCACCACGCTGGTGCAGCGCCTCAATGCCGGAAGTCCATGCGGCCTCTCCGTGCAGAACAGCAGCACCTTCGTCACCGGCAACCTCACTCTTGCCGGCTCCACCCCCGGCTCGGCGGAGGCGTTCTTCAGCAACACCGCCGCGCTGAACGTGGTGACGGTGAACGGTCACCTCCGCATCGAGGACGGCGGCCGGCTCGCCCTCACCAACGGCACGTTGCGCGTGAACGGCGATTTCACCAACCTGAACAGCGAGGCGCGTTTCGAGGACAACAACTCCACGGTGGTCTTCGGCGGATCCGGCACGCAGAGCATCACCACCTCGGGCTTCGAGGAGTACTTCCACGTGCTGCGCGTGAACAAGCCGGCGAACGACCTCACGCTGAACAACGGCATCCGCATCCGGGCCAACCTGGACCTGCTGAGCGGCCGCATCTTCGAGAACAGCAGCCTGCTGGTGATGGACGCAACGGCCACGGCCACCAATACCAGCGACAATAGCTTCGTGCACGGGGCCGTGCAGAAGTACGGCACCACCGACTTCACCTTCCCCATCGGGAAGGGCCTCAAGTTCCGCCCGTCCCGGCTCACGATGATCGCAGGCACGGCCACGGACGCCTTCACGTCGGAATACTTCGCGGCCAGCCCGCAGACCACCTTCGGCAACGCCAAGGAGCCCACGCTCCACCACATCAGCGACTGCGAATACTGGACGATCTCCCGCTCCGCGGGCAGCGCGAACGCCTACGTGACGCTTTCGTGGGATACGCCGGCCAGCTGCGGGGTGACCTCGAACGCCACCCTGTCCGAACTGCGCATCGCGCGCTGGGACGGCAGCCTCTGGCTGGACCGCGGCGAAGGCGACTACAGCGGCAACTTCATCTCCGGCACGCTGATCACATCGGCGCTGCAGACGGCCTTCAGCCCGTGGACGCTCGCCTCCATCACGGTGAACAATCCGCTGCCCATCCAGCTGCTCGGCTTCACCGCCACGCCGGAGGGGACCCGCGTGCGCCTGCGGTGGACCACCGCCTCGGAGACCGACAACGCCTTCTTCACCGTGGAGCGCAGCGCCGACGGCACGACCTTCGTCCCGGTGCTGCACCAGGACGGCGCGGGCACCAGCCAGGGCATGCTCCAGTACGAGGGCCTGGATGAAGCACCGCTACCGGGGCTCAGCTATTACCGCCTGCGCCAGACCGACGTGGACGGCGCCTCCACCGTGAGCGACGCCGTGCCGGTGTACTTCGGCAACGATGCGGGCGCCCCGCTCATCGTGCTCTATGCGGGCGATGGCCCGTACGCGATGCACGGCTTCGCCACCGGCAGCACGCTGGACGTGATCGACCCCACCGGCCGCCTCCTGCGCCGGGAGCGCATCACCAACTCGGGCCTCTCCCCGCTCCCGGTGGACGGCCTGACGCCGGGCGCCTATATCGTGCGCATCACGGACGGGGTACGCCAGCAAAGCACGCGTTTCGTGCTGCCGATCCACTAAGGGCAGGGACCGATCGCCCCGGGCAGGATGCTGAAGCGCGCGTCCAGCGGGTCCAGCTCCGCGAGCAGGCGGTCGAAGAAGGCCGGGCCTTCGCTCACGTAGAACGGCAGGAAATTGTCGCGCCGCTCCTGCAGGGTGCCACCGGGGAACAGGTGCGCATGCACCGAGCGCAGCCGCTGCAACAGGTCCTCCTGCTCGCGCTTCGCCGCGCGGGTGAACTTGCGCTCCAGGGCCTCCAGGCCGTTCAAGGCCCGCCGGGCATCGGCGCGCGCAGCGCCTTCCAGCGTGGGGTCCGCCGCCCTGGCACGGGCCGCCAGCCCTTCATAGAGGCGGGCCACCTCTTCCCGCTCCGCCTGCAGCGATGTACGGAACGACGCGTGCGATGCGGCCACCTGGGCCTCCAGGTCGGCCAATGGCCGGAAAAGGTCGGCCGGCGCCAGGCCCAGTTCCTCCGTGCGGCGACGGTCCTTCGGGTCCATGAAGGCAGCGGAAGTGCGCAGCATGAGCACCGGCATGGGCACCTGGAACGCCTGGAAGAGCCAGCGCAATTGGAACCAATAGGCCAGCTCGCCCCCCCCGCCCACGTAGGCGATGTTCGGCAGGATGGTCTCCTGGTAGAGCGGCCGCATCAGCACGTTGGGCGAGAACCGCTCGGGGTGCGCCTCCAGCTCGGCGAGCAGCCCGTCCAGGGTGAACGACGGGCCGCCGTCCATCACCTGGTACCGGTCCTCGTGCAGGACGATGCGGCTGCGGTGCCCCGGGCGCAGGTGGAAGAGGTTGATGTCACGCGCGTGGGCCTGCGTGTCGTAGTGCGCTTCCAGCTTCGCATTGGCATAGCCCACGGTGCGGAGGGCCACCTGGTTCAATAGCTCCTCACGCATCAGCGGGGCGAACACGCGCTTCAGGGCGGGATCGTCACCGTCGATCACCACCACGCCGAAGCGCCCGAAGAGCGCCTCCACGAACAGGCGGGTGGCCTGGGCGAGCGTATGCTCCGGCCGGTAGCAGCGATGGAGCAGTGCGCGCGCCTCATCGGCCCGGGAACCCAGGCCGAGCAGCGCATCCACTTCGCGGAGCACGTCGTCGATGCCCGTCAGGGGCATCCGCCCCACGGGACCGCCGGCCGCTCCCGGCCAGGTGATCTTGCGGCCGCAGACCCAGGCGTGGTCGATCTCCGGCCGGTCGTGGTCCTCGGTGGCCATCCAGAACACGGGCACCACCGGGCGTTCCAGCGTGGACAGCTCGCGCGCGAGACGCACCACGTTGAGGACCTTGAACGGGACATAGAGCGGCCCGGTGAACAGGCAGAGCTGATGGCCCGTGGTGACGGTGCAGGTGCCCGGCCGCCGCAAGGCCTCCAGGTTGGCCCGCACGCTCGGGTCGATCGGGAGGCCTTCGTACTGCCGCTCCAAGGCGGCTGCCAGGAGCGTCCGCGTGGCGGGATCGAAGGTGCGTGCCGCCAGCGCCGCATCGAGCCCCGCGCGGTCGGGCGTCCAGGGATGGAACTCCCGCAAGGCGGGGGCGCCATCGAGGTAGTCCGTAAGCAAGGAGGAGAACCGCCCGGTGGTGCGGTAGGGAACAGCCAGCCGCTGCATGGGCCGCGAAGTTACCGGGTATGGCGCTCCTTACTTTCACCGCCTATCCTATTCCTACCCGATGCGTTCGCTGATCCTCGGCCTCCTACTCGCTTCCTCCCTTTCCGGTATCGCACAGGACACCATCACCGTGAGCACCCTCACGTTCGACAGCATCACCACCCGCCGCGGCACCTGGACCTTCCCCGATGCCGGCCACCACTTCCGCAAAGTGCTGATGCTCCACACCCTGAAGTGCGATGCGGCCACCACGCAGGACCAGTACGATTGCGGCGAATGGGACTACCTCACCTACCACTTCATCCACGAGCACACCGGGGAGATGGACAGCCTGGAGCTGACGCATCCCTTCTACCGGATCAACACCACCGCACCCGACAGCACGGCCCTGATGGCCCTGCCGCTCCATGATCGGCACCAGCGCTACAGCCCCATCCGCGTGGTGGATGCCGAGCTGGGCGAGACCGACCACCTGCTGGGGGCCGGTGACGCGATGGACGCCTTTACCCTCGACGCGGGCAGCGGGGCGGCCCGCACGCAGTTCCTCCTCTCCGCGGGTGAGCTGGACGCCGCGTCGGTCACGCGCATCGATGCCCTCCGCCTGCTGGTGACGGCCCCTGGAGCCTCCATCGGCCGGCTGGTGGTGCGCCTGAAGAACACCACCGCCACCGCCCTCACCGGCCTGGACGATGCCGGCCTCACCACCGTGTTCGACCATGCGGTGGAGCTGGGCATGGGCGTGAACACGCTGACCCTGCTGCAGCCGTTCGAATGGGCGGGCGCAGGCCACGACATCCTGGTGGACATCGCCGTGGACGGCGCGACCGGCGCGGCACCGGTGCTTTCGGGCACCGCGGTCCAGGCGGCCACGGCCGTGCGCGCCGGGCGTGAAGGCCACTTGCACATCCGCGATGGCCAGGTGGCGGTGGATCCAGCGGCCTTCACCGCCCTCAACGACCAGGTGACGATCCTTTTCCGGGCCTATGGCGACGCTTCCCTGCCGCAACAGACATCGGTGCTGGAAGGGGTGAACGCACAGGGCCAGCGGGTGCTCAACATCCACCTGCCCTGGAGCGACGGCCGCATCTACTGGGACGCCGGCAACAGTGGCGGTGCCTACGACCGCATCGACAAGGCCGCCACCACCGCGGAACAGGAAGGGCAGTGGAACCACTGGGCCTTCGTGAAGAACACCGGCACGGGACAGATGAAGATCTACCGCAACGGCGTGCTCTGGCACAGCGGCACGGGCAAGACGAAGCCCATGGCGGGGATCGTGCGGTTCGTCATCGGGTCGGCCGCCAACGGCGGGATCCCCTACCCCGGTGCCATCGACGACGTGAACGTGTTCGCCACGGAGCTCGACCAGCCGACGATCCAGGCCTGGATGGACCGCGCGATCGATGCCACGCACCCGCAGTATGCCGCCCTGCTCTATGGGCTTCCCTTCGATGAGGCGGCCACGAGCTTCACCCCCACGAACGTGGCGGCGAACGGGGCCGGGGCCTGGCAGCTCGGCCGCATCGCGCACGTGATGACCCCGGCGGCCCAGCTCCGCCATGCCCGCCCGGTGACGGTCCGCCCCGACCTGGTGCTGGTGGCCGGCGACTACGAGAGCCACCTCGACTCGGCCTTGGTGAGCGAGCCCGTGATCCACGAAGGCGTGGCCCTGGAGACCTTCCAGGTATCGGGCAACACGGTGGTGCCGTTGGACACGCTCTACGGCTGGGAAGGCGGCCGGGAAGTGACGTACGGTCCCGACGGCGCCGCGGTGGATTCCACACTGACGACGGGCGCCTACCTACAGAACGGCGGCCTGTCCTACTTCGGCGCCCCCTTCGAGGAGGTGATCGACCACGAGATCGGCCGGTACATCACGCCGTACGGCATCGGGCTCAGCCTCGGGGCCAACGGCTTCACCTGGGCCTACGACGTCACGGACTACGCCTACCTGCTGCACGACAGCGTGGAACTGAGCGCCGGCAACCAGCAGGAGCTGATCGACCTGCGCTTCCTGATGATCGAGGGTACGCCTCCGCGCGAAGTGGTGAACGTGCAGCGTCCCTGGGGGCCCATGGCGAGCTACAGCTATGCCGCGCTTTCCGACAACACCGCCCTGCCGCCGGTGACCGTGCCGCTTTCACCGGAGGCCGCGCAATGGGTGATGCGCGCCCGCCTCACCGGCCACGGGCACGAGAGCAACACCGGCAACTACCCGCACTGCTGCGAGTGGAAGGACAACACGCATTCCCTGTACGTCGATGGCCAGCAGGCCGGATCGTGGCACATCTGGCAGACGAACGACTGCGCCCTGAACCCCGTGTACCCGCAGGGCGGCACCTGGCTGGGCAGCCGCGAAGGCTGGTGCCCGGGCGACCGGGTGAAGGACCACGACGTGGACCTGACGCCCTTCGTCAGCGGCAGCCAGGCCGAAGTGGACTACCGCATCACCCCCGTACCGGCGAACAACCTGGGCATGGGCAACGGCAACTACGTGGTGAACATGGACCTCTTCGAGTTCAGCGCGCCCACCCATGACCTGGACGCGGAGATCGACGACGTGAAGCGCCCCTCGGACAGCGGCTACCGCTCGCGCGAGAACCCGATCTGCAAGGACCCGGTGGTGACCCTGCGCAATGCGGGCGCCCAGGACCTCACCAGCGTCACCTTCACCTACGGCGTGAGCGGCGGCACGCCGCAGACCTATGCCTGGACGGGCCTGCTGAAGCACATGGAGCGCACCGACGTGACCCTCCCCATCTCCGGCGACCTCTTCTGGACCGGTGATGACGCGCACCGCTTCCTCGTGGTCGCGAGCGCCCCGAACGGCGGCGTGGACCAGTACGCGGACAACGATGCGTACACCACGCACTTCGAGCCGCCGGTGATGCAGACGGGGCATTTCATCGTGCAGTACAAGACCAACAACCGCCCCGGCGAGAACACCATGCGGATCCTCGACATCCAGGGGAACGTGGTGCGGGAGCGCACGGACCACGCGGCCAACACGACCTACCGGGATACCCTGGACCTGGCCCCCGGCTGCTACACCCTGGAGGTGATGGACAGCGGCAACGACGGCCTCTCGTACTGGGCCGATCCCGATGCGGGTTCGGGCTACTTCCGCTTCCGCACGATCGGCGGCACCACGCTGAAGAACTTCGAGCCCGAGTTCGGACGCAGCATCCACTATGCGTTCAGCACCTCCAGCAGCACGGGCATCGACGAAGTGACGGCCACCTTCGGCCTCACCGCGGCGCCGAACCCTTCGGACGGGCGCTTCAGCCTGCATGCCGCGGGCGTGGAAGGGCCGCTGGACCTCACCGTGCTGGACGCCTCGGGGCGGCTGGTGCGCACGCTGCGGGTGAACGCGCATGGCGACGCGCCCATCCTGCTCGACCTGAGCGGCGAGGCCGACGGGCTGTACCTCGTGCGGCTGAGCGGCGAGGGGCGCACCGGCGGCCTGCGCGTGGTGAAACGCTAGCTACCTTGCGGGACGCATCCACCGGGCATGGAACAGCTTCACCCCGTTGAAGGCCTTCCGCCCCCTCCTGCGCTTCGTTCCCCGACCGTGACCGGCTGCCCCGCCTGACGTCGAAGCACACAAACCCATCCTCCCATGCCCATCCGAATGGTGCCCGATGAGGGCCAGGACGACCAACGTTCCGGACCGCGCCCCGAGCGGCCCGGTGGCGGCGGCAACATCGGCGGCGGCCTCGGCAGCCTGCTGCCCCTGCTGCTCGGCTTCCTCATCAAGCGGCCCAAGCTGCTGCTGGTGCTGGCCGTGCTCTTCGGCCTGTACTACTTCCTCGGCCGCGGGTGCTCGGGCAACAGCAGTGGCGGTGGCGGCCTCACCGATGTGGTGAACGGCCTGCTCACTTCGCGCGGCGCCAACTTCGACCCCAAGCTCTACGACCAGGCCGAGGTGTACGAGCCGCTCGCGGACAACGTGAAGGCGCCGCTGCCCGAGCGCGTCACCCTGGAGCAGTTCGCCCCGCGCCGCCTGAACCAGGGCCAGCAGGGCTCGTGCGTGGCCTGGGCCAGCGCCTATGCCGCGCGCACCATCGTGCAGGCGCAGGCCACCAAGCAGGACCCGAACGGCACGGCCTTCAGCCCCAGCTTCCTCTACAACCAGATCAAGCTGGGCAATGACTGCCAGGGCGCCTACATCTACAAGGCGATGGAGACCATGCTCGCCGGCGGCGTGCTGCCCCTGAGCAAGTTCAGCTACACCGATGAGAACTGCCAGAAGCAGCCCACGAGCGAGGACCGCCAGCAGGCGCAGCAGTTCCGCATCAAGGGCTTCCAGCGGCTCACGCTCAACGGCGACGACCAGCGCACCGACATGCTCGCCATGAAGCAGCACCTCAGCCAGGGCTCGCCCGTGGTGATCGGCATGATGGTGGGCGGCACCTTCATGCAGGAGATGGAGGGCCAGGACCTGTGGACGCCCACGCAGAGCGACTACCGCATGCCGGGCTTCGGCGGCCACGCCATGTGCGTGATCGGCTACGACGACTACAAGGCCGGCGGCGCCTTCCAGATCATGAACAGCTGGGGGCCGGACTGGGGCAGGAACGGCATCGCCTGGGTGCGCTACAGCGACTTCGACTTCTTCGGCAAGGAAGCCTATGCGGTGTACCCGCAGGGCGAAGGCGTGGACGTGAAGCCCGCGCAGTTCGACATCCGCTTCGGGCTGGTGACGAACGATACCAAGCAGCACATCGCGCTGAAGCGCAAGGGCGGCCGCGTCTTCCGCACGGTGCAGCCCATCGCGAAAGGCACCAAGTTCAAGATCGAGGTGACCAACAATGCCGAATGCTACACCTACCTCTTCGGGCAGGAGACCGACGGCAGTCCCTACGTGCTCTTCCCCTACACGCCGAAGCACTCGCCCTACTGCGGCATCACCGGCACGCGCGTGTTCCCCAAGGACCACAGCCTGATGGCCGACGACGTGGGCACGATGGACGTGATGGCGATCCTGGTGACCAACCAGCCCTTCGACTACCCGAAGATCAATGAGCTACTGAAGGGCAACAACGCCCAGGGCCTGGATGCGAAGCTGGCCGCGGTGATCGGCGATGAGCTCACCGGCGCCGACACGCCCGCCTACACCGAGGGCGAGACCTTCGGGGCCTCCTGCCCGGCGCAGCGCAACGCGCTGGCCATCGTGCTGGAGATCGACAAGCACTGAAACGCATCCTCCCTTCCCAGCGGAGCCGGGCCCAGGTCCGGCTCCACTGCGTTCGGGCGGCGCGCCGGGCATCCCCGCCGGCCCCGGCCACGTCTTTGTGACCGGGCCTGCCCGCCCGCGATGGACATGGCGGGCGATCGTCCCGACCTTTGCACGTTCCCCGATGCCTGCTCCACGATCCCCGCTCCTCGCCGGTGGGCTTTGCGCAATGGCCCTTTCGCTTCAGGCCCAGGTCCCGCAACAGGTGATCCCGCTCACCGCCAGCGTGCAGGCCACGCCGGCGCGCATCACCCTCCACTGGCCGCTACAGGCCGATGCCCCCTTCATCCACGTCTACCGCCAGGCCCTGGGCGAAGGCACCTGGCATCCCGTGGCCCAGCTGGCGGGCACCAGCACGTCCTACAGCGACCTCGACGTGGCGGTGGGTGACGCCTGGGACTACCTCGTCACCAGCACCGACCTCTTCCCCATCGTGGCCACGGCCTGCGCCGTACCGGGCACCTTCGTCACGTTCAACATCTACGACGTCTCCGAGGACGGCCTCTGCTGCATCTACGCCGATGGCAGCTGGCGCATCGACGGCTGCGGCGGCCTGGTGGCCTCCGGCGCCACCTATGGCGCGCAGGACCAGGCCTACTTCCAGGTCTGCGGCACGGGCGACTGCACCCCGCTGACCATCACCGTGACCCCGGACGAGTTCGCGCCGGACATCTTCTGGGAGCTGGTGGACGGCAATGGCGGCACGCTGGCCTCGGGCGGCAATTACACCGACCGCCGCTTCGGGCGCATCTATGCCGGGATCGAGGCACCGGCCGAGGACCAGTCCGGATCCATCCTGGTGCTGGTGGCCGAGCCGCTGGCCCAGCCGCTCGGCCTGGAGCTCGACCGCCTGCGGAACGACCTCTTCCTGGAAGGCTGGAACGCCATCGTGACCACCGTGCCCGGCGGATCGTCGGTGCCCGACGTGAAAGCCCTGGTGACGTCCACCGCGGCCGCCACACCCGACCTGAAGGCGCTGCTCCTGGTGGGCCACCTGCCCGTGCCCTACTCCGGCGTGATCGCCCCCGACGGCCACATCCCCGACCACCTCGGCGCCTGGCCGGCGGACCTCTTCTATGCGGACCTCGACGGCAGTTGGACGGACAACACCGTGGACATCACCGACATCGCCCTGCCGGTGCGCAACCAGAACGAGCCCGGGGACGGCAAGTACGACCAGAGCGCTCTGCCGAGCGACGTGGACCTGATGCTGGGCCGCATCGACCTCTCATCGCTCCCGGCCTTCGCGCAGAGCGAGGTGGAGCTCACCCGCGCCTACCTCGACCGCGACCACGCGTTCCGCACCGCGCAGCTCACCTTCGAGCAGCGGGCCCTGGTGGACGAGAACTTCCCCGAGTACGACCACGAATCGGCGATCTACCGCAGCTGCACCCCGATGTTCGGCCCGGACAACGTGACGCCCGGGGACCTGCTGACCGAGCTGGGCAGCGGCTCCTGGATGTGGGCCGTGGGCGCCGGGCCCGGAAGCCCCACCAGCGCGAACGGCGTGGGCACCACCGCCCAGCTGACCGCGACGACCCTCCACGGGGCCTTCGCCCACCTGTTCGGCAGCTACTTCGGCGATTGGGACTTCCCGGACAACTTCCTCCGTGCGGGCGTGGCGGCCGGCTTCCTCGGCACCGTGTGGGGCCAGCAGGAACTGATGTTCCACCACATGGCGCTCGGCCTGCCGATCGGCGACGCGGTGCGGCGCTCGCAGAACGCCTCGTACGGCACCAATGCGCGCCGCGGCCGCCTGGTGAACATCGACCTGATGGGCGATCCCACGCTCACGATGTACCCCGTGGCTTCCGTGCCCGCGGTATCGGCCGACAGCGTGGCCGAGGGCGTGCAAGTGGCCTGGGACGCGGCCCCGGCCGCCGCACTGGGCTATCACGTGTACCGCCGTCCGGCGGGCGCGGGCGCTTTCCAGCGCATCACCGACGCGCCGGTGGCGGGCCTCGGCCTCCTCGATGCCGCACCGTTGGTGGGCGAGGCGGAATACCTGGTGCGCCCGCTCGACCTCATCACCACGGCCAGCGGCAACTTCCAACGCCTGGGACGCGGCGCCATCGCCGAAGTGTCCTTCCACCTGGGCATCGCCGATGCCGGCGGGAACGCGGCGCTCCAGGTCTTCCCCGTGCCCGCTCCCGGCAGCTTCACCATACGGCCGCTCACCAATGCGCCCATCCGCTCCGTGGAGCTGCTGGACGCCAGCGGCCGTGCCCTGCCATTGACCGTATCGCCGGGGACCGCCGGGGACCGCACGGTGACCACTTCCGCACGCACCGGCCATTATCAATTGCGCGTGACCACCACCAACGGTGTGTACCGGCGGGGGGTCGTGATCGTCCAGTGAGCGGTCCGGCTGCCGACCTTTGTTCCATGCGAACGTTCCTCAGCTCCGCCGCGGCCCTGCTCCTGGCAGGCGGCCTCGCCTGCGCCCAGGCCCCCACGGGCCATCTGGACCCGCAAGCCTTCCAGGCCGCGGTGGCGAAGGGCGATGCCCGCCTGATCGACGTGCGCACACCTGAGGAATATGGCCGGGGCCACCTGGACGGCGCCGCCAACATCGACTGGAACAACGACGACCTGCTCGCCGCCGTAAAGGACGTGGACAAGGGCACGCCGCTCCTCCTCTATTGCGCCGCCGGCGGCCGCAGCGAGGAAGCGATGCACGCGCTCACCAAGGCCGGCTTCACCCAGGTGCACGACCTGGAAGGCGGCATCCATGCCTGGCGCGCCAACGGCCTGCCGGTCTCCCTGAAATGACCTCCATCATGCACCGGACGCTCGCCCTCTGCTGGGGCGCCCTCGCAGGCGCCGTCGCCTTCGCCCAGCCGCCCCCCGGCTATTACGATCCCGCCGAAGGCCTTTCAGGCCCTGCCCTCCGCACGGCCCTGCGCACCATCATCGACGACCACCTGGTGATCGGCTACAACTCGCTGTGGACCGCCTTCCAGAGCACCGATGACAAGCCCAACGGCAAGGTGTGGGACATGTACAGCGACGTGCCCGGCGCGCCGCCGTACGAGTTCACCTTCGGCAGCGACCAGTGCGGCACGTACAGCGGTGAGGGCGATTGCTACAACCGTGAGCACAGCTTCCCAAAAAGCTGGTTCAACGACCAGCCGCCGATGAACTCCGACCTGTTCCACATCTACCCCACCGACGGGTACGTGAACAACGAGCGGGGCGACCTGCCCTACGGGAAGGTGGGCAGCCCGGACTGGACCAGCCAGAACGGTTCGAAACGGGGACTGTGCGTGGCGCCGGGCTACAGCGGCACCGTGTTCGAGCCGATCGACGCGTACAAGGGCGACTTTGCGCGCAGCTACTTCTACATGCTCACGCGTTATCAGACACAGATCGCCTCGTGGAGCAGCCCCATGCTGCAGGGCAGCGACCTGGCGCCCTGGGCACGCACCCTGCTGCTGCAATGGAACGATGCCGATCCGGTGAGCCCGAAGGAGACCGACCGCAACAACGCGGTGTACGTGTTCCAGCACAACCGGAACCCCTTCATCGACCGGCCCGAATGGGTGCATGCGATCTGGGACCCCAACGCCGGCGTACAGGAGGCCGATGCCACCACCGCCCGCCTCTGGACGGATGCGCAGGGCCTGCACCTGTCGCGCCCCACGGCCATGGCCGGCACCGTGCGCATCCTGGACCTCACCGGCCGCACGCTGCTGGAACGCGCCATCACCGGCGTAAGCGTGGACCTGCCCTTCGATGCGCCGCACGGGGCCTACATCGCGGACGTGGTGCTGCCCGAAGGGCGGCGCGCGCAGCGCTTCGTGTGGTAGGCGGTGAACGTGCGATCTTCGCCGGCATGAGCCCTACCCGGATCCGTTACGCCATCGCCGACGGCGTGGCCACCCTCACCTTCGCGCGCCCCGACAAGCTGAACAGCTTCGACCCGGAGATGGCGCAGGAGACGATCCACGCGCTGGACGCCGCGAAGGACGATGACGCCGTGCGCGCGATCGTGCTCACGGGCGAGGGCCGCGCCTTCAGCGCCGGGCAGGACCTGGCCTCGGCCACCGCTCCCGGCGTGCGGATCGAGGACCTGGTGGAGCGGCAGTACAACGCCATCGTCCGCCGCATCCGGCAGATGCCCAAGCCGGTGATCGCGGCCGTGAACGGCGTGGCCGCCGGCGCGGGCGCGAACATCGCCTACGCCTGCGACCTGGCCTTCGCCGCCGAGGGCGCCGTCTTCATCCAGAGCTTCATCCAGATCGGGCTCATCCCCGACAGCGGCGGCACGCACACCATCCCCCGGCTCGTGGGCATGCAGCGCGCCTTCGGCCACATGGTCCTCGCCGACAAGCTGCCCGCGGCCAAGGCCGCCGAGCTGGGGCTGATCTGGAAGGCCGTGCCCGATGCCGCCCTGCTCGACGAGGTGATGGCCGTGGCGAAGAAGCTCGCCACCATGCCCACCCGGGGCATCGCCCTTACGAAGCAGGCGCTCGAGCGCGGCTGGACGAACTCCCTGGAGGAGCAGTTGCGCGTGGAAGGCGAGCTGCAGGCCATCGCCGGCGCCACCGCGGACTCGAAGGAGGGCGTGAACGCGTTCCTGGAGAAGCGCAAGCCGGTGTTCACCGGCCGGTAAGGACCACCCGATCCCGCTCTGCAGCGGGGACAGCCCCTTGACCGAAAGCTCCATCTTCGCACCATGGAGATGAGCGTAGGCGTGATCGGCGCCGGCACCATGGGGGCCGGCATCGCGCAAGTGGCGGCCCAGGCGGGGCATGGCACATGGCTGTACGACCGCCGGCCGGGGGCCGTGGAGCAGGCGCTCAGCGCCCTGCGGCGGACACTGGACAAGCTGGTGGAGAAAGGCCGGATGACGGCCGAGACCGCCCGCGACCTGCATGCACGGGTGAAGCCGGCCGCCGACCTTCAGGCGCTCGCCGGCTGCGGCCTCGTGATCGAAGCGGTGATCGAGGACCTGGGCGTGAAGAAGGACCTCTTCGCCGAGCTGGAGCGCATCATGGCGCCCGAAGCCGTGCTGGCCACCAACACCTCCTCCCTGTCCGTCACCGCCATCGCGGCCGCATGCACGCGGCCGGAACGCGTCATCGGCCTGCACTTCTTCAACCCCGCACCGCTGCTGCCTCTGGTGGAGGTGGTGCCCGGCCTGGCGACGGACCCGCGGCTGCCCGCCGCCCTGTCCGCACGCATGCAGGCCTGGGGCAAGGCGCCGGTGATCTGCAAGGACACGCCCGGCTTCATCGTGAACCGCGTGGCACGGCCCTTCTACGGGGAAAGCATCCGGATCTTCGAGGAAGGCATCGCGGACATGGCCGGCATCGACCAGGCCCTGCGCACCGTGGGCGGCTTCCGCATGGGCCCATTCGAGCTGATGGACCTCATCGGCAACGACATCAACTTCACCGTGACGCGCACGGTGTGGGAAGCCTTCTTCTTCGACCCGCGGTACAAGCCCAGCCTCACGCAGCAGCGCCAGGTGGAGAGCGGCCGGCTGGGCCGCAAGACCGGGCAGGGTTACTACAGCTATGCGGAAGGCGCCACCGTGCCCGACCCCTTCGTGGAGCCGGCCCTGGCCGAGCGCATCGTGGAGCGGGTGCTCGCCCTGCTGATCAACGAGGCGGCCGACGCGCTCTTCTGGGGCGTGGCCTCCGCGGCCGACATCGACCGGGCGATGACCAAGGGCGTCAACTACCCCAAGGGCCTGCTCACCTGGGCCGATGAGCGCGGCGCGGCGCACTGGCTGGACGTGCTGGAGGAGCTGCAGCACCGGTACGCCGAGGACCGCTACCGCCCCTCGCCCCTGCTCCGGGAACGGGCCGCGAGCGGACAGCCCCTGTCCGCCTGAGGCCCCCTGGAAAATAGTTTCCATGGAAACATTCTTTTTCCTTTCCTTTGCGCCCGAAACGAACCATCCGATCCAAAAAATGAAACCCTTCTTCGCGCTCACCGCAGCGGCGGCCCTGATGACGCTCGCCTCCTGCGGCGGCGGCAATGGCCATGACGGCAATGCCGTGGACTCCACCAAGGTGGACACCATGGCCAAGGAAACGACCTACACGGTCGACACGGCCACCAGCACGGTGGGCTGGGCCGGCACCATGGTGGGGGTCAAGACCCACACCGGCACGCTGAAGTTCACCAGCGGCCGCTTCACCACGAAGGGCAATGCCCTGGTCTCCGGTGAGTTCGTCGTGAACATGAAGAGCTACATGATGACCGACACCAACTACGCCGCCGACGGTTCCAAGCAGGGCACCCGCGCCATGCTCATGGGCCACCTGATGTCGCCGGACTTCTTCGCCGTGGACAGCTTCCCCACCGCCCAGTTCAAGGTGACCTCGGTGAACGGCAGCAGCGCCACCGGTGACCTCACCGTGCGCGGCCGCACCAACCAGGAGACCGCGACCGACCTCGTGATCACGCCCAATGCCGACGGCACCGTGAAGGCCACCGGCAAGCTGGTGTTCGACCGCCAGAAGTACGGCGTGGCCTGGAAGGCGACCATGAGGGACATGGTCCTCTCCAACGACATCGTGCTGCAGATCGACCTGACGGCGAAAGGCCAGTAAGGCCCTTCCCATCGCAAGCGAAAGGCGGCCGAGGCCGCCTTTCGCTTTTTCCATCGGGCCCGCAGGCCGCGCTCACTTGCGCCTGCCCAGCAGGAACGCGTTCATCGGCCGCATGGCCTTGTAGTGGTCGATCAGCAGGTCCGCCAGCTTGGGATCGGTGACGGTCTTCGCCGGCAGCTCGGCGGCGTAGTACAGCTGCTTGTTGAACAGCAGCGGCTCCTTCGCGGCGGCCTCCTTGAACTCGGCCGGGATGATCTTGTTGCGGTCGCCGCGGATGGCACCGAAGTGCTTCACGAAGGCCTTGTCCTCGCGCAGCGCCTTGAACTTCTTCAGGTCGCCGGCGATGCGCTCGCGCAGTTCCAGGAGGCCCTCCTTGTCCGGCTGGTAGGCCCCGCCATAGAAGCCCACCGACTCGGGCCCCAGCTCGAAGTAGATGCCCGCCGCCGCATGGTCCTTGCGCCCGGCGGCCGAGACCAGCGCGGAGCGGTTGAGCTTGTATGGGGCCTTGTCGTTGCTGAAGCGCACGTCGCGATTGATGCGGAAGATGGCGTCCTTCGGCTCGATGCGGACCTCCGGGTCCAGCTTCGCCACCCGCTCGATCACCTCGGCGACGAAGGCTTCGAACGGCTGCTTCACCACGGTCCCATAGCGCTTCTTGTTCGCATCGAACCATTCCTTGTTGTTGTTGGCGGCCAGCTCCTTGAAGAAGCGGTTGTACTCGGGGGTGAACCAAGCCATCGGGATGCCTAATTTGTCCCAAGTTAGACGCCATGGCCAAACGCCCCGCCTCCGTGCCCGAACTGTTCGGACCCATGTACGTGGCCTCCCTCGAAAGTCCCATCGGCAAGGTGTACGTGGAATGCGATGGGGAGCGCATCACCCGGGTGTCGTTCCGGAACCCGGGCCGTGGCCGCGGCGGCAAGGCCCCGAAGGCCCTGAAGGAAGCCGTGATCCAGCTGGAGGCCTACTTCGCCGGCCGCCGCCGGAAGTTCGACCTGCCGCTCTATGAAGTGGGATCGGCCTACCGCCGCAACCTTTGGGAACGCCTGAAGAAGGTGCCCTTCGGCAAGGCCCTCACCTACGAACAGCTGGCGGACAGTGTGGGCGGGAACGCCCGTTCGGCCGGCTCGGCCTGCGGCGACAATACCCTGCTGCTGGTGGTGCCCTGCCACCGCGTGCTGGGCAAGAACGGCCTGCTCACCGGCTACGCGGGCGAGCTCTGGCGCAAGAAGTGGCTGCTCGAGCACGAAGGCGTGCTGCCGAAGGAAGCCGCTTGACCGGGTGCGGTGACGACCCCACGGCCCCGCCGCAGGCAGGCGCACCGGAACATGCGAGGCCCCTGGCCTATCCCCGGTCCAGCTCCAGGCGGAGCGTGATGTGCTTCCACAGGACCTCGCCCATGGTGCCGCAGGCCAGCAGGTCGTCGTTCCCGTGGAACGCCGCCAGGTCGGTGCGCAGCCGGTGCACGTGCTCCGGGGTGGAGATCTCGTCGTCGCGCATCACCGCGAGCAGCTGGTCCAGCTGGTCCTTGGACAGCAGGTAACGCTTCCGCAGCAGCGCGCGCTCCTCGTTGCGGTACTGCTCGGCGGTCTCGTGCGAGATGTGGCGCTGCGCGAACTGCACGAACGACAGGTTGTCCTTGTAGAACTGCGGCAGGTAGATGCGGCCGCGGCCCTCATAGCACTGCTGGTCGAAGTCGATGGAGCGCAGACGGTACTGCACCTGGTCGAAGTCCTGGGTGACCACCACCACGAAGTTGTAGGCCCGCATGTCGCCGAGCAGCCGCACGAAGCAGCGCTCGTTGAACTTCACGAACTCCTTCGACAGCCGCACCTCGTTCAGGTTCGTCCCGAAGGTCTCGGGGTGCCGGATGAAGTCGTCGCCCGGCACGCCGATGATGTGTTCCTCCACCAGCGTGCCGCCATCGTGGATGAAGTTGATCTTGTTCGGGGAGAGCAGGTGCTCCAGCTCCAGCCCATAGACCCGCGACGCGTCGGCCTTCTTGATGTAGTAATAGTCGTGGTTGTCGTTGATCTGGTTGAGGATCTTGATGCGGAACGGCTGCGAGTTGCCGTAGCTGCAGAAGTCGATGCTCGCCACCTTCAGGTGCCCGATGTGCCGCCCGTCGGCCACCAGCTCCTGGTAGAGGTCCACCAGGCGTTCGTGCACCTCGTCCAGCTCCCCGGGCCGGTAGATTACCGAGTTCCACAGCGTTCCCCGGCCGTGGGCGTCCAGCTGCGGCATCAGCCCATCGTAGCGCATCAGCTCGCCGTAGCCGATCGGCAGCCGCATGTTGCGCGCGTGCTGCGCCAGGTAGTCCTCCAGCGCCGGCCGCACGGGGAACATCGGCTTCTTCAGGCGGATCTCGTTGAAGTCCATCGGGTGATGCAAAGTAGATCGGGCGGCCCATGGGCGGATCCTCCCCCTACCTTCGCGCCTCGCATGTCCGCGCAGGACCTCGCCACCCGCGTCGTCGCCCGCATGTACGACAACGACCCCTTCAGCCGCTGGCTGGGGATCGAGCGCGTGCACGTGGGCCCTGGTACCTGCACCCTGCGCATGACGGTGTCGCCCACGATGCTCAACGGCTTCGGCATCGCCCATGGCGGCATCAGCTATTCGCTGGCCGACAGCTGCCTGGCCTTCGCCTCCAACGCGCACGGCGTGCAGGCGGTGAGCGTGGAGACCTCCATCGCGCATACCCGCCCGGTGAAGCCCGGCGACGTGCTCACCGCCACGGCCACCGAGCTCGAGCGCAGCACCCGCTTCGGCCGGTACGACGTGCGGGTGACCGACGCGGACGGCCGCACCGTGGCCCTGTTCCGTGGCACGGTCTTCCGCACCGGCACGCCCTGGTTCCCCGACGAGCCGATGAACCCTTGAGCACTTCCATGAACGACGCCTTCCTCGTTGACGCCATCCGCACGCCCATCGGCAGCTTCGCCGGCACGCTCGCCCCGGTCCGGGCCGACGACCTGGCCGCCCACGTGCTCCGCGAGCTGATGCAGCGCCACCCCGACCTGGACCCCGCGGCGATCGACGACGTGATCCTCGGCTGCGCCAACCAGGCCGGCGAGGACAACCGCAACGTGGCCCGCATGGCCCTGCTGCTGGCCGGGCTGCCCGTGAGCGTGCCGGGCGAGACGGTGAACCGCCTCTGCGCTTCGGGCATGGGCGCCGTGGTGAACGCGGGCCGCGCCATCGCCGCCGGGCATGGCGACGTGTTCATCGCCGGCGGCGTGGAGCACATGACCCGCGGCCCCTGGGTGATCGGCAAGACCAGCACGCCCTATGGCCGCGACGCCCAGATGTACGACAGCAGCTTCGGCTGGCGCTTCATCAACCCCCGGATGAAGGAGCGCTACGGCGTGGACGCCATGGGCGAGACCGCTGAGAACCTGCTGGAGGGACAGCCCATCTCCCGCGCCGACCAGGACGCCTTCGCGCTCTGGAGCCAGCAGAAGGCCGCCGCCGCACAGGCCAATGGCCGCCTGGCCCGCGAGATCGCCCCCGTGCCCATCCCCCAGCGCAAGGGCGACCCGGTCCTTTTCGCCGCCGACGAGTTCGCCAAGCCGTCCACCACGCAGGAGGTCCTGGCCAAGCTGAAGCCCGCCTTCCGGAAGGACGGCACGGTGACCGCGGGCAATGCCTCCGGCCTCAACGACGGCGCCGCGGCCGTGCTCGTGGCCAGCGCGGAGGGGCTGAAGCGGCACGGCCTGAAGCCGCTGGCCCGCATCGTGTCCAGCGGCGTGGTGGGCGTGGAACCGCGCATCATGGGCATCGGCCCGGTGGGCGCCACCAGGCTCGCGCTGAAGCGGGCCGGCCTCACCCTGGAACAGATGGACGTCATCGAGCTGAACGAGGCCTTCGCCGCGCAGGTGCTCAGCTGCACGCGCGCCCTGGGCCTCGCGGACAACGACCCGCGCATCAACCCCAACGGCGGGGCCATCGCGCTGGGCCACCCCCTGGGGATGAGCGGCGCACGCCTGTTGCAGACCGCCGCCCTGGAGCTGCAGGCCCGGAACGCCCGCTATGCCCTGTGCACCATGTGCATCGGCGTGGGCCAGGGCTACGCCACCATCATCGAGCAAGCCTGACCGGCACGGCCGTCGTTCCCGCGGTCCCTACTTTCACGCTCCCATACATCGCCACCACGGATGCACACTTCCCTCCTTCTCCGCACCACCCTCGGCACGCTCGCCCTGCTCGGCACCTCGCTCCTGCCCGCCCAGGAAAGCAAGGTGCGCTCCAAGGTGAAGGCCGACCTGAGCGGCAAGCCGGACGAAGGCATCGGTATCGCCAAGATGGTCCGCGGCGACGGCGGCAGCATCGTGGTGCTGAAGACCAAGGGCGGACGGACGGTCCTCGGCGGCGTGCCCCAGCCCCAGCTCGACTGGTCGCTGCATGCGATCAACAGCGAGTCCATGCTGCCGATCAAGTCGGACAAGCCGAAGATCGTGTGGGGTGAAGGGCCCGTGGCGCTGGAGACCATCGAGACCTTCGGCCGCCAGTTCCGCCTGATCGCCACCAAGCCCGACCCGGAGAACAACAAGCTCCTGGTGCTCCAGCAGGTGCTCAGCCCGCGCAGCCTCACCGGCAAGGCCGCCCAGAAGCTGGTGGAGATCCCCTATGACCGCCTGGGCAAGGGGCCCGAATACTTCGTGGCCGACATGCCCGTGGGCTTCACCACCACCCTCTCCACCGACAGCACCAAGCTGCTCCTGGGCCTCACCCCCGCCAGTACCACGCGCTCCGCGGGCTGCCCCGTGTTCGCCCAGGTGTTCGACAAGCAGATGAAGCCGCTCTGGTCCAATACCCTCACCACCGACGCCGGCGCCCGGCGCATCGACATCGTGGGCACCCGGGTGGACCCGGCCGGCGCCGTGTGGTACCTCATCCGCAACGTGAGCAACCCCGACCCGAAGCTGCGCGAGGAGCTCGGCTACAGCTTCAGCCTCTACCGCCTGGACAGCGCGGGCCAGCAAGCGGCGCTGCTCGACTTCGGCAAGAAGGAGTTCGCCCAGGAGGCCGCCTTCGACATCCTGGCCGACGGCACCATCGTGTGCGCCGGTGTCTACTCCACCCCGGAGGCCAACCGCAACGAGTCGGTGGGCGTGTTCCGCACCACGCTGGACGTGAAGGAGATGAAGTGGGCGGCCCCCACCAAGGTGCCCTATGAGAAACAGCTGGTGAAGAAGGAAGAGCGCCTGCAGAACAACATGCACCTGGACCGCATCTGGCCCAAGAAGGACGGCTCGCTCTACGTGGTGACCCAGAAGGCCGGTCTCGAGACGCACCTGGTCAGCGACCTCAGCGGCAAGAAGGTGGAGCGCACCGAATGGGTGGGCGGCCCCTTCCACATCATGGAGCTGGACCCCGCCGGCGGGACCAAGTGGTACAAGCGCGTGGACCGCGACATGGGCCACGACAACGGCGGGCCGGGCCGCATCATCTCCGTCTGCTACGACGACGTGCTCTTCCTCCTCTTCAACGACGTGGAGGGTAACTTCGAGAAGCGGAAGTCCAAACTGCCGGTGGACCAGGTGACCAATGCCAAGGATGCCGTGATGCTCGAGTTCAAGCCCGACGGCGCGGACAAGGGCAAGGTGGTGCTGAAGGAAGGCTACAAGCAGGGCTATTTCGACGCCTCGGGCGTTTGGTACATGGGGAACGGCCTGGTGGGGACGATCGGCTCGCCCGGGTTCGGCAAGGACAAGACCTTCCCCGTGCTGGTCGAAATGAGCAAGGACACGAAAAAGTAACATGCATATTCGCAGCCTCATCCGATCGTCATGCTAGCTCCCGAGCAGATCAACCTCTACATCGCCGAGCGTCCCGAGTGGCAGCGCAGGCAACTGGTCCGCCTCCGCCAGCTCATCCATTCGGTGGACGAGGACATCGAAGAGACCTGGCGCTGGAACGCCCCGCATTTCGACTACAACGACAGCGTGATGCTGGGGCTCGGGGCCTTCAAGACCTTCGTGAGCGTGTGGTTCCATAAAGGGTCCCTGATCAAGGACCCGAAGAAGCTCTTCGAGGAGGTGACCGAGGAGAAGGGCAACCGGGTGTACAAGATCGCGGAGGGCGAGGCCATCAACGAGGCGGCCTTCACGGACCTGGTGAAGAAGGCCATCGCCCTGAACGCCAAGGGCACCAAGCTCTCCGACGCCCGGCCCGAGAAGAAGGCGTTGGCGGTGCCGGCCGAGCTGGAGAGCGTGCTGAAGAAGGACCCCACCGCCTGGGCCAACTGGCAGGCCTTCCCCTATTCGCACAAGAAGGAGTACGCCGAGTGGGTGGCGGACGGGAAGAAGGAGGAGACCCGCAAGCGCCGCATCGCGCAGGCCCTGGAGATGATCCGCGAGGGCATGGGCAAGGAGGACAAGTACCGCGTGAAAGGCACGTAGGGAACGCCCCGGCTTAACACATTTTCACCGCACGGTCCGGCCTGCGCGGCCGCGTCCGGATATATTCGTCGGGTTCCCCATGGACATCCGCATCGCGCAGCTGACGAAGCGCTACGGCACGCAGACCGCCGTGGACGACGTGAGCTTCGCCGTGAGCGCGGGCGAGGTGCTCGGCTTCCTGGGCCCCAATGGCGCGGGCAAGACCACCACGATGAAGATGGTGTGCGGCCTGGTGGCCCCCGATCACGGCCGCGTGCTCGTGGGCGGCACCGACGTGGCCGAGGACCCGGCGGCCGTGCGCCGCATGATCGGCTACCTGCCCGAGAGCAATCCGCTCTACGACGACATGCCCGTGCTGGACTTCCTGCGCTTCGCCGCGCGCCTCCAGGGCGTGGAGAAGGACCTGGTGGACCAGCGCCTCCGCGACATGGTGGAGGTCTGCGGCCTGGGCGACGAGAAGCACAAGCGCATCGGCGAGCTGAGCAAAGGCTACCGCCAGCGGACGGGCCTGGCCCAGGCCATGGTGCACGATCCCCAGGTGCTCATCCTCGACGAGCCCACCACCGGCCTCGACCCGAACCAGATCGTCGAGATCCGCGCGCTCATCAAGGAGCTGGGCCAGGCGAAGACGGTGATCTTCAGCACGCACATCCTGCCCGAAGTGGAGGCCGTGTGCGACCGCATCCTCATCATCAACAAAGGCCGCATCGTGGCCGACGGCTCCCCCTCCACCCTGCGCGCCCAGGCGCACGGCGAGGCGGTGCTGCTCGCCGGCATCGAGGACGGTGCGCCCGATGACGTGCTGGCCGCCCTGCGCGCCCTGCCCGGCGTGACCGACATCACCCCGGTGCCCGGTGCCGAGGGCCGCTACGAGCTGCGCATGCGGACGGACGGCCCGCCCGGGCGCCCGGTCTTCGCGCTCTGCGTCCGGCGCGGCTGGACGCTGACCGAGCTGCGCACCGTGGAGACCCGGCTGGAGGATGTCTTCCGCGACCTCACCCTGAACTGACCGGCGAAGGCCCATGCGCAGCATCGTCCTCATCGCCCGCAAGGAGCTCGCCTCCTTCTTCGACTCGCTGATGGCCTACCTCATCCTGGCCACCTTCCTCGGCGTCAGCGGCTTCTTCACCTGGTGGTTCGGCACCGACGTGTTCCTCCGCGGCATCGCCGACCTGAGCACCTTCTTCAGCGTGGCCTACTGGACGCTCTTCTTCTTCCTGCCCGCGCTCACCATGCGCACCCTGGCCGAGGAGCGCCGCACCGGCACGCTGGACCTGCTGCTCACCAAGGCGGTCACCGAGCGGCAGGTGGTGGTGGCGAAGTTCCTCGCCTGCCTCGCCCTCATCGCCCTGGCGCTGCTGTGCACGCTGCCCTATTACCTCACGGTGGCCGCCATCGGCCCGGTGGACCATGGCGCCGTGCTCTGCGGCTACCTGGCGCTGCTGTGCATGAGCGCCGCCTACATCGCCCTGGGCATCCTGGCGAGCAGCCTCACCAGCAACCAGATCGTGGCCTTCGTGGGCGGGCTGGCCCTGATCGCCCTGTTCCACCTGGTGTTCTCCGTGGTGGCGGCCAGCTCCACCGGGCTGCTCGGCGAGACGCTGCAGTTCCTCAGCACCGAGGCGCACTTCGACAGCATGAGCCGCGGCGTGCTGGACAGCCGCGACGTGGTCTATTTCGCCAGCCTCTGCGTGGGCGGGCTCGCCCTGGCGGCGATGACCCTGGCCCGCCGCATCCACCAGGGACGATGAGCACACGGGCCGCCTTCCTCCGCAACGTGCTACTGCTCCTGGCGGCGCTGGTGCTCGTGAACCTGCTCGCACAGCGCTTCCGCACCCGGATCGACCTCACCGGCGACGCCCGCTACACCCTGGCCCCGGCCACGCTGGACCTCCTGAAGAAGCTGCCCGAGACGGTGACGGTGACCGCCTACTTCACGGAGCGGATGCCGCCCGACCTGGCCCGCACGCGGCAGGACTTCCAGGACCTGCTGGTGGAGTACGCCGCGCGCTCCAACGGCCAAGTGGTGTTCGAGTTCATCGATCCCAACAGCGCGGACTCCATCGCCGCGAAGGCCCGCGCCGAGGGCGTGCGCCTGCTGATCTCCGAGACGCGGGAGAAGGACAAGCGCGAGAACCTGAAGGTGTACATGGGCGCCGTGGTGCGCATGGGCGACCGCAAGGCCGTGATCCCGGCGGTGCCGCAGGAAGGCGCGCTGGAATGGGTGCTCTCCTCGGCCATCCAGCGGGCGAGCATCACGCGGAAGCCCGTCATCGGCGTGGTGCAGGGGCACCACGAACCGCCGGTGCAGATGCTCGACCAGCTGGTGGGCCAGCTGAACGAGCTCTACGACGTGGAGCCGATGGCGATCTACGACACCTTCCCCATCAACGCACGGTTCAACACGCTGCTGCTGATCGACCCGAAGGACACCATCCCGCCCCTGCAGCTGCAGCGGCTCCTGGAGTTCATGGGCCGGGGCAACGGGCTGGTGCTCGCCTACGGCGCGGTGGACGTGGACCTGAGCAGCTCGCCGGTGGCCGACCTCCGCCGCACGGACCTGGAGCCCTGGCTGCGGCAGCTGGGGGTGCGCATCGAGCCGCGCATCGTGGCCGACGCCAAGTGCGGGCAGGTGCAGGTGATGCAGAGCGGGCTGCCCTTCCCCGTGCCGGTGGCCTTCCCCTACTTCCCGCTGATCGACCACTTCGGCGACCATCCCGTGGCCAGCGGCCTCGACCTCGCGATGTTCCAGTTCGCCGCCCCCCTGGCCTTCGTCGGCGATACGAGCATCCGGTACGCCCCCCTGCTGATGAGCAGCGGCAAGAGCGCCCTGCTGGCCCCGCCGGCCGTGGTGGACATCCGCAAGGCCTGGAGCGATGCGGACTTCCCCGACGGGCCGCAGGTGCTGGGGGCCGCGCTGGAAGGCACCTTCGCCCCGCCGCAGCGCTCGCGCGCGGTGGTCTTCACCAACGGCACCTTCTGCAACAGCTTCGCCAACGGCCAGCCGGTGCAGCTTCCCCAAGGCAACGTGGACCTGATGGTGAACGCGGTGGACTGGGTGTCGCACAACACCGGCCTGCTCGAGCTGCGCGGCAAGGAGGTGAGCTACCGGCCCATCGCGGACGTGGGCGATGCGCGGCGGGCATTGCTGAAATGGATGAACCTGCTGCTGCCGGTCGCCCTCGTGATCGGCTACGGCCTGCTGCGCGCCCAGTGGCGCCGGCGACAACGCATGCGCCGCATGCGCCCCGGCCATGTCCGGTAAGGCGCGCACCTGGTGGGCCGTGGCGGGCGTGGCCGTGCTCGCGGGGATCTGGTGGGCCAGCGGCGGCCTCTCGCCCCGGACGCAGCAACGCACTTTCCGCGAGCGGATCATGCGCGTGGACACCGGCGCGCTCTCGTCCTTCCTCATCCGCCCCGCCCCACGGCGCGGGCACCCCGAGATGCGCTTCGAGCGCGACGGCGGGCACTGGACCCTCCGGAGCGCCGGCTTCCACACCCCCGCCGACCAACGCCGGATGGACGAGCTGCTCGCCCTGATCAGCGACGTGCGCACCCTCCGCGTGATCGGGCGGCTCACCGATGTGAAGGCCGCCTATGGCCTGACCGACAGCACCGCCGACCACCTGGTGCTGGACACGCCCGAAGGCCGCATGGACCTGGCGGTGGGCGTGATGAGCAGCGGCGACGAGCCCGCCACCGCCGTACATGCCTCCGGTGACGAGGCGGTGTACGCCGTGCCCGGCATGCTGGGCCTCTACACCAGCCGGTCCTACATCGATTGGATCCCCAAGCCCATGGTCAACGGCGACCCCGCGCGCTGGAAGCGGGTCACCTTCGTGTTCCCCAACGACCAGGGCTACAGCCTGGAACGCCACGGCGCGGCCTGGACCCTCAACGGCCTGCCGACCGACAGCCTCAAGGTGGCGCGTTACCTGCGCAACCTCTCGCGCTACAGCGGTTCCGCCCTCACGGACCCGGCGGACACGCTGAAGGCGGTGCTGGTGTACAACCTCGTGGTGGAGGACAGCACGCGCGCGGCCCCGATCATGCTCCGCATCTTCCAGGCCGGCGATCGCCTGATCGCCCGCAGCACCCTGGCACCGCCGGAGATCGTGATGCCCTTCGACCCGCAGGTGGAGATCCCCCGCCTCTTCCGCCCGCCGTCCGCGTTCCTGCCCGACGGCCAGCCGCCCGTGATGCCGGCTGTCAACAGGTGATCGTGGGAGGCCACGGTGCTTCGCGCATGGGACCACCGCCCGCCGGCAGCACATTTGTGCCGTGTCCCTGCACACCATCCGCATCGAGGCCCAGCCCGACGACGACACCTGCGGCCCCACCGCCCTGCACGCCGTGTACGACCACTTCGGCGAGGACCTGTCGTTGCAGCGGGTCATCCAGGAAGTGCACCACCTGGAGGACGGCGGCACCCTGGCCGTGTTCCTTGGGCTGCACGCCCTGAAGCAGGGTTACCACGCGCGGATCCACAGCTACAACCTGCGCGTCTTCGACCCCACCTGGGACACCCTGCCGCCGGACCTGCTGCGCAAGAAGCTGATCGCCCAGACCCGCTTGAAGGAGGGCAAGAAGCTGCACGCTGCCTGCCTCGCCTACTCGCGCTTCCTGAAGATGGGCGGCGAGCTGCGCTTCGACGATCCCACCCCCGCCCTGCTGCAGCGCTACTTCGACGCCGACCTGCCCGTGCTCGCCGGGCTCAGCGCCACCTACCTCTACAAGAGCAAGCGGGAGCTCACCGGCAGCAACGGCCAGAGCGTCCTGGACGACCTGCGCGGCAAGCCCATGGGCCACTTCGTGGTGCTCTGCGGCATGGAGGGCAAGCAGGTGCGCGTGGCCGACCCCTACCAGGACAATCCGCTCAGCGAGGGCCGTTTCTACAACGTGCACATCGGCCGCCTGATCAACAGCATCCTCCTCGGCATCGTCACCTACGACGCCAACCTGCTCATCCTCTCCCCCCGGGAACTGCCGCAGCCATGAACCGAACTTCGTTCCCCGTTGTCCATCATCCGTCGCCGGGCCATGCGTGCGGCGCACGTGGACAGCGGACAACGAACGACCAACGACCGACAACGAAGCGATGAAGAAGATCATCGTGGTGCGCGACCCCAAGGAGTTCAACCTCGGCTTGAAGGGCGTGGAGGTGGTGTCCAGCAAGGACTACCTCACCGACCCGCGCTTCGCCCAGCTCACCCACACACGCATCTTCAACCTGTCGCGCAGCTATGCCTACCAGAGCCGCGGCTACTACGTGAGCCTGCTCGCCGAGGCCCGCGGGCAGAAGGTGATCCCCAGCGCCAAGACCCTCCTCGACCTGAAGAACCCCAGCCTGGTGAAGGTGCTGGGGCGTGACCTGGACGAAGTGGTGCAGCAGAGCCTGGGCGAGAAGAACAAGCACGAGTTCATCTTCAGCGTGTACTTCGGCCGTAATGTGAACCGCAAGTACGACAAGCTGGCGCACGAGCTCTACAAGGCCTTCCAGGCGCCGCTGATCCGGGCCCGGTTCGTGAAGGGCGAGAAGTGGGAGCTCCGTTCGGTGCGGGCCATCCCCTACAACGACATCCCCGAGGAGCACCTGCCCTTCCTGAAGAAGTACGCCGCGGACTATTTCGCCAAGAAGCGCTACGACAAGGCGCGGGAGGACCGCAGCGCCTACGACCTGGCCATCCTGGTGAACCCGGCGGACAAGGCGGCCCCCTCGAACAAGCGCGCCATCGTGAAGTTCCGCCAGGCCGCGGAGGACCTGGGCTTCGCCGTGGACATCATCGGCCCGGACGACATCGACCGCATCGGCGAGTACGACGCGCTGTTCATCCGCGAGAACACGCACGTGAACGACCACACCTACCGCATCTCGCGCAAGGCGCAGCAGGAAGGGCTGGCCGTGATGGACGCCCCCGATGCGATCCTGAAGTGCAACAACAAGGTGTACCTCGCCGAGGTGATGGAGGCGCACGGCATCCCCACGCCCCGCACGATGATCGTGCACAGCGAGAACCGCGACGAGGTGGCCAAGCGCTTCGGCCTGCCGGTGGTGCTGAAACTGCCCGACAGCACCTTCAGCATCGGCGTGATGAAGGCCAAGACGCCCGAGGACCTGGAGCAGAAGCTGGACGACATCCTCCGCGAGAGCGACCTGGCGATCGCCCAGGAGTACATGCCCAGCGATTACGACTGGCGCATCGGCGTGCTCGACGGCGAGCCCCTCTATGCCTGCAAGTACTTCATGGCGCGGGGCCACTGGCAGATCTACAACTGGGACAGCGGCACCAAGAAGGACGAGAGCGGCGACTTCGCCACGATGCACGTGCACGAGTGCGCCCGGCCCATCATCGATGTGGCGGTGAAGGCCGTGCACGCCATGGTGGGCACCGAGGGCCTCTTCGGCGTGGACGTGAAGGAAGTGGACGGCAAGCCCTACGTGATCGAGGTGAACGAGTGCCCCAACATCGACCACGGCGTGGAGGACCTGGCCCTGGGCGACGCCATCTACCGCCGCATCATCGGGTCCCTGAAGAACGGCATCGAACGCCGGATCGGCATACGAACATCCGCGCCCGCCGCAGGCGGCACGCACGCACAATGAGCACCCGCAAAGCCTTCAGCCTCTTCGAGGTCACCGGCATCGAGCTGGAATACATGGTGGTGGACCGCGACACGCTGCGCGCCAGCCCCACGGTGGACGAGCTGTTCAAGGACGTCACCGGCGCCATCGTCAGCGACGTGGAACGCGGCGACGTGGAATGGAGCAACGAGCTGGTGAGCCACGTGGTGGAGCTGAAGACGGCGAGGCCCGCCGAGCACATCGCCGCGTTCGAGCGGAAGTTCGCCGACGAGGTGCGGGCGATCAACGCCGCGCTGGCGAAACGCGGCCGGATGCTCCTGCCCACGGCCGCCCATCCCTTCTTCGACCCCTTCACCGAGACGGTGATCTGGCCCCACGAGCACAATGAGGTGTACGCGCTGTACAACCGCATCTTCGACTGCCGCGGCCACGGCTGGAGCAACCTCCAGAGCACCCACCTCAACCTGCCCTTCGCCAACGACCAGGAGTTCGGCCGGCTGCACAGCGCCATCCGCATGGTGCTGCCGATCATCCCGGCGCTGAGCGCCAGCTCCCCCATCCTCGACGGGAAGCCCACCGGCCTGATGGACTCCCGCATGGAGGCCTACCTGCACCACCAGGAGCGGCTGCCCCAGCTCATGGGATCGCTGATCCCCGAGGCCGTGTTCACCCAGGAGGACTACTACCGCACGGTGTTCGACCCCATCGGCCGCGCGCTGGCCCCCTTCGATACCGGGCACGTGATGGACCACCACTTCGCCAATTCGCGCGGGGCCATCGCCCGCTTCGACCGCGGCGCCATCGAGATCCGCGTGGTGGACGTCCAGGAATGCCCGGGCGCCGACCTGGCCATCGCCGAGATGATCGTGGCCGCCCTGAAGGCCATGGTGGAGGGCCGCTGGGTGAGCAACTACCTGCAGCGCGCCTGGCACGAGAGCGACCTGCTCGCCCTCTTCAAGGACGTGATCAAGGATGCCGGGCAGGCCACCATCGCCAACAAGGACTTCCTCATCATGTTCGGGCTGATGCGGGAAAAGGCCACGGCCCAGGAGCTCTGGCAGCACCTCTTCACCGAGCTGCAGGACGAGCTGAGCCCCGGCGCACGGGAGCGCATCGCCCACATCCTCACCCACGGCTGCCTGGCCCGGCGCATCCTGAAGCACGCGGGCCCCGACCCGAGCGCGGCGTCCATCACCGCCGTCTATCGCGAGCTCGCCGCCTGCCTGAACGACGACCGCATGCTGGCATGACGCAGCGGCTCTTCCTCAGCTGCGAGCACGGCGGCAACGACGTGCCCGCCCCTTTCCGGCCGTTCTTCCGGGGCGCCGCCGCGGTCCTGGCCTCGCATCGCGGGCTCGACCTGGGCGCGCTGGACCTCTTCACCCACCTGCGGCCGCTGGCCGATGCCTCGTACAGCACCATCCTCTCGCGCCTCTGCATCGAGATGAACCGCTCCGAAGGCCACCGGCAGCTCTTCTCCGTTTACACCAAGGCCCTGCCCCCACCGCTCAAGCAGGTGCTGCTGGCGCATTACCACGCGTACCGCGATCCGGTGATCGCCGACGTGTCCGCCTGCTTGCGCGCGAAGGAACAGGTGCTGCACCTGAGCGTGCATTCCTTCACCCCGGTGCTGGACGGCATCGAACGTCCCCTGGACATCGGCCTGCTGTACGATCCCGCCCGGCCCGGTGAAAAAGCCTTCTGCGCGGCCTGGGACCGCGAGATCCGTCGGCGTGCACCGGGCCTCCGCGTGCGCATGAACCGGCCCTACAAGGGGACCGCCGACGGCTTCACCACCGCCCTGCGCCAGCGGTTCCCCAAGGGCTATGCGGGCATCGAGCTGGAAGTGAACCAGCGGTTCGCCGCCAAAGGCCGCATGCACGCGGACATCAAGGCCGTGCTGTCGGCGTCGCTACAGGCAGCGCTGGGGTAAGCGGGAGGCCCTTCGGATCGGGTTCCGCTGGCTCGTGGTCTTCCGCGTGGGCCGGTCACAGGTCCACCACCAGCCCATCATAGGCGAGCTGCACGTTCGGCGGGAGCTCCACCTCCGCGTGCAGGCCCATCCAATGGCTGATGTGGGTGAAGTAGGCGCGCGTGGGTCGCAGCTCCTCCACCAGCGCCAGCGCTTCGTCCAGGTTGAGGTGGGCGAT
Source organism: Bacteroidota bacterium (assembly GCA_018267055.1). Classification (GTDB taxonomy): domain Bacteria; phylum Bacteroidota; class Bacteroidia; order Flavobacteriales_F; family PHOS-HE28; genus PHOS-HE28. Next base: position 48,213 of record JAFDZF010000136.1, read on the forward strand.
GTGCTCCTTGCGGCGCAGCGCGTTCAGCACCAGCACCTCGCTGCCCCGGATCTTCTCCCGCTCGGCCGGCGGGATGGTCTTGGCGTCGGTGATGTAGGTGAGGCCGCCGATGCGGAACCCGCGCACGGGCAGGTGCAGGTGCCGAACTTCCACGGGCGTGACCGATACCGGTCCCACGTGGAACGACGACCGCTCGATGGTGTGCAGCGCGAACTCGGGGATGCCGGGATACCGGTGCTCGGCGAAGGCGTATTCATACACCCGGCGCACGGCCTGCAGCGTGGGCGCGTCGGCGTAGATGTCCACCGACTTCGGCGGCTCGTGGGCGAAGCTGATGGCGCGCAGGTCGTCCATGCCCGCGATATGGTCCATGTGCTCGTGGGTGAGCAGCACGGCGTCCAGGTCGTCCACCCCGGCGCGCAGGAGCTGTTGCCGCAGGTCCGGCCCGGCATCGATGAGCAAGCGGTGGCCGTCGACCTCCACCAGCGCCGACGAGCGCAAACGCTTGTCCCGCGGGTCATCGCTGCTGCAGACGACGCAGCGGCAGCCGATGACGGGAACGCCCTGGCTGGTGCCCGTGCCGAGGAAGGTGAGGCGCATCGTCCGGAGGAATGCGGCGTGAAGCTATTCCATGCGCCCTTGCGGGCCTGGCTACTTCTTCCTGTGCTCCCGCATCTTGATCCGCACGCCCTTGGCCTGCAAGCGGTCCAGGGCCTCGGCGGCCAGGAGGTGCGAGGGCGCGAGGTGCAAGGTCATCTGGTAGTTGGCCGCCGCGCTGTCGAGCTCGTTCATCCGCTCCATCACCACGCCGCGGTTGTACCAGGCATCGAAGTAGGCGGGCTCCAAGTGGATGGCCTGGCTGAAGTCGCGGCTGGCACCGGGCAGGTCGCCCAGGTGCTCCAGGCGCACCCAGCCGCTGTTGTACCAGGCCAGCGCGTTCATGCTGTCGATCTCGGCCACGTGGCGGTACGCATCCAGCGCCAGGCTGTCGAAGCCGTTCTCCTGGTAGTACATCCCCTTGTTGTACCAGGCCTCCACGCTGCGGGGGCGCAGCGACAGTGCCGTGCCGTAGTACTGCTCCGCCAGCGGATCGTGGCGGGCCGCGCTCAGCTTGCCCAGCAGGATGTAGGCGGAATAGTCCTGGGCGTCCTGCTCCACGGCCGTGCGGAAGCTGCTCAGCGCCAGGTTGGTGTCGCCCGTCTCCATGTGGATCCAGCCTTTCAGGTAGTAGCCGCGCGGGGTCACCGGGTCCTTGCGCAGGGCGTCGTTCACCAGGGTGAGGCTCTCCTTGTACTTGCGCAGCACCAGCTTGATCTCGGCCCGCTTCAGCAGCGCCTGCGTGTCCTCCGGGTCGAGCGCGGACGCCTTCTCGAACCGGGCCAGGGCCTTCTCCACCTGCATGGTGCGGTAGTAGAGGTCGCCGAGCATCAGCTGGTTCGTCACGTTGGAGCTGTCCAACGACACCGCCCGCTCCATGTCGCGCACGCCCTGCTTCAGGCTGTCGATGGAGACATAGAGCTGCGAGCGCTGGCGGTAGAGCACGGCCTGGCCGGGGTCGTCCACGATGCGCTGGTCGAGCGCGCGGATGGCCAGGGTCACGCTGTCCGGCGTGGACGGGATGCGGCCGTCGGTGACCGCATGGGGGGCCTGCTGCGTTCCGCAAGCGGCGAGGAAGGCCATCGCCGCACCGATCAAGCTGCTCGTTCGTACACCCATCAAAAGCGGATCCCCGCGCTCCAGTTCGCGGGGATCCAAAGTAAACCCTTCACAACGAGCCCGCCTCGGCCTTAATGGGCGAAGGCCGGGCGGTACTTAAGCAACGGGTTGTTCCGCTTTGGCCACGGCGGCCTTGATCTTCTTTTCGAGCTCCTCGCAGAGCTCGGTGTTGTCCTCCAGCAGCTGGCGCACGGCGTCGCGGCCCTGGCCCAGCTTATTGTCCTCGTAGGCGAACCAGCTGCCGCTCTTCTTGATCACGCCCATCTCCACGCCCATGTCGATGATCTCGCCGGTCTTGCTGACGCCCTTGCCGAACAGGATGTCGAACTCGGTCTTCTTGAAGGGCGGCGCCACCTTGTTCTTCACCACTTTCACCTTGGTGCGGTTGCCCACCACGTTCTCCCCGTCCTTGATCTGGTTGGTGCGGCGGATGTCGAGGCGCACGCTGGCATAGAACTTCAGCGCATTGCCACCGGTGGTGGTCTCGGGGTTGCCGAACATCACGCCGATCTTCTCCCGCAGCTGGTTGATGAAGATGCAGCAGCAGCCGGTCTTGCTGATGGTGCCCGTGAGCTTGCGCAGGGCCTTGCTCATCAGGCGCGCCTGCATGCCCACCGCGCTGTCGCCCATCTCCCCTTCGATCTCCGCGCGGGGCGTGAGCGCCGCCACGCTGTCCACCACCAGCAGGTCGATGGCGCCGGAACGGATCAGGTTGTCCGCGATCTCCAACGCCTGCTCCCCGTTGTCGGGCTGGCTGATCAGCAGGTTCTCCGTGTCCACGCCCAGGGCCTCCGCATAGAAGCGGTCGAAGGCGTGCTCGGCGTCCACGATGGCGGCGATGCCGCCCTTCTTCTGCACCTCGGCGATGGCATGGATGGCCAGGGTGGTCTTGCCGGAGGATTCCGGCCCGTAGATCTCCACCACGCGCCCTTTCGGATAGCCCCCCACGCCCAGCGCAAGGTCCAGGCCGATGGATCCCGTGGGGATCACCTCCACCTGCTCCACGGCATCGTCGCCCATCCGCATGATGGCCCCCTTGCCGAAGGTCTTCTCCATCTTGTCCATCGTCAGCTGAAGCGCCTTCAGCTTCTCCTTGTTGATCTCCGTTGCCATGGTCTTATGCTGTTGTGGTCGTTCCTTGTTGTTGTGGTCGTCCTATGCCTCGCATCCCGCCGCCGCCCGCCGCCGTTGGGTCGCCGCGATGAGGTCGAGGGCGATCGCCTCGGCCAGCTCGCTCGATTCCTGGAACAGCTTCTCCCGCTCGTCCTGATAGGCGGTGCCGCTCAAGGCGGACAGCACCCGCGCCAGGGCGAGCTGGTTGCTGACGGTGACCGCCGAAAGCCGGACGATCTCCGCCATGACCGATTCCAGGTCGAACGCCTCTGCGGCAACATCCGACGCAGCTGGGGAGGAAGAGGAGGCCATCCGGGTCGTTGTTGGTCGTTCGGGACGTCTGACGTTTTTTTCATCAGATCATCGACGGACAAATAAGCACCGCGCCACGGGCTGCGCAAATTTCCCGGCCGAAAGTTTTGAACAGGTCCCCTCTCCCGGGCCCGGATGAGCGACGGCGCGGCCGACCGGCCAATGAAAGACCGTCCGCCCGCCCGATCATCGACGAATCATCATTTTCCTTCGATGAACACTTGACAGCCGCTGACGGACCCCTCTATGTTCGCGTCACTCTTTTCAACGATCGCTCTTCGGATGGCCTTTGAACTGCTTGTCCGCCTGACCAACGAGCAAGCACGAACGCGATCGAAACATGAGAACCGGAGCCTCCTCCACCAAGTCCCCGGCACGCTCCGCCCGGCCCTTGGACCACGAACTGATCGGCCTGGCGCTCCTCCTGGCCCTCATCGTGGGAGGCTCCCTGTTGTGAACGAACCCCCAAGGCCTCCCGGCCCGCACAACCCGATAGCCATGCGAACCTGTACGATGTCCTTTTCCCCGCTCCTCCGGCAGCGGATCGCCACCGCGGTCCTGGCCGTGGCGCTGCTGACGGCCCTGGCCGCCCGCGCCCTGGCCCAACAGGCCGTGCCGACGGTGCCCAACGCCTTCGCGCTGACCCCGCACGCGGCGGACCACGACGGCGTGGACGCGCTGCTGCACTCGTTCGACAAGCGGATCGACTTCACGGAGAACCGCGGCCAGTTCGGTCCCGGGGTGCTGTACCGGGCGGACTTCCCGCTGGGCCAAGCGGTGGCCACCCCCACCGGCATGGTGATCAGCACCTTCGACCCCGCCTCGGTGGACGCCCGCGCGGAGGAAGGCGAGCGCCTGGAGAAGGACCTGCAGGACGGCAAGCCCTTCCGCCCGATGAGCGCCCGGCTCAAGGGCCATGCCTGGGCGATGGACTTCGTGAACAGCGCGCCCGGCATGCGGGTGAGCGCCCGCAAGCCGCACGGCGACCCGCGCAACTACTTCGGCGCCACGGCCGCGCGCAGCGCCGCCAACGTGCGCAGCTATCAGGAGGTGTGGTACGAGAACGTGTACGACCGCGTGGACGTGCGCTACTACCCCGCCGAGGACGGCACGCTGGAGTATGACGTGGTGTGCAAGCCCGGCAGCGACCCGGGCGCCATCGCGATCCGCTTCACCGGCATCGGGCGCATGGAGCTGAACGCCAAGGGGGGCCTGGTGCTGCACACGAGCGTGGGCGACGTGGAGCTGCCCGCACCGGTGGTGTACCAGCGCATCGGCGGCCGCCAACGCAACGTGGATGCACGCTATGAGCTGCGCGGCAACGTGCTGCGGTTCCGGCTGGGGGCCTATGACCGTGAGCAGCCCCTGGTGATCGACCCCATCGCGCTGCGCTGGGCCACCTGGGTGAACACGAACTCCACCGGCGACAACCACGGCCACTGCATCTGGGTGGATCCGAGCGACGGCGCCATCTACGTGGTGGCCCGCGTGGTGGGCACCACCGACCAGATCACGCCCGGCGCCTTCGACAACACCGCCAACGGCAACCTGGAGATGATCGTGGGCAAGTACACCGAGCCCGCCAGCATCGGCCAGGCAGGCACCCGCGTGTGGCAGACCTACATCGGCGGCAGCGGCGATGACAACCCGTACGCCATGGAGCAGGGCCCCGACGGCAACCTCTACATCACCGGCTACACCAGCAGCACGAACTACCCCCTGCTCGGCGGCAGCGCCTTCTCGGGCAGCAGCTACGACCAGCGCGCGCAGGCCTCGAACAACATCTTCATCACCAAGATCAACACCGCCGGCAACTCGATCAAGAGCGCGGTGGTCGGCGGCAACGGCGACGACGGCTCCTTCGACGTCCGCATCGACAACGCGGGCGACCTGGTGGTGTGCGGCAACACGCGCAGCACCAACCTGGCCACGCTCTACAGCGGCAGCGGCGCCAGCAACACCAACAACGGCGATGTGGACGTGGTGGTGTTCAAGCTGAACGCCGACCTGAGCGCCCTCTCCTGGATGAAGAACTACGGCGGCTCGGGCACCGACCAGGCCACCATCATGCTCCAGAACAACACCACGGGCGACATCTTCGTGGGCGGCTACACCACCTCGACGAACTTCCCCACGGTGAGCCCGCGCCAATCCACGCGCGGCGGCAGCCAGGCCGGCTTCCTGCAGCGCCTCACGGGCACCGGCACCGTCAGCTGGTCGTCGTACTTCCAGTCCGCCAACAGCCAGAGCGCCTCCATCCTCTGCATGGAGTTCAACACGGCGAAGGACCAGATCTATTTCGGCGGCGTCACCAGCGGCCTGGCGGCGAGCAACGTATCGGCCTCGGGCGCCTATGACAATACCCAGAACGGCAGCAACGACTTCTACGTGTGCCGCATGGGCATCGACCAGACGTTCGTGAAGAGCACCTACCTCGGCGGCACGAACAACGAGGTGAACATGATGGGCCTGAACACCGACCAGAACAACGACGTGTACGTGTTCGGCTATACGAACAGCACCAACTTCCCGGTGACGGCCACGCCCAACACCGCGCTGCAGTCCACCAACCAGGGCAGCAACGACAAGACCTTCACGAAGCTGAGCGCCGACCTGAGCTCCCTGCTCTTCAGCACTTACTACGGCGGCACGCAGGACGATTACGACCCCGTGGGCGAGCGCGGCATCAAGTTCAGCAACTGCCGCATCTACACCATCGTGACCTCGCGCTCGACCAACCTGCCCCTGACGCAGGGCGCGCTGAACACCACGAAGAACAGCGGCACCGGCACCTACGAGCCCGGCCTGGTGGTGTGGGCCAACCCGCCCGACCTGCTGGGCAACACCATCACCGGCAACCAGAGCGTGTGCGCCGGCTCCGTGCCGGGCGACATCACGGGCTCGGTGCCCGCCTATGTGCTGCCCACCATCAGCCGCAACAACGCCAACTCATCCTATCCGGCCATCGGCTCCGCGACCTCCTACCAGTGGCAGATCAGCACCGACAGCCTCACCTGGAGCGACATCCCCGGCGCCACCGCGCAGAACCTCTCCGGCTCCCTCATCGGCACGGTGAACGCGAAGACCTACGTGCGCCGGGTGATCGGCGGTGATGCCTGCATCCTGGCCGGCGCCGCCGACCAGGTGGTGACGGTGAAGCTGATCGGTGTGACGGCCCAGGTCCAGCAGGTCTCCTGCAACGGCTTCGGCGACGGCACCATCACCGCGATCTGCGACGGCGTGGCCCCCTTCTCCTACGCCTGGAGCAACGGCCAGACTACCCAGACGGCCACGGGCCTGGCGCCCGGTGACCACACCGTGACAGTGACCGACCACAACGGCTGCACGGCCACGGGCACCTTCACGATGACCCAGCCGGCCGTCCTCGGCGGCACCACCGGCACCACCCCGGCCACCTGCGGCAATGCCAACGGCACCGCCAGCGTGAGCGTGAGCGGCGGCACCACGCCCTACACCTACCTGTGGAGCGAGGGCAGCACCACGGCCGCGATAAGCGACCTGGCCGGCGGCAGCTACTCGGTGACCGTGACCGATGGGCACGGCTGCATCCTGCAGCGGAACGCCGCCGTGGACGCCACCACCGTGCCGAACGTGAGCGCGGGCGCCGATGCGGCGATCACCTGCGCCACGGGCCCCTCCATCCAGCTGAACGGATCGTCGAGCACGCCCGGTGTGAGCTACAGCTGGTCGGCGAGCAACGGCGGCAACATCGTCTCCGGCGCGGGCAGCGCCACCCCCACCGTGAACGCGGCCGGCACCTACACGCTGACCGTGACCAATACGCAGACCGGCTGCTCCGCGAACGACGCCATGGTGGTGACGCTGGACCTGGGCGCGCCGAACGCCTCCGCCTTGGCAGGCGGTACGCTGACCTGCGCCGTGACCAGCGTGATGCTCAATGGCGGCAGCACCACCCCGAACGCCACCTTCGCCTGGACCGGACCCAACGGCTTCACCAGCAGCGAGGAGGACCCGATGGTGAGCGCCCCCGGCACCTACGTCCTGACGGTGACCGCAGCGAACGGCTGCACCAACACGGCCAATGCCCAAGTGGGCCAGAACATCGCCGTGCCGAACGCCAGCGCACAGGGCGGCACCGTGACCTGCGCCGCGCCCAGCGTGATGCTCAATGGCGGCAGCACCACGCCGAACGTCACATTCGCCTGGACCGGACCCAATGGCTTCACCAGCAGCGACGAGGACCCGACGGCAAGCGCCCCCGGCACCTACGTCCTGACGGTGACCGCGCCGAACGGCTGTACCAACACGGCCTCCGCCATGGTGGTGGAAGATATCGTGACCATCGAAGCTTCGGCCCAAGGCGGTACCCTCACCTGTGCGATGCCGACGGTGACCCTGCACGGCAGCAGCTCGGTGGCCGGTGTGACCTACGCCTGGACCGGTCCGAACGGGTTCACGAGCAATGACCAGGACCCCGTGGTCAACACGGCAGGCCAGTACGACCTGACCGTGACCGCGGAGAACGGCTGCATGGGCACCGCCTCCGCCCAAGTGCAGCTGGACCGTGCCACGCCGAACGCCAACGCCAGCGGTGACGTGATCACCTGCAGCACGCCGATGGTGATGCTGGACGGCGGCAGCACCACGCCGAACGTCACTTTCGCCTGGACCGGCCCCAATGGCTTCACCAGCAACGACGAGGATCCCCTGGTCGGGGAAGCCGGGTCGTACCTCCTGACGGTGACCGCCGCGAACGGCTGCTCCAACACGGCCTCCGCCACGGTGACGCTCGATACCGAAGCTCCGGGTGCACAAGCCACCGGCGGTACCCTCACCTGCAGCACCACCAGCGTGATGCTCATGGGCAGCGGCAACGGCGACTACGCCTGGACCGGACCCAACGGCTTCACCAGCAACGACCAGAACCCTGTGGTGACCGCAGCCGGTACCTACACCCTGGTGGTCACCGGCCAGAACGGCTGCTCCAGCCAGGCCGCCGCCCAAGTGGCACTCGACAACGAGGTGCCCGGCGCGCATGCCACCGGCGGTACCCTCACCTGCAGCAGCACCAGCGTGATGCTCATGGGCAGCGGCAACGGCGACTTCGCCTGGACTGGGCCCAACGGCTTCACCAGCAACGACCAGAACCCCGTGGTGGCCGCGGCCGGCACCTATGCCCTCATCGTGACCGGTGACAACGGCTGCTCCAGCCAGGCTTCCGCTCAAGTAGCCCTCGACAATGAAGCTCCGGGTGCACAAGCCACCGGCGGCACCCTCACCTGCAACACCACCAGCGTGATGCTCATGGGTTCCGGCAACGGCGACTTCGCCTGGGCCGGTCGCACCGGCTTCGCTAGCAACGACCAGAACCCCGTGGTGACCGTGGCCGGTACCTATACCC
>JAFDZF010000137.1 GCA_018267055.1 Bacteroidota bacterium
CCTTCGGCTGCCGCGATACGGCCGAGGCGGACATCCGCGTGCACCCGGCCCCGATCGCACAGTTCGTGGCCAGCCCGGCGGTGGGCTGCACGCCGCTGCCGGTGAACCTCCAGGACCTCACCATCGGCGCGGTGTCCATGGACTGGCAGTTCGGCGACGGCGCGTCCCTGGCCGGTGGCCCGGGCAACGTCTCGCACACCTTCGCCAACACGGCGCCCGACCCGGTGACCTATGCCGTGCGCCTGGTGGCCACCTCCTCGTTCGGCTGCACGGACACCGCGGTGGTGCCGGTGCAGGTGTATCCGCCGGTGACCGCGGCCTTCACGCTGCCGGCGGAAGTGTGCTCGCCGGCGACGATCACCCTCAATGATGAGAGCATCGGCGCCACGCAGTGGCTGTGGAGCATGGGCGACGGCAACACGCTGGTGGGCAGCACGGTGACGCACACGTACACGAACACGAGCAATGCCGACGTGACGTACACGGTGACGCTGACCACGACCTCGGCCTACGGCTGCAGCCGGAGCGTACAGCACCAGGTCGTCGTGCATCCCATGCCGAACGCGGCCTTCATGGCCCTGCCGTTCACGATGCAGTACCCCGCCGCCACGGTCTCCATCACGAACAACACCGCAAGCGGGCCCTGGTCCCACGCCTGGACCTTCGGGGACGGCGGCACCTCGGCCGTGGAGGAGCCCGGCGGCCACACCTATGGCACCTGGGGCACATACACCATCACGCTGGTGGTGTCGGCCAACATGTGCACCGATACCGCCAGGCAGGACGTGGTGATCCTGCCGCCGTTGCCGGTGGCGCGCTTCACCGGCAGCGGCACGGGCTGCGCGCCGCTGACGGTGTCCTTCACCAACACCTCGCAGGGGGCGCTGGCCTACCAGTGGGACTTCGGCGACGGGGGGACGAGCATCGCGGTGCACCCCGTGTACACGTACTACACGCCCGGCACCTATACGGTGACGCTCGTCGCCACCGGCATCGGCGGGGGCACGGCCACGGCCGTGAAGGTGGATTCGGTGGTGGTGCACCCGAGCGCCACGGCCTACTTCATCCTCCAGCCGGACCACGTGGTGGTGCCTTCGCAGCCGGTGTTCACCTACAACCTCAGCGGCAATGCGAACGGCTTCGTGTGGGACTTCGGCGACGGCACGTTCAGCAACGACCTGAACCCGGTGCACTACTACCAGCAGGCCGGCACCTATGACGTGAGCCTGGTGGCGAACAACGAATGGAACTGCCCCGACACCTTCGCGCTGGCCGCCGCCGTGACGGCGATATCGGCCGGTGAGATCGACTTCCCCAACGCCTTCACCCCGGGTAACTCCGGTCCGACCGACGGCGTATACGACCCCCGGAGCTTCGACAATGACTACTTCTTCCCGAAGTACTCGGGCGTGCAGGAATACCACCTGCAGGTCTTCAACCGCTGGGGGGAGCTGGTCTTCGAAACGTTCGATGTCAAGAAGGGATGGGACGGCTATTACCGCGGCCGCCCCGCCAAACAGGATGTCTATGCCTGGAAAGCCTATGCCCGCTTCAGCACCGGCGAAGAGACCCGATTGAGCGGTGATGTCACCCTTCTGCGCTAATGATGATGCGACGCCTTCTCCTGCCGATGCTGCCGATGGCCGTGCTCTGCACCCCGGTGGCCGCCCAGCGCGATTATTCGCGCGCCAACTACCGCATGCTCGATGAGGCCCGCGCGCTGCTCGAGGGCGAGCAGTGGTCGGACGCGGCGAAGATCTACCGGCGCCTGCTGCCCGTGGACACGGCCTTCGCGGACGTGTACTACGAGCTGGGCATGTGCGAGATGATGATGCCGTCGCAGCGCGACAAGGCCGACGGCCGCTTCGAGGTGGCGGCCCGCCATGGGAGCGTCGAAGGGCGCTATCAGCTGGCCCTGGCCCGCCACCGCCAGCAGCGGTTCGATGAGGAGATCGAGCTGCTGAACGCCTACAAGCGATCGCGCGACCGCGAGGTGGAGGACACGGAGGTGGACCGCCGCATCGCCATGGCGCACAACGCCAAGCTGCTGACGGCCTCGCCGGTGGAGCTGCGCATCCGCAACCTGGGCGCGGCGATCAACTCCTCCGCGCACGATTACTGCCCGCTGGTGACCGCCGACGGCCGCACGATGTACCTCACCAGCCGCCGCGAAGGCACCATGGGCGGCTTCAAGGACCCGTCGGGCCAGTACTTCGAGGACATCTACGTGGCGCAGCTCAAGGACGACGTCTGGAGCAAGGCCGCCAACGTGGGCGCGCCGCTGAACTCGTACGTGCAGGACGCCACGGTGGGCCTGAGCCCGGACGGGAACGAGATGATCATCTACCGCACGAGCCAGGACCTGGTGAGCGGCGACCTCTTCCTGACGAAGCGCATGCAGGGCGTCTGGCAGAAGCCGGAGCGCATGACGGACCGCATCAACAGCCCCGCGCATGAGCCCAGCGCGACCATCTCGCCGGACGGGTCGGAGATCTACTTCACCAGCGACCGTGCGGGCGGCTTCGGCGGGCGCGACCTCTACCGCATCCGGCGCCTGCCCAACGGGGAATGGAGCCTGCCGCTCAACCTGGGCCCCACGGTGAACACCGCGAACGACGAGGACGCGCCGTTCATGCACAGCGACGGCACCACCCTCTTCTTCAGCAGCAACGGCCACAACACGATGGGCGGCTACGACATCTTCAAGGCCACGCTGCTCGACCCCGACATGAACGTGTGGGGCAAGCCCGAGAACATGGGCTACCCGCTGAACACGGTGAACGACGACATCTATTTCTGCCTGAGCGAGGACGGACAGACGGGCTATTTCAGCTCGGAGCGGACCGGCGGCCTCGGCGGGCAGGACATCTACCAGGTGGTGTTCCCCACCAACCAGATCGACTACCTGCTGGTGCGCGGGGTGATCACCGACGCCGCGGAGGAGCCCGTGAAGGCGCGCCTCACGCTGACCGATGCCACGGGGGAGGAGATCGTGGGGGTGTACAACACGAACGAGCGCACGGGCCGCTATGTGATGGCCGTCCGCCCCGGCGGGAAATACACGGTGCTGGTGCAGGCGGCGGGCTTCGATGACCGCACGCAGGCGCTGAACACGGACGTGGCGGGTGCCACGCGCGAGATGGCCCTCGACCTCCAGCTCGTCCGCAACGACCGCACGGCGGGCGCTGCACAACCCTGATCGCAATGAGGCATCGGCGGTCCACCGGAGCCTTGGTCGCGGTGCTGTGCGTGTCGGGCCATGCCTCGGCCCAGGACCCTCATTACACGCAGTTCTACAGCACGCCGACCTACCTCAGCCCCGCGTTCGCCGGCACCACGGTGCAAAGCCGCTTCGCCTTCCAGTTCCGCGACCAATGGCCGGCGATCCCCGGCGCCTTCGTGAGCTACAACCTGGCGTACGACCAGTACCTGAGCGCGGTGAACAGCGGCATCGGCCTGATCGCCACGCGCGACCAGGCCGGCAGCGGCGCCCTGCGCTACACCAGCGTCGGCGTGCAGTACGCCTATGAGATCCGGCTGAAGCGGAAGGTCTTCCTGCGGCCCGCCCTCCAGCTGGCCTATGTGAACCACGCCGTGGACTATTCGCGCCTGATCTTCAGTGACCAGCTGAGCCGCGGCGGCGACGTGGCCACCTACGAATCGTACGATGGCCGCCACGTGAACTATGCCGACATCGGGTCGGGCCTGCTCTTCTTCACCCCCAAGATGTGGTTCGGTATCGCGCTGCAGCACATGAACGAGCCCAACCAGTCGCTGCTGGAAGGGGAGGCGCGCGTGCCGAGGAAGTTCAGCATGCACGGCGGCTACCGGTTCAAGGTCCGCTCGGGGGTGATCAAGAAGAAGCAGCCCAGCATCGTGGCCGCCTTCAACTACCGGGCGCAGGAGAAGTACGATCAGCTCGACCTGGGCGCCTATGTGGAGCGCGATCCGGTGTTCGCCGGGCTGTGGTACCGCGGCATCCCGCTGATGAAGGCCTACCAGCCCGGCTACAACAACAACGATGCGATCGCCGTGGTGATGGGCTTCAAGGTGGCCGACTGGCGTTTCGGCTACAGCTACGACATCACGATCTCCCGCCTGGCCATCAATAGCGGCGGCGCGCATGAGCTGACGATGGTGTACGAACTGGCCGACAAGCGCAAGAAGCGCTCGATGGCCCGGCGCCGGGTGATCCCCTGCGCCAAGTTCTAGGCGCCATCCGTCCGGCCGGAAGTACTTTGGACGGTGAACGTCCACATGCGCCGCGTCCTGCTGTCGATCACTATCCTGTTGACGGCCCTCCTGGCGTGGATGAATGCAGCGGTGCATACGGCGCCGGTACCGGGGTCCGGCGAAGAGCGCGAACGGTTGATGGAGCACCTGGTCTTCCTGGAGAGGAGGGTCCACGATGGCCTGGACGATGACATGCAACGGCTGTTCCCGGAGGGCAGCGTGTTCACCGACGCCCTCTATGGGGCGGCGTGGTGCGGTATCGCCCGGGAGGAAGTATCGGACACGTTGCGGTCGAAGGCGCTTCAGGAAGCCGGCTGGGCGTATGCGCGGTTGGACCGGGCGGATGTGAAAGCCCGCTTTCCCGCGCTGGCGGAACCTAGGTACGGGATGTTCTATGCAGGATGGAGGTGCCTGTTGCTGGGCGAATTGATGTCCGTGGAAGGGACGGATGCCGACCCTGCACGGCGTGCGGAGTGGGACCAGCGTGCGCAGGAGATCGCCACGGCGTTCGGCGCTTCACCGAGCCCTTTCCTCGAGTCCTACGCCGGTATGGCCTGGCCCGCGGACGCCGTGGTGGCCATGGCCGCGCTCGCACTGCACGAACGTTCCTCAAGTACGATGGAGCATGGCCGCATCATCGCGCGCTGGGTCGCCCAGGTCCGGTCGCGCCTGGACGAGCGAGGGATGATTCCGCATGCCTGGGACCCCTGGGCCGATTGTTCGGCCGGGGCCGCGCGCGGATCTTCCCAGGCACTGATGAACTGCTTCCTGCCGATGATCGATCGCGAGCTGGCCGTCGAACAATTCGTCTTGTTCAAGCGACATTTCATCGCGACGCGGCTCGGTCTGACGATCGTTCGGGAGTATCCGCGTGGCGATCATGGATGGGGCGATGTGGACAGCGGGCCCGTGATCCTGGGAGCCGGCTCCGCGGCCAGCCTGGTCGGCGCAGGAGCGTGCAGGGCCCATGGCGATCTCCGGACCGCCACCGGCCTGGACGCCACGCGGGAGGCCCTGGGCCTGGTGGTCGGCGGCGACCGGAAGCGCTACCTCTTCGGCCTGCTGCCCATGGCGGACCTCTTCATCGTTTGGTCACGGACCCTGGCCCCTGCGGATACGCCGGAGGTGCTTCCACCACCCTCGTCGCTCGGGTTCCACGGATGGTCCCTGCTGATCCTGGCGTTCCTGTGGTCGCCCTGGGTCGTCCGCTGGATGCGCCGGCGTCGCCGGTCGACGTGATCAGTACTTCGGCGTATACCCCGACCGTTCCCGCACGCGCTTGAGCGTGGCACGCGCCACGGAGCGGGCCTTTTCCGCGCCCACCGCCAGCTGCCGGTCGAGCTCGGTCCTGTCGGCCATCAAGGCCTGGAAGGTGGCGCGCTCCTGCGCGAAACGGTCGAGCAGCACCCCGAGCAGCTCCTTCTTGGCGTGGCCGTAGCCGTAGCCGCCGCGGAGGTAGTTCTGCCGCATCGCCTCCACGGCATCGGCCGGGGCCACCAGGCGGAAGAGGCGGAACACGTTGTCGGTGTCGGGCTCCTTCGGCTCTTCCAGCGCCTTGCTGTCGGTCACGATGGCCATCACCTGCTTCTTCAGCTCCTTCTCCGGCAGGAACAGGTTGATGGTGTTGTTGTAGCTCTTGCTCATCTTCTGCCCATCGATGCCGGGCACCGTCATCACGTTGTCGTCGATGCGGGCATCGGGCACCACGAAGGTGTCGTCGCCGTAGGCGCGGTTGTAGGCGCTGGCGATGTCACGGGTGATCTCGATGTGCTGTTTCTGGTCCTTGCCCACGGGCACCACGTCCGCGTCGTAGAGCAGGATGTCGGCGGCCATGAGCACAGGGTAGTAGAAGAGCCCGGCGTTCACCTGGCTGACGCGGTCGCTCTTGTCCTTGAACGAATGCGCGTTGGCCAGCATGGGGTAGGGGGCGAGGCAGCCGAGGAACCAGGTGAGCTCGGTGACCTCGGTGACGTCGCTCTGCCGGTAGAAGGTGACCGCGTCCACGTCGAGCCCGCAGGCCAGCCAGGCGGCCGCCACTGCATAGGTGTTCTCCCGCAACACCTGCGGATCGCGGATGGTGGTGAACGAGTGCAGGTCGGCGATGAAGAGGAAGGCCTCGTTGCCCGGGTCCTTGCTCATGCCGATGGCCGGCAGGATGGCCCCGAGCAGGTTGCCGAGGTGGGGGATGCCGGTGCTTTGGATACCCGTGAGTACGCGCATGGTCCGCTTCCCCGGCCGGGCGTGGCTCGCCGGCGGCAGGAAGGGCTGCGAAGATAGACGGTAGCTTCGCGGCCCTATCCCGTTCCTTTCCCGCCGTGACCGGCCACGCCGAACATCACTCCGCCCCCTTGGTCGCCGACAGCGAGAGCCGGCGCATGCCTTGGGCCCGGTGGCTTTTCCTGCTGCCGCGCTGGGCGTACAAGCTTTGGTTCGCCCTGGTGTTCTTCGTTTCGCTCACCCTGCTCTACCTGCCCTTCCGCTTCCTGCTGCGCAAGGAGAGCAGCTATCCGCGGGCCTTCCGGCTGATGCGCGTCTGGGCGTGGTTCCTCGGCTGGGTGCTGCTGGTGCCCCTGCGCGTGCGCCGCGAGGGGAAGCTGCCCCCGCCGCCCTATGTGGCCTGCATCAACCACAGCAGTTACCTGGACATCATCCATACCTACAACGTGCTGCCCGACTACTTCCTCTTCATGGGCAAGTACGAGCTGTTGCGCTGGCCGCTCTTCAACATCTTCTTCAAGGGGATGAACATCGCCGTGAACCGCGGTAACCGCACCGAGGCGGTGCGCGCGCTGGCGAAGGCGGCCCAGGCCATCGAGCGGGGCGTGTCCGTCAGCATCTTCCCCGAAGGCACCATCCCGCATACCGCCCCGCGCATGAAGCCCTTCAAGGACGGGGCCTTCAAGCTGGCCATCGACCTGCAGGTGCCCATCGTGCCCATCACCTTCCTCAACAACTGGCGCCTGTTCGGCGATCCGGAGGCCCCCCTGAGCCGTGCCCGCCCCGGCATCGCCCGGGCCATCGTGCACCCGCCCATCCCCACGGCGGGGCTCACCGCGGCCGATCTCGATAACTTGCGCCGCCGGGTCTTCGATACGATCGAGGGCCCCTTGCGAAGGCCATGAAGATCGACGACCGCACCCTCGACCGCATCGCAGAACTGGCGCGCCTGGACCTGCGCGATCCCGCCGCCCGCGCCGCCATGCTGCAAGGCATGCAGCGCGTGATCGACTTCGTGGAACAGCTGAACGCCGTGGATACCGCCGGTGTGGAGCCCCTCATCTTCCTCAGCGAAGGGCAGGACGTGCTGCGCGACGACGTGGCCGTGCAGGAGATCACCAAGCAGGAGGCCTTGAGCAACGCGCCCGTGAAGGACAGCGATTACTTCAAGGTGCCGAAGGTGGTGGACAAGGGCTAGCCCGTTCCATGCGGACAGGTGGTCCGCGCATAAGCCGCCGCCAGGTGCCCGTACCCGTGACGGATCCTGCGGTTTGGGGTCTTCCGCTCCCGTTCCGGGGAACGATCTACTCAGTGCGGCTCCGTATGGGCTTGGTCCATCCTGCTGATCCTTAGTGTTTTATGGTGAACTTCCCGGTCGGGCATGGTTCAAGCCTTCCAGCGCCCAGACCAATGATCCACTGACCATGAACATGACCAGCTCGACCGCGGAAGGCGCGATGAAACGTTACTTCCTGCCCCTGGTGACCATGGTGGCCCTGGCCGCGTGCCAGTCGGGCCCCAGCCCTGAAGAGCTCGCCCGCGACGAGGCCCGCGCCGAAAGCGCGCGCCTGAAAAGCGAGCTCCAGGCCCGTGATTCCCTGATCGGCGAGATGACGCTCTCGTTCGATGAGATCGAGCGCAACATCGCCCTGATGGACGAGCGCGAGAAGCTGATCGCCTCCGGCGCGAAGGACGAGATCGGCATGGACAAGCGCCAGCGCATCGTGAAGGACCTGCAGCTGATGAACGGCCTGATGAAGGACAGCCGCGACCGCATCGCCGAACTGACCAAGCGCCTGGACCGCTCGAAGATCGAGGCGAGCGGGCTTCGCAAAAAGCTGAAGGACCTCGACCTGCAGCTGGCCACCCGGGATTCGGCGCTGGCCGGCATGAAGGACGAGCTGCTCGCCCGCGATTTCAAGATCGGCCAGATCAACGACCAGTTGACGGCCATCGAGCTGGAGGTGGCGAAGCGCGAGGCCATCATCCAGCAGCAGGAGCATGAGATCAACAAGGCCTACGTGGTGATGGGCACCTATGATGAGCTGGCGAAGAAGGGCGTGCTCACCAAGGAGGGCGGCGTGATCGGCATCGGCAAGCGCACCGAGCTGAGCGACAAGCTGGCCGCCTCGCAGTTCCAGGAAGTGGACGTGCGCGAGCTGCGCCGCCTGCCGCTGACCGCGAAGAAGGCCGCGCTCGTGAGCGAGCACCCGAAGAGCTCATACCAGCTGGTGGAGGAAGGCGACCACCTGGCCTACCTGGAGATCAAGGATCCGGAGCAGTTCTGGAAACTGAGCAAGTACGCAGTGGTGGAGACCAAGTAGTCCCACGCTCCCACTGCAGACCCCGCGCGTGCCGGTCCCCCTGGCATGGCGCGGGGTCGTTGCTTGGGGCATGGAGGGCCGGGCCGTCACGTTGTGTATCGCGGGGCTTCGCACCTTTGTGGCCCTTTACGGACCAGACCATGTACGGCACCTTCCAGCAGCATCTCCAGGCCGAGCTCGCCTCCATCGAGGCCGCCGGGCTCTTCAAGCGCGAACGCATCATCACCAGCGAACAGGGCGCGGAGATCACGGTGAACGGGCGGCAGGTGCTGAACTTCTGTGCGAACAACTACCTCGGTCTCTCCTCGCATCCGCGGGTGGTGGAGGCCGCCCACCGGACGCTGGACACCCACGGCTTCGGCATGAGCAGCGTGCGTTTCATCTGCGGCACGCAGGACATCCACAAGGAGCTGGAGGCCAAGCTGGCCGCCTTCCACGGCACGGAGGACACCATCCTCTACGCGGCCTGCTTCGATGCCAACGGCGGGGTCTTCGAGCCGCTCCTGAACGAGGCCGATGCCATCATCAGCGACGCGCTGAACCACGCGAGCATCATCGACGGCGTCCGCCTTTGCAAGGCCGCGCGCTACCGCTACGCGAACAATGACATGGCCGACCTGGAGGCGCAGCTGGTGAAGGCGAAGGAGGCCGGCCACCGCTTCACGATCATCGTCACCGACGGGGTGTTCAGCATGGACGGCATCCTGGCCGACCTGAAGGGCATCTGCGACCTGGCGGACAAGTACGGGGCCCTGGTGATGGTGGACGAATGCCATGCCGCCGGCTTCATCGGCCGCACTGGCCGCGGCAGCGTGGAGGCCTGCGGCGTCACCGGCCGGGTGGACATCATCACCGGCACGCTGGGCAAGGCCCTCGGCGGCGCGATGGGCGGGTACACCACCGGCCGCAAGGAGATCATCGAGCTGCTGCGCCAGCGCAGCCGTCCCTACCTCTTCAGCAATTCCCTGGCCCCGGCCATCGTGGGCGCATCCATCGCGGTGCTCGACCTGCTCACGGCCGACACCTCGCTCCGCGACCGCGTGGAGGAGAACGTGCGGCGGTTCAAGACCGGCATCGAGCGGCTGGGCTTCACCACCACGGGCGACCGCAGCGCGATCGTGCCGGTGATGCTGGGCGATGCGAAGCTCAGCCAGGTGATGGCCGACCGGCTGCTGGAGGAGGGCATCTACGTCATCGGCTTCTTCTACCCGGTGGTGCCGCAAGGCAAGGCGCGCATCCGCGTGCAGCTGAGCGCGGCGCACAGCGCGGACCAGATCGACCGCGCCCTGTCGGCCTTCGGCAAGGTGGGCAGGGAACTAGGCGTGATCAAGGCCTAGTTCCGCCCTTTGGGTCCCGACCGGCTGGGAGGCACGGCCGGCGCGGGGGCATGGACAGCGGCCCGTTCATGAACGGGCCGAAACTTCCCCCTTCCCCCGGCCGTACAGAGGCCAGCTTTACTCGGTCGTTCCCCCTTCAGGCGCTCCATCCTGCTCCAGGGATCTGCTAAGGGAACGGTCCTTATGTCGCCCCCTGGAGCATGGACCTCTCCCGGTCAACCACCCGACCCTGGTGCATCGCGCTCGCCATCGCCTGCGCACCCCTGATCGCCGACGCGCAGATCGTTTCCGGTACCTGGACAGGTAGCGGGACGAACTGGACCACGACGGCGGGCAATGTGACCATCACCGCCAGCGCCAGCGGGCCCATGGGGCCGTTCGCCCCCGACATCCTGGGTTGCGCCGGCGCCTACAGCACCTCCGCGGTGGACCTGAAGCCATCGCTGCTGATCCGCTACACGGATTTCACGCAGACCGGCACGCTCACCTTCACCTTCTCCACCCCGGTGAAGGACCCCATCCTCCACCTCGACCGCATCGGCGGGAACCAGCTGCTGCTGGCCACCTCGGGGATGCTCAGCATCGAGACCCCGGCGGTGACGTGGACGAAGCTTTCCGCCAATGGCACGCACTTCACCACCTCGGGCACCACGGTCTATCGGGCCACCAGCGTGCTCTGTGCCTCTGGCGTCGAGTGCGGCTCGGCGCTCAGCATCGTCCTGGGCGGGCCGGCCTCCGGAAGCCTGCAGGTCAACGGCACCATCTCTTCGCTCACCCTCAGCTGCGTGGCGGCCCCCGGCATCCCCCTCGGCAACCCGGGCGATGAGTTCGAGATCACCTGGTCCGCCGTGACGCAGGCACCGGTGGCCGGCGATGACGCCTTCGCCCTGAACGAGGACGGCGCGCTGAACACCTCGGTGACGGGCAACGACAGCGACCCCGACACACCGTCCGCGCAGCTGGTCTGGAGCCTGGTCAATGGCGGTACCGCGGCGGCCAATGGCGCGCTGACGCTGAACGCGAACGGGACGTTCAGCTATGTGCCCGCACCGAACTTCAATGGGACCGTATCCTTCACGTACCGCGTGTGCGACCCCAACGGCGCCTGCGACGATGCCACGGTAACCCTCTCCGTGGCCGCGATCAACGACCAGCCCGTCGCCTTGGACGACCTGTTCCATACGGCGGAGGACGTTACGCTCAATGCGTCGGTGGGCACCAATGACAGCGACGTCGAAACGCCGGCGGCCGGATTGACGTGGAGCCTCGTGAACGGCGGTACCGCGGCGGCCAATGGCACGCTCACGCTGCTGCCGAACGGCACCTTCTCCTATGCCCCGAACACCGACTTCAACGGGACCGTGTCCTTCACGTACCGGGTGTGCGACCCCTCGTCCTCCTGCGGCCAGGCGGTGGCCACCATCATCGTGGACCCGGTGAACGACCCGCCGCATGCCGGCGCGGACGCCTTCACCATGCCGGAGGACGGCACGCTCAACGGCACGGTGGCCGGCAATGACGGGGACGTGGACGACCCGAACGGTGACCTGACGTGGAGCCTCGTGAGCGGCGGCAGTGCGGCGGCGAACGGTGCATTGTCGCTCCAGCCCAATGGGGCCTTCACGTACACGCCAGCCCCGAACTTCTTCGGTGTGGTCTCCTTCACCTACCGCCTCTGCGACGATGGCGGACTTTGCGTGCAGACCACAGCGGCCATCACGGTGACGCCGGTGAACGATCCCCCGGTGGCGGGCGACGACGGGTTCACGATGAACGAGGACGCTGTGCTGAACGCGTCGGTCACGGCGAACGATGGGGACGTGGACGATGCCCTGCCCGCACTTGCCTGGTCGCTGGTGAGCGGCGGCAGTGCGGCGGCCAATGGCGTGCTGGTGTTCAACCCCGATGGTTCGTTCAGCTACACGCCGGCGGTGAACTTCTCGGGCACGGTGAGCTTCACGTACCGCCTGTGCGATGCGGCCGTCGCCTGTGATCCGGCGACCGTGACCATCACGGTGACACCGGTGAACGATGCGCCGGTGGCGAACGACGACAATGCCACGGTGGCCGAGGACGTGGTGCTCAATGGGTCGGTGGCCGGCAACGACATCGACGTGGACAACCCCGCGGCACAGCTCACGTGGAGCCTGCTCGATGGCGGGACGGCGGTGGTGGACGGCACCCTGCTGTTCAATGCCGACGGCACGTTCACGTTCACGCCCGTGCTGGACTTCACGGGGACGGTCTGGTTCACCTACCGCCTCTGCGACCCCGGTCCGCTCTGCGACGATGCCACCGTGACCATCGTGGTGGGCAGCACCAACGACCCGCCCGTTGCCGTGGATGATGCGTTCAGCCTGCTGGAGGATGGCTCCTTGTCCGCTTCCGTGGCCGGCAACGACAGCGACCCCGACGGCGATCCGTTGGTATGGTCACTGATCGACGGGGGCAGCGCGGCGGCCAATGGCGTGCTGGTGTTCAACCCCGATGGCTCGTTCCAGTTCACGCCGTACGCCGATCGGAACGGGGTGGTGTCCTTCACTTATCAGGCCTGCGACCCCAGCAGCGTTTGTGGCCACGCCACGGCGACGATCACCATCGACCCGGTGAACGATGCGCCGTTCGCGGGGGATGACGCGTTCACGATGCTGGAGGACGGCTCCTTGTCGAATGCCGTTTCCGGCAACGACGGCGATGCCGAAACGGTATCTGCAGGGCTGGTGTGGAGCCTGGTCGATGGCGGCACGGCGGCGGCGAACGGCGTGCTGGTGTTCCTTGCCGATGGCACATTCACCTATGCGCCCGATGCGGACGTCAATGGGACCGTGACGTTCATCTA
This sequence comes from Bacteroidota bacterium, assembly GCA_018267055.1. Classification (GTDB taxonomy): domain Bacteria; phylum Bacteroidota; class Bacteroidia; order Flavobacteriales_F; family PHOS-HE28; genus PHOS-HE28. The sequence goes on from JAFDZF010000137.1 coordinate 12,951, forward strand.
TGCGCTCTGCGATCCCGGAGGACTGTGCGATCAGGCTACGGTGACGATCACGATCGCTCCGGTGAACGACGCGCCGTTCGCGGGGGATGACGCGTTCAGCCTGCCGGAGGACGGCTCCTTGTCCGCTGCGGTCAGCGGCAACGACGGGGACCCCGACCATTCGTCGGCACAGCTCACGTGGAGCCTCGTGGACGGCGGGACCGCCGCGGCGAACGGGGCCCTGGTGCTGCATCCCGACGGCACGTTCACCTATGCGCCGAACGCGAACGTGAACGGTACGCTCGCCTTCACCTACCAGGTCTGCGACCCGCTGGGCGCCTGTGATCCGGCGGTGGTCGTGCTTTCCGTGCTGCCGGTGAACGATCCGCCCGTCGCGGTGGACGATGCTTTCGTGATGGACGAGGAAGGCGTGCTGAACACGTCGGCAGCGGCCAATGATGGCGACGTGGACGGTGACCCGCTCTCCTTCATACTGGTCGATGGCGGTACCGCGGCCGCGTCGGGCTCCCTGGTCTTCGCACCGGACGGGACCTTCCTGTACGCTCCCGCCACGGACGTGAACGGCCTTGTGTCGTTCACCTATAGGGCCTGTGACGGGGATGGCGCGTGCGATGATGCGGTGGTCACGATCACCATCACCCCGGTCAACGACGTTCCTTTGGCAAGGGATGATGCGTTCTCCATGCTGGAGGATGGCATCCTGAGCGGGGACGTCACCCCGAACGACGAGGATGTGGACGGTGACGTGCTCACCTGGAGCCTGATCGACGGGGGCAGCGCGGCGGCGAACGGGACCTTGACGTTGCAGCCGGACGGCAGCTTCATCTATGTGCCCGCCGCCGATCTCAACGGCGTGGTCGGCTTCCGCTACCAGGTCTGCGACCCGTCCGGCGCCTGTGATCCGGCGGACGTGCTCATCACCATATCGCCGGTGAACGATGGGCCGGTGGCCGTGGATGATGGCTTCACCATGAGCGAGGACGGTGCGCTTTCGGCCTCGGTGGCCACGAACGATAGCGACCCGGACAACACCCTGTTGCAGCTGACCTGGAGCTTGGTGAGCGGCGGAACGGCGGCG
>JAFDZF010000138.1 GCA_018267055.1 Bacteroidota bacterium
CGCACGGCGCAGGATTCCGCCTTGGTGGCCCTCTGCCGCCTCACCAACGATCCCGATGCCAACGTGCGGGCCCGGGTGCAGCGCACGCTGCGCGACCTGTGCGGCTCCGCCCTGCTGCGCGATCGCGCGCGCTTCATCGCCAGCGACAGCCTGCTGCGCGGGTTGGACCTGCTCTATCAGGACACGCCCTGACGGGCGCGGGGGCCGCAGGCCCCGGTCAACGGGGCATCACCCGCACCGCAGTGCCCTCCGTCGGGGAGGAGACCACCTCGCAGCGGTAGCCGATCAAGGAGGCGCGGTGCGCCAGGTTGGCGATGCCCTGGCCATTGCCGGCGGCGGTGGGATCGAAGCCGCGGCCATTGTCGCCCACGGTCAGGTGCGCGCCGTGGCCGTCGTTCAACAGCACGTCGATGCGCGTGGCCGAGGCATGCTTCAAGGCATTGTTCAGTGCCTCCTGGAAGATGCGGAAGAGCACGAGCTTCTCGTCCGGGGTGATCACCGGTTCGGGGCCATGGCGGAGGAAACGGACGTCCACGTGGCCTGCGCGCTGCGCCCGGTCGCATTCCTGTTCCATGGCCTGGGACAGGGAAAGCGTGTCCCAGTGGTCGGCGTTCAGCGTGCGGCTCAGCCGCCGGACCTCCGCGATGGTGGTGTCCAGCAGCTCCTTCAGTTCGTTCACGCGCTGGGGGGCGTCGGTGGTGCGCAGCAGCTCGTTCACGTTCATGCGGCCCACGGTGAGCAGCTGCCCGATGCCGTCGTGCAGGTCGCGGCCCACCTCGGTCAGCGTCTGCCGCAGCACCTCGCGCTCCACGGTGCGCACCTCCTCGGCGTGGCGCACGCGCACCTCGGCCAGCTCCGCGCGGTGCTTGCTGCGGCGGCTTTGGTTGATGGCGAGCAGCAGCCCCACCAGCGTGACGAGCATCGCCATGGTCAGGGTCGCTACGATGATCGTCAGGGCCAGGTCCGGAATTTCCATGGCTGTGGGCGGGAAATGATCAAGGCGGCCATCACGGCCCCGTACCGCAGGACCGCGAGCGCGGCATTGATGGTGATGAGGTCCGAAGCGATCGTGCTCTCGTGCGCTTCCAGGTAGGTCATCAGGCCGGCATTGGGGATGATGCAGCCGAAATAGAGCACGATGGAAAGCAGGTACCAGAAGCGCGGGTCACCCGCCAGCGGCTGCTCGCTCCGGAGCGCGAGCATGAACAGGAGCCGGGTGTGACACAGGAACAGGATGAACGCGCCGGCGATGAACGTGCCGGTGGAAAAGGCCGTGGGGTCGTATCCCTGCGGATACGACCCCCGGACCCAAAGGACGGTATAGCCGACGGTCCCGCCGATCATGAGGAGGAGCTTCGCCCGCGGACCGATCGCCTGGACCGCGAAACAGAACAGAACGATGAACTCCAGCAGCACATAGGCGTTGTAGACGAACCGGTTGAACTCGCCCCGCTCATAGAGCACGAAGGCGATCGTTTCGGCCAGGCAGGCCAGGACCAGCTGGAGACGCACCAAGCCCCACGGCCTGCCTTGCAGGACCTGGAAGCGCCAGGTCAGGAACAGGATGGACCAGAGCAGGGCGATCTCCAGGAGGAAGAGCAACTCAAGCGCTTTCTGCGCTTAAAGTTCGGAGCCCCGTCATCGCGACGGCAAGGGGGGTGGTGTATTTCTTGCAGCGCGGCGGGCAGGGGTTCCCCAGGTCGGCGGCCTGGAAGCGGAAGAGGACCACGGGGTCGTTCCGGCGGTCGTCCAAGCGGTCCAGGTTCTCGTACCGCATGTGGAACCCCACCCCCAGGCGCATGCCCGCGTACCCGCCATCCGATGCGTCGAACGCGTTCGCCACGAGCGTGAGCACGATGTCCGCCTTGGCGGCGTCGAACGCGGGCTCCCCGGCCATGGTATCATAGAACAGCTCCAGCAGCTCGCTGTCCCAGGGGAGGATGGTGGAGTTGGGGTCCTTCGACTGTTCCAGTTTCTTGGGCGTGCGGTTCTTGGCCTCCACCGTCGTGTAGTAGCGCGTGTTCAAGGCCGGCCAGGGGTCGCCGGCCGTGCCCCACTCCGCGATCTTCTCCGGCCGGTACTTGCTGTTGCCGGCCTGCTTCTTCAGCTCCCAGGCTTCGGCCGTGTGTTCGGTCAGGTCGAAGTAGCCGGCCGTGTCCTCGGTGCCTTCGACATAGACCATGGCGCATTTGGTGAAGGCGAAACGCAGGGCCCCGCTCGCATCGAGCCCGAAGTAGAACTTCAGGCCCTGCATGTCCTTGGACAGGCGATCGATGGGGTCCATGAGCGCGTTCAGGGAGGCCCATTCGATGATCACGCCGGGATGCGCGCCCACGAGGCCCAGCCCCGAGAACTCGTCCGGCACGTTGCCGCGGAGCCGGTCATAGTCGGTCTTGCGGAGGGAGCCGGAGTAGTGGTCCATGAGGAGCCGTTGCGGCCCCTTGGGATCGGCCTTGACGAAGCCGTTGGCGGGATCGGCGAGCAGTGCATCGATCTCGGCCTTGGAAAGGCGGCCGAAGAGCGATCGGCTCCATTTCACGAAGGGGAGCGGGGCATCGGGGCGGGTCAGGTATAGGGGCATGGGGGTGGTTTTTTGTCCGGCCGAAGCAAGGAGCGGCAACGCGGGCCGGTCCCGTTGGAATGCACGGGTGGGGGGCCGTGAGTTCCAACGGTGCACGGCGGAACGGACGCCTTATCTTCTCGACCGACGGTGAGCGGACGTCCGGAACGCCGTATCCCCGCCGCACGCCACCGTTGCCCGTGATGCCGGGCGCATGGGCAGCGCCGCTCTGCCGGCCTGCGTCATAGGGGCGATGCCCGCGCGCTCCTGTTCCATCGTCCTGTCCGTCCTGCTGGGCACGGCGCTCCACGCGCAGCCGCAGCATCGGTACTGGTACTTCGGCTTCAACGCCGGGCTGGACATGGGCACCGATCCCCCCACCGCCCTGCACGACGGCATGATCGCCACGGACGAAGGCGTCACCTCCATCGCCGACGCGGACGGGCAGCTGCTGTTCTACAGCAATGGGGTCCAGGTGTGGGGCCGTGATCATGCGGTGATGCCCGGTGGCGAGGCCCTGGACGGGCACAGCAGCTCCTCGCAGTCCGCGCTGATCGTTCCCGTCCCGGACGATCCGCAGCGGTACTACCTCTTCACGGCGCCGGCGCAGTTCACCGACGGGGGCACCTGGGGCGGGCTCTCGTACTCGGAGATCGACATGGCGGCCAACGGCGGCCTGGGCGCGGTGGTGGCCGCCGATGTGCACCTGATGCCCAGCATCACCGAGAAGCTCACGGCCACGCGCCATGCGAACGGGCGCGACATCTGGGTGCTGGTGCACGGCTGGAACAGCGATGCCTACCATGCGTTCCTGGTGACCTGCACAGGCATCAGCGCGCCGGTGACCACGCACATCGGCACCCCGATGCTGCCGGACTTCACGGGCGGCACCACCCCGGCCATCGGTTGCATGCAGATCGATCCCCAGGGCACGCGCGTGGCGGCCACCTGGCAGGTGTTCGACCCGGACTTCCAAGGGACCGCCTGCCTGGACGTGCTGCGGTTCGACAACGCCACGGGTGTGCTGAGCGATGCCATCTCGATCACCCATGGCGACGCCCAGCTGTCGGCGGGCGGCTATGGCGTGTGCTTCTCGCCCAGCGGTGAGCGGCTCTACCTCTCCGAATACGGCCTGCTGGGCGGCGTGGCGTTCGCCCGGATCGTGCAATACACCACCACGGCGCCGAGCCTCTCCGGGTCGGAGCAGGTGGTGGCCAGCAGCGAGCGGGCCTATGGTTCCCTGCAGAAGGGCCCGGACGGCACCATCTATGCGGCGCGCCTCAACGGGGCGGACTTCCTCACGCGCATCACCGCGCCGGACCTCGCGGGCGCCGTGTGCAACGTGGTGGACGTGGGGGTGGGCCTGGACGGCGCGTTCAGCACGTGGGGGCTGCCGAACCAATGGGACACCTATCCGCCCATCGTGCCAGTGACGGCGGAGCTCCTGCGGGATACGGTGCTTTGCGCCGGGAACACGCTGGTGCTGGACGCGACCGTGGACGGAGCGCTCTCCTACGCCTGGAACACCGGCGCCACCACCGCCACGCTGAGCGTGGACGCCGCGGGCACCTACAGCGTGGAAGTGGTGCACGGCTGCGAGGTCCTGCGCGATACCGCCGTGGTGGCCGTGAGCGGCACGGCCGTCGACCTCGGTCCCGACCGGCTGCTCTGCCTGGACGACAGCGTGCGGCTCATCGCCCCGGATGGTCCGGACCTGCTGTACGCCTGGAGCACCGGCAGCGCCGGAAGCACCATCACGGTGGGCCGTGCGGGCGACTACAGCGTGCAGGTGTTCGATCCCGCGGGATGCATCAGCCGCGATACCGTGCACGTGGCGACGACCAACTGCGCCTGCGTGCTGTTCGCGCCCAACGCCTTCACCCCGAACGACGACGGGATCAACGACGTCTTCGCGCCGGCCTGCGATTGCACGTTGCGCAACTACGCGCTCACCGTGTACGACCGGTGGGGCGAGGCGGTGTTCCGGAGCGATGAGCCCGGCCGCGGATGGAACGGCACGTTCGGCGGCGCGCCGGTGGGCCCCACGCTGATGGCCTGGCGGGCGGAGTACGAGTATTACACCGGGGCCGGCTACAAGCGGGCCGAGGCCATGGGGTCCGTGGCCGTCGTGCGCTAGATCGCGATAGTCACAGCGTGGCGATCACCTTCAGCTCGATGGCGATCGGCGTGGGCAGGCTGTCGATCCCCAGGGTGGTGCGGCAGGGCGGATCGGTGGTGAAGTGCTCGGCCCAAAGGGCGTTGTAGATGGGGAAGTCGTCCTTCATGTTGGTGAGGAACACCGTCACGTCCACGATCTTCTCCCAGCTGCTGCCGGCCTCCTCCAGGATCCACCGCACGTTCTGGAACACGCTGCGGCACTGCACGGCGATGTCGTAGGACACGATGCGTCCCTGGGCGTCCAGCTCCACGCCGGGGATGGCCTTCGATCCGCGTTCGCGCGGTCCCACGCCGCTGAGGAAGAGCAGGTCGCCCACGCGGCGCGCGTGCGGGTAGCGGCCCACGGGCTCGGGGGCCTTGGAGGAAGCGATGCCGGTCATCGGATGCGGTTGGAGGACAAAAGTGTGGAAGATCGATCGTCCGCTGAACTTTGTACCTCCCTTACCGTTCGCACACCATGGACATGCGCTACCGCCGCCTCGGCAAGAGCGGCCTTCCCCTGAGCGAGCTGTCGCTGGGCAGCTGGCTCACCTTCGGCAAGCAGATCGACGATGCCACCGCCACCAAGCTGATGAAGCTGGCCTACGACAGCGGGGTCAACTTCTTCGACAATGCCGAGACCTACGCCCGCGGCGAGAGCGAGCGGGTGATGGGGCGGATCCTGGCGAAGATGAAATGGCCGCGCGACACCTGGACGGTGAGCAGCAAGGTCTTCTTCGGCGCCGGCGGCAAGCTGCCCACGCAGCGGGGCCTGCACCGCAAGCACGTGTTCGAGGCCTGCCACGCCGCGCTCGAGCGCCTGCAGGTGGATTACCTCGACCTGTACTTCTGCCACCGGCCCGACAAGGAGACGCCCATCGAGGAGACGGTGTGGGCGATGCACCAGCTGATCATGCAGGGCAAAGTGCTCTACTGGGGCACCAGCGAATGGAGCGCCCAGGAGATCATGGAGGCGCACGTGGTGGCGCGCACCAACCACCTCATCGCGCCGGTGATGGAGCAGCCGCAGTACAACATGTTCCACCGCCAGAAGGTGGAGGTGGAGTTCGAGCAGATGTACCGCACCACCGGCCTGGGCACCACCGTTTGGAGCCCGCTCGCCAGCGGCCTGCTCACCGGCAAGCACAACAAGGGCACCGCCAAGGGGTCGCGCCTCACCATGCAGGGCCTCGACTGGCTGAAGGAGCAGCAGGTGAACGCCGACCGCGTCAAGCGGGTGGAGAAGCTCAAGCCCATCGCCGCCGACCTGGGCCTGTCGCTGCCGGTGATGGCGCTGGCCTGGTGCTTGAAGAACCCGCACGTGAGCACCGTGATCCTCGGGGCCAGCAAGGAGGCGCAGCTGAAGGAGAACCTCCAGGCCGTGGCCGCGCAGGACCTGCTGACGCCGGCGGTGATGGCGCGCATCGCCAAGGTGATCGGCTGAGGGGCGCGCGCATTCCGCCTGTGGCCGTTGTGCACGGCCTTCCGTTCCTTTGCCCATCGTGCGGACGGAATTCGTTCCCAAGCTGTTCACGCTCTGGAAGGCGGGGATCCCGCGGGCCCAGCTGCGCAAGGACATCGTCTCGGGCGTCATCGTGGGCATCGTGGCGCTGCCGCTCGCCATCGCGTTCGCCATCGCCTCGGGCGTTCCGCCGGACAAGGGCCTCATCACGGCCATCGTGGCCGGCTTCACCATCTCGGCGTTCGGCGGCAGCCGCGTGCAGATCGGCGGGCCCACCGGGGCCTTCATCGTCATCGTCTACGGCATCGTGGAGCGGCACGGGGTCGACGGCCTCATCACCGCCACCTTCCTGGCGGGCGTGCTGCTGGTGGCCCTGGGCCTGCTGCGGTCGGGCCAGCTCCTGAAGTACTTCCCGCACACCCTCATCGTGGGGTTCACCGCGGGCATCGCCGTCATCATCCTTTCCACCCAGGTGAAGGACCTTCTCGGCCTCCGCATGGATGCGCTGCCTTCGGGCACGGTGGGGAAATGGATGGCCTATGCGGGCCGGTTCCACACCGCCGATCCTTACGCCATCGTCCTCGCGGTCACGGCCATCGCCCTCATCGTGCTCCTGCCGAAGGTCACCCGGGCCATCCCCGGGCCCCTGGCGGCGATCATCGTCTGCACGGGGCTGGCGTGGGGCCTGCACTGGCCGGTGGAGACCATCGCCGGCCGCTTCGGCGCCATTCCCGATACCCTGCCCGCACCACGGGTGCCGCGCATCGACCTCGCCACCGTGCGCGACCTGCTGCAACCCGCGCTGGCCATCGCCCTGCTGGGCGCCATCGAATCCTTGCTCAGCGCGGTGGTGGCCGACGGCATGATCGGCGGGCGGCACCGCAGCAACATGGAGCTCGTCGCGCAGGGCGGGGGCAACATGCTCTCCGCCCTCTTCGGCGGCATCCCCGCCACGGGCGCCATCGCGCGCACGGCCACCAACGTGAAGAACGGCGGACGCACCCCGGTGGCCGGCATCGTGCACGCGCTCACCCTGCTGGTGATCATGTTGGTGGCCGCGCCCCTGGCGGGGCACATCCCGCTGGCCTGCCTGGCCGGCATCCTCGCCGTGGTGGCCTACAACATGAGCGAATGGCGCTCCTTCGTCAGCGCCTTGAAGAGCGACCGCTACGATGCGGCCGTGCTGCTGGCCACCTTCTTCATCACCGTGGTGTTCGACCTGGTCCTGGCCATCGAGGTGGGCATGGTGCTGGCGGCCTTCCTCTTCATGAAGCGCATGAGCGACATCACCGACCTGCGCCCCGTGATGGTGGACGGCAACGAGGCCCTGATCGAGGACGAGGTAGCGCGGATCCCACCGGACGTGCGGGTGTTCGAGATCTCGGGGCCGCTGTTCTTCGGGGCCGCACAGAAGTTCCAGGACGTGCTCGCCGAGATCAACGACCGGCAGCGGATGCTCGTGCTGCGCCTGCGGAACGTTCCCCTGATCGACGGTACGGGCATGCACCGGCTGGGGCACATCGTCCGCGAGCTCGAGCGCCGGAGGAAGCGCGTGCTCCTGGCCGACGTGGACCCGCGCGTGGCCGTCGAGCTGCGCAAGCAGGACTGGTTCCGGGAGGACCTGCTGGTGCCCACGGTGCAGGACGCCTTGCGGTCGGCCGGCTAGAGGAACCGCTTCAGGCAGGCATCGGCCTGCGCGGCATACGAGCCGCCGAACAGCAGCGCGTGCCCCAGCAACGGGTAGAGGTTGCACAGGTCCATGCGCCCCCGCCAGCCCGGCTCCATCGGCCGCTCGGCCTGGTATGCGCCATAGAAGGCGTCCTCGAACCCGCCGAAGAGCTTCGTCATGGCGAGGTCCATCTCGCGGTGGCCGTAGTACACCGCGGGGTCGATCAGCACCGGCGCGCCGTCCGCGGCGCACAGGATGTTCCCGCTCCACAGGTCGCCATGCAGCAGCGCCGGCGGCTCCTGGGGGAACAGGTGGTCGAGCCGCGCGAACAGGCGCTCGAAGCGCAGGGCCATCGCCCCGTCGATACGCTGCTTATCACGGGCCCGCTTCACCAGGGGCTCCAGGCGGCAGTGGATGAAGAAGTCCGGCCAGCTGGCGTGGGGCGTGTTCACCTGCACCAGCGAACCGATGTAGTTGGAGCGCTCCAGGCCGAACAGGGGGGCGGTGTGCGCATGGAGCCGGGCGAGCCCCCGTCCGAGTTCCTCCCAGTAAGCGGTGTCGCGGCCGCCGCCGCCGATGTGCTCCAGCAGCAGGTAACTGGTGTCCTGCTCCTCGCCGAAGGCGATCACGCGCGGCACCCGGAGCGCACCGGCCCGGCGCAGCCGCTCCAGCCCGTCGGCCTCCGCCTCGAAGAGCGAGGGGAAGCGGTCGGCCTGGTTCGTCTTCACGAAGAAGGTGCCCGCGTCCGTCCCCAGGCGGTAGGCGTCGTTGATGCTGCCCCCGCCTACGGGGATAGCCTCTTCCACGTCCACTGTGGTGCCCAGGGCGGCGGAGAGCCGCTCGCTGAGCTGGTCGATCAGGAGGCGGGGCAGGGGCATGGGCATAAAGGTGGCACGGACGATCCGTTTTCCTACATTTGCCACCCCGTTGAAGAACGGGCGACATCCTGGGGAATTAGCTCAGCTGGCCAGAGCGCTTGCATGGCATGCAAGAGGTCACCGGTTCGACTCCGGTATTCTCCACTCCGAAAGCGGCTCACCGGGCCGCTTTCTTCTTTTTCGCGGGGGCCGGCGCACCGGCCTTCTTCAGGGCCGCGTACCAGGCCGTCTGGGCGCGGACCGGGCGGCTGCCCTCGATCGCCTTCCGGTAGGCATTGGTCTGCTTCGCATCGATCAGGCGGGCCTTCACATTGTCGCTCCACTGCAGCTCGAGGTAGCGCATCACCTCGGCCCGCAAGGCCTCGTCGAGGATGGGGAAGGCCACTTCCACGCGGCGGTCCATGTTGCGCTCCATCCAGTCGGCGGAGGCCAGGTGGAGGGTGGGCGTCCCGGCGTTGTGGAAGACATAGGCGCGGGCATGCTCCAGGAACCGGTCCACGATGCTGATCACCGTGATGCGGTCGCTGGCGCCGGGGATGCCGGGCACCAGGCAGCACAGGCCGCGCACGATCACCCGGATGTCCACGCCGGCGCGGCTCGCATCGTAGAGCTTGCGGATCAGGGGCTTGTCCTCCAGGCTGTTCAGCTTGAGGAGGATGGAGGCCGGCCGGCCCGAGAGCGCATGGGCGATCTCCCGGTCGATGGCGCGCTCCAGCTCGCCGCGCAGCACGGTGGGGGCCGCCAGCAGCAGCTTGGCGCGTTCGGGGCGCCCGCCGTCGCGGAGCTGGGTGAAGAGGTCGGCCATCTCCTTGGTGACGGACTCCTTCGCGGTGAGCAGGGCCATGTCGCCATAGATGCGGGCGGTGCGCTCGTTGAAGTTGCCGGTACCGAGGTAGGCATAGCGCATGGTGCGCGCACCCTCGCGCCGCTCGATCAGGCAGAGCTTGCAGTGCACCTTGAGGCCTTCCTGGCCGTACACCACGCGCGCGCCGGCCGCGGCCAGGGCATCGCCCCAGAACAGGTTGTTGCCTTCGTCGAAGCGGGCCTGCACCTCCATCAGCACGGTCACGGTCTTCCCCTTCTTCGCCGCCTGCACCAGCGCTTCGCAGATGGCCGATCCCTGGGCCACGCGGTAGAGCGTGATGGCGATGCGCTCCACCGCGGGGTCGTTGGCGGCCCGTTGGAGCAACTGCACGATGGTGCCGAAGTCCTGGTAGGGGAAATGCAGCAGCCGGTCGCCCGCGCGGATCACGGCGAAGGGGTCGCGCGCGCCGGTGAGGGCGGGATGGGGCAGCGGGGGCAGGGGCGGCTCGCGCAGGTCGGGGTGCCCTTCCACGGGCAGTCCCATGAGGTCGCTGAGGTTGTGGTAGCGCCCGCCCTTCAGCAGGTCGGGCTTCTTCACGCCCAGCAACGCGCGCACCTGCGCGAGCATCGACTTGGGCATGGCGCCATCGTAGAGGAAGCGGGCCGGCACACCCGTGCGGCGCTTGCGCAGGCTGCGCCGCACCTTGTCCACCACGTTCTCGGCGAACTCCTCGTCCAGATAGAGCTCCGCGTCGCGCGAGAGCTTGATCGCATGGCAGCGCTTGGGCGTATAGCCCTTGAAGAAATGCGGGGCCCCCAGGCGGATGGCGTCGTCGAGGTAGAGCAGGTCGGTGTGCCCCTTGCGCGCGGGCAGGGTGATGAAGCGGCCCAGCTCCTCGGAGGGCACGTTCACCAGCACCAGCTTGTTCTTCTTGCGGCCTTTCTGCGCCAGGGCGAACACCAGGTACAGCTTGCGGTCCTCGATGAAGGGGGCATTGGCCTGGCGCACCGCGGCGGTCTGGAGCAGCGGGGCCACGCGCTCCTGGAAGAGGTCCAGCACGAAGGCCTTCTGCTCCGCGGAGAGCGAGCGCTCGTCGAGGAAGCGGATGCCGTGCTCGCGCAGGGCGGGCAGCAGGCGGCCGCGGTAGAGCGCGCCCAGCTCGGCCTGCTGCTTCAGCGCGGCGCGGTTGATGCGCTCGATGTGCTTCTCAGGCGGCACCTCCAGGGCCGAGCGGTCCCACTTCCCCAGTTTGCGCAACCCGCGCAGCTGCGCCACGCGCACGCGGTAGAACTCGTCGAGGTTGCTGCTGTGGATGGCCACGAACTTCAGGCGTTCCAGCAGGGGCACGCGGTCGTCCTGCGCCTCCTGGAGCACGCGGGCGTTGAAGGCGAGCCAGCTCAGGTCGCGGTCGAAGAACGGATCGGGTGCCGTCGCCTGGGGCTTCTCCTTCTTCCGGTGCACGGCCAGCGCCGCTTGCAGGGCGCGGAGGTTGATGGCCTTCTGCTTGAGGAAGCGGCGCTTGGCGTAGGCGGTGTGGAAGCGGTGCTCGTTGAGGTAGGCCAGGTTCTCCAGCGTCCAGGCGCGCGGGCTGATGCGCTTGCCCAGTACCTGTTCCAATTCCTGGCGGAGGCGCTGGCTCTTCTCGTTGAAGTCCACCTGCCCGGCCTTGGCCGAGTCCGCGTCGCGCAGCACGCGCTGGGCGAGGGTGCGCGGGAGGGCGTTCATGCGGGTGGAGAGGATCAGGGCCTCCACCTGCCGGATGGTGCGCTCGGACACCCGCTGCCCGGTGAGGTAGGTGCGCGCCAGCTGCGCGCTGGCCGCCTCATGGCCGCGGTAGGCCACCGCGTATCCCGTATCGTGGAAAAGGGCGGCCAGCTCCACGATGCGCAGTTCCTCCTCGCCCAGCCCGGCGTTCTGCCCGATGTCCACGGCGGCGCGCGTCACCGAGAGCGTGTGCTCCAGGTCGTGGAAGTGCATCCACTTCGGCATCCGCCGCGAGAAATGGCGCCGCACGTGCAGCCGCGCTTTCTCCAGGAGGGTCGGGGATACCATGGAACGCGGCGAAGATAGACGGCCGCCAGGGCCGGCCCCGCGCCGTTGGGCGCGCCTATCTTAGCCGCTGGCGCATGGACATCCGTTTCGCCCACTCCCTGTTCCAGGCGCTGCGCGGCGATCGGTTCGCCTTCGGCTACAGCGGGGCGTTCCACGACGAGCATACCGCCCGCCTCATCGCGCTCGGGGAAGCGGCCCTGGAGGGACAGGACCTGCCCGTCAACGCGCGGGGGCGGCTGGCCTTCGTGATGGTGGAGGCGTACCAGAACATCATCCGCCACCGGGCCGAGCTGCCGCCGCAGGTGGCCCACGGCGAAGGGCGCAGCTTCTTCCTGTTGCGCTGCCATGCGACGGGGCAGCAGGTGCTCGCCTTCAACCCCATCGGCAAGGGCGAGGCCGAGCGGCTGAGCACGGCGCTGACGCACCTCAACACGATGGACCGCTCACAGCTCAAGCAGCTGTTCCTCGCGGGCCTGCAGCGCGCGGGCGACAGCCGGTCGCGCGGGGCGGGCCTGGGGCTGATCGAGATGGCGCGGCGGTCGGGCAGCCAGCTGGGCTACCTGGTGCGCGGGCTGGGGCCGGCGCACGACCTCTTCGTGCTGGTGGTGCGCCTGGGCGAAGGGGTGGACCCCGACCGCGCGATCCCCGTGGGGGCCGCCTTGCACGGGTCCGTCGTGCAGCACGACATCCGGCTCTTCCAGGTGGGACCGGGTTCCCCCGCGATCGACGAGGCGTTGCTGCGCGTGATGGAGAAGGACGATGAAGAGGCCGGACTGCCGGCCACCGCCCGCAGCCGGGCCTACCTGGCGGCGATGGACCTGATGGCGCGCGCCGCCCCCGGAGCGCCGGGCGTGCTCGTGCTCGGCGGCGCCGAGGAGCGGGCCGTGCTCACCGTGGGCCGCGTGATGCCGGACGAAGCCGCGGGGCGCCTCGGCCGCGGGGTGCAGGAAGTGCACGCCTGGGACCGCCAGCGTCTGCAGCGCCAATACCGCGATGCGCTCCTGGGCCGGGACGACAGCGGCCTGCCCCTGGGCCTGATCGAGCTGGCACGCAGCAGCCCCGAGCCGCTGCGTTTCGCCTCCCTTCCCGTGGCGGGGGGCGTCCTTGCGCTGGTGCAGGCCGTGGTGTGACGGCTGGCCTTGCAAGGAGCGCCCCCAAGAGAACGGAGGCGCCACAATGATCGGCCCCTTGCGGACGTACGGAGAGCAGACCACCGCAAGGCCATGGCCCACCTGCTCATCCTGATCCAGGACCGCATCGAACGGTTCGAACGCTGGTTCGACCAGCGCTTCGGCTGGTTCTTCACCAACGGCATGAAGGACCGCACCCGCCGCCGGACATCGCCGTTCAAGGCCTGATCGCCGCTCGCGGCGTGCTCAGAGCCGGATGCAGACGTTCTTCGTCTCGGTGAAGAACCGCAGCGCTTCCACGCCGCCCTCGCGTCCCACGCCGCTCTGCTTCATGCCCCCGAAGGGCGTGCGCAGGTCGCGCACCATCCAGCAGTTCACCCAGACGATGCCGCTCTTGAGCGCCCGTGCGACGCGGTGCATGCGCTGGCCATCACGCGTCCACACCACGCTGGCGAGGCCGTAGGGCGTGGCGTTGGCCTGGGCCACGGCCTCCTCTTCGCGGTCGAACGGCTGCAGGGTGACCACCGGCCCGAAGATCTCCTCCTGGTTCGTGCGGCACTGCTGGTCGAGCCCCTCGATCACGGTGGGCTGCAGGTACCAGCCGTCGCGCAGGCGGCCATCGAGGCGGACGCGCTCGCCGCCGCACAGCACACGCCCGCCTTCCTGCTTCGCCAAGGCGATGTGGCCGAGCACCTTCTCCATGTGGGCCTCGCTCACCACCGCGCCCAGATCGGTATCCTCCAGTGCGGGATCGCCCACGCGCAGGGCCTTCGCCCGTGCCACGAACGCCTCCCGGAAGCGCTCGTACAGCGGCCGCTCGATGAGGATGCGCGACCCGCACAGGCAGATCTGCCCCTGGTTGCGGAAGGAAGAGCGCATGGTCACGTTCAGCATGTGCTCGAAGTCGCAGTCGGCGAACACCAGCACGGGGTTCTTGCCACCGAGCTCGAGGCTGAGCTTCTTGAACATCGGCGCGGCGGTTGCGGCGATGCGGGCGCCGGTGGCGGTGCCTCCGGTGAAGGAGAGCGCGGGGATGCGCGGGTGGGCGGTGATGGCCGCGCCCACCTTGGGGCCGGTGCCGTGCAGGATGTTCAGCACGCCCGGGGGCAGCCCGGCCTCGATGCAGCGCTCGGCCAGCAGGAAGGCGGTCCAGGGCGTCACTTCCGAGGGCTTCGCCACCACGGTGCAGCCCGCGGCCAGGGCGGGGGCGATCTTCCAGGTGAACAGGTAGAGGGGCAGGTTCCAGGGGCTGATGGCGCCGGCCACGCCCACGGGCTGGCGTTCGGTATAGTTCAGCGCCACTTCGTCCATCAGGTGCGCCTCGCTGCCCCAGTGCAGGATGGCGGTGGCGAAGAAGCGCAGGTTGGCCACGGCGCGGGGGATGTCCACCTCGTGGGCGAGGTGCACGGGCTTGCCGTTGTCGCGGCTCTCGGCACGGGCGAAGAGGTCCAGGTCGCGCTCCACCAGGTCGGCCACGCGCATCAGGGCGTCGTGGCGGCCCTGGCGCCCCAGCGCGTTCCAGGCGGGGAAGGCGTGCTCGGCGGCCTGCACGGCCTGCTCGACGTCAGCCGCGTCGCTGTCGGCGATCTCGGCGAAGACCTGGCCGGTGGCCGGTTCATGTCCGGCCAGCCATCCCCCGCCGAGGGCGGGGCGGAGGGTGCCGTTCACGTAGTTCAGGATGCGTTCCATGGATCGGGCTGCGCCACGAAAGTAGGGCCCCGGAATGCCGAAGGGCCCGCGATGCGGACCCTCCGACCCCTTGTTGCGCTGGAGAAGAACGAACCTACCCGGTGGCCAGCACCACCGATGCGATGGCGCTCAGCTCTTGGTCTTGCGCGGTCGGTAGTTGTAGAGGAACACGTCGGCATCGCAGCTGGCGCCGGTGGCGTCGAGCTGCGCGGATGCCGCGGCATGATGGTGGTGGGCGGCGTGGTCGTCCACAGGCGTGCGTGCTTGCGAGGCCGCGGGAACGGCGGCGAGGCAGGCGGCGAGGAGACCGGCAGAGAGGAGTCGTTTTCCGCTGCGCATGGGTATGTGGTGTTGTTCGGATAGCGAAGGTGCGTCCCGGCCGGGGGGACCGCTGTTAAGCCGCTGCCAATGCCCGTTAAAGAACGTTAAGTGGCCGTTCGTCCCAGGCCCGCACGATAGTTTCGGTCACCCCATGGACAAGCGCGTCATCACGCTGCTGGTGGCGGCCATCACCGTGGCGCTGGCCGGTCTCGTCTACATCCAGACGCAGTGGGTGCGCAACACCATCACGCTGAAGGAGGCGCAGTTCAACGAGGGGGTGGACAATGCCCTGATCAACGTGAGCGAGCGCCTGGAGCGGCTGGAGGCCCTGCGCGGCATCCGCTCGCACGAGGGCGGGCGCCGGGTGCTCGCCCGCATCGATTCGCTGGACGAGGCGCGCAGCCAGGAAGAGGCGGGGGACACCGGATCGGAAGCGTACGTGACGGACGCCAGCGGCCAGGTCACCATCATCCACCGGGGGGGCGAGGTGGTCACCGAGGACTTCGCGGGCCTGGACAGCCTGGCCAACGGCACCAGCAGCTCGCTGAACGATGAGGCCCTGAACGACCTGCTGCGCGGGTTGATGACCGCGGAGATGTTCCGCAGCATCACCGAGCGCATCGACCCGCGGCTGCTCGACTCGCTGATCACCACCGAGCTGTACCGCCGCGGCGTGGACGCGCGCCACGAGCACGGCGTCTTCACCGATGCGGGAGGCGTCGTGCTGCTGAGCCTGTGGGACGTGAACGACAGCGGGCTGGTGCGCGCCAGCATGCACCGCACGCGGCTCTTCACCAACGACCTGGTGGGCGACCCGCATTGGCTGCACGTGTATGTGCCCGAGCAGCAGCGCTTCGTGCTGCGCAGCATGTGGCCCATGCTGGCGGCCTCCGGGGCCTTCCTGCTGCTGATCGTGGGCGCCTTCGTCTATACCCTGCGCACCATCTACCGCCAGAAGCGGCTGGGCGACATCAAGAACGACCTGGTGAACAACCTCACCCACGAGCTGAAGACACCGATCAGCACCATCGCGCTCGCCTGCGAGGCGCTGAACGATCCGGGCATCCCCAAGAGCATGGAGCAGGTGCGCCTGTTCACGGGGATGATCCGCGACGAGAACAAGCGGCTGGGCATGCTGGTGGAGAGCGTGCTGCAGAGCGCGGTGGTGGACAGCGGCCGCATGCACCTGCGCACCAGCGACGTGGACATGCACGCCCTCCTGAACGAGGTGGTGCGCAACAGCTCGCTGCAGGCCGAGAACCGCGGCGGCCACCTCGCCCTGGACCTGCGGGCCGAGCTGGCGCACGTGCGCGGCGACCGCATCCACCTCACCAACGTGTTCTACAACCTGATCGACAACGCGGTGAAGTACTGCGAGCGCGAGCCCGAAGTGGTGCTGGCCACCCGCAGCGACGCCCGGTCGTTCATCGTGGAGGTGCGCGACAACGGCATCGGCATCGCGCGCTCCGAGCAGCGCAAGATCTTCGACCGGCTCTACCGCGTGCCCACCGGCAACCTGCACAACGTGAAAGGCTTCGGGCTCGGCCTCAGCTACGTGAAGGCCGTGGTGGAGCGCCACGGCGGCACCATCCGCGTGGAGAGCGAGCCCGGCACCGGATCCACCTTCACCATCACCATCCCCTTCGAACATGGAGAGCACCGTCAAGCTGCTGCTGTGTGAGGACGACGCCAACCTCGGCAGCCTCCTCGCCCAATACCTGGCCGCCAAGGGCTATGCGGTGGAGCTGCGCGTCAACGGCAAGCACGGGTGGGAGGCCTACCTCAAGGGCGGATTCGACCTGCTCATCCTCGACGTGATGATGCCCGTGAAGGACGGATTCACCCTGGCGCGCGAGATCCGCCAGCGCGACGAGCGCACGCCCATCATCTTCCTCACGGCGAAGAGCATGAAGCAGGACACCATCACCGGCTTCCAGAGCGGCGCCGACGATTACCTCACCAAGCCGTTCAGCATGGAGGAGCTGCTGCTGCGCGTGTCCGCCGTGCTGAAGCGCTCGCGCGGCATCGCGCCGCAGGAGGAGGCCCCCGCCGCACACACGCTGGGCGACCTCGTGTTCGACGTGCGCAAGCAGCAACTTTCCGGCCGGGGCCAGGAGCGCAAGCTCACCACCAAGGAGACCGAGCTGCTGCGCCTGCTCTGCGAGCACCGCAACGGCATCCTGCTGCGCTCCGACGCGCTGCGTGAGGTGTGGGGCGACGACAACTACTTCAATGGCCGCAGCATGGACGTGTACATCGCCAAGCTGCGCAAGTACCTGAAGGACGACCCGCGCGTGGAGATCCTGAACGTGCACGGCAAGGGCTTCCGGCTGCTGGTGCGCGAAGAGGCGGCGTGAGGCGGAGAGGCTACCTTTTCTTGGGGATTTCCGTCATATTTGTAACAACCACATCACGATCCATTATGAAGCATTTTTACACCACCTTGTTCCTTGCGGCCTGCCTGGCAGGGACCGCAGATGCCCAGAAGCCCGGACAACCGGTGCGCAGCGCTCATCTGGCCTCCCCGGCGTTCGTGCCGCATTCCTCCCACGTCGCCGATGCCCAGCGCGGCAGTGCCCCGGCGAACGACGAGTGCTCGGCGGTGAGCACCCAGGAGCTCGCCGTGGGCGGATCGCTCACCCTCACCGGCAACGTGGACGGCGCCACCGAGACCAATGATTACGAGGCCGGCAGCGGGCTCGAAGGGTTCGGTCCCGTCGTGTGGCACAAGTTCTCCATCGCCGGTTGCGCCGACATCACCGTGGCCTATTGCGGCACGGCGGCGATCTACCAGAACGTGGCCGCGTTCCTGGCCCGTACCTGCCCGGCCACGGATGCCGATTACGTTCTCTTCTCCGGCGGTGATTTCACCAGCTGCTCCGATGGCAACGCCACCGTCCGGTGGATCGCGGTCCCGGCGGGCACTTACTATCTGCCGGTGCTGTACGATGCGACCAACTCGGCCGTAGGCCCGTACACCATCAGCCTGAGCGCCACGGCTTGTCCCCTGCCTCCGCCCAACGATGACTGCTCGGGCGCCATCACGCTGACCTCCAGTACGGTCTGCACGCCCGTATCCGGCACCACCATGGGGGCTACGGAAGAGATGGCCGCCATCACGTGCAACGACTTCACCTCGGGCATCGCCAATGAAGTGTGGTACAAGTTCGTGGCCACCGCCACGACGCAGACCATCGCCGTGGCCGCGGTGGAGGATTTCGATGCCGTCATCGAACTGTTCTCCGGCGATTGCGCGGCCCTGGTGTCCATGGGTTGCGAGGATTCCACCTACCCCAGCACGACCACGCCTCCGCCCGTGCATGAGCAGATGATCCGCACCGACCTCACGGTGGGCACCACGTACTATGTGCGCGTCTACGACTGGGGCCATGCCTCGGCCCAGCATCAATTCTCCATCTGCGTCGTGGAAGGTTCCGGGACGAACGTGGGCGTGAGCGAGGTGCAGAACGTGGCCGACTGGAGCATCTATCCGAACCCCGGCACCGGCGTGTTCAACCTCCAGTACGGCGGCATGACGGCCAAGGGCACCATCGAGGTGTTCGACCTCACGGGCCGCACGGTCCACAGCGAGCAGGCCCAGCTGGTCACCGGCGGCGTGCGCTCGCTCGACCTGAACGGCCTGGCCCAGGGCAACTACACCGTGCGCCTCACCGCCAACGGCATGCGCACCGAACAGCGCCTGCTGGTGAAGTGATCGTCCGGTGACGAGATCCCTTGCGAAGGGCGGGCCCACGGGCCCGCCCTTCGTGCTTCGTGGAAGGAGAACAAGGGATCGTCGGACGAAGTGGCTTGTTGGGAGAAGAGAAGGCGGATGACGGGAAAGACCTCCGATATTGGGGATACGATCTTAACCTCATGCCCATGCAGCAACGTTACTCTTCCTTTCTGATGGGGGCCCTGGCCCTGGTGATGACCGTCGATGTCCACGCGCAATCGTCCTCACGGTCCGGGCAACGGGCCGGCCGGACCGGTGTTCCTCATCCGCACATCCCTGAACTGCGCGGGGGCGGTGCGCCGGCGAACGATGAATGTGCCACGGCCGCGGTCCTGGCCTTGCACACCGCCGAGGAATGCACCACCCTGGCCACGGCGGGCGACAATGGCGCGGCCGTTCCGTCCAGCGGGGACCCGTCCTGCGACGAGGCCGGGGGCGGTTACCAGGATGTCTGGTACGCCTTCAATTCCGGTGAGAACGGCCAGGTGCTCATCACGCTGACGAGCGATGCGGCCATGACC
Source organism: Bacteroidota bacterium (assembly GCA_018267055.1). Lineage (GTDB taxonomy): Bacteria > Bacteroidota > Bacteroidia > Flavobacteriales_F > PHOS-HE28 > PHOS-HE28. The sequence goes on from JAFDZF010000138.1 coordinate 18,981, forward strand.
GATTGGGCGTTCACGGTACTGCAGGGCTGTGACGGCACGGAGGTGGCCTGCGAGATCACGCCGATGGAGGCGATCAATGTGCTGGTGGACCCGAACACCGATTATGTGGTCCGTGTATACTCCAACCTGGATTGGGGCGTGGGCGGGCCGTTCACCCTTTGCGTGACGGGCAATGGCATGCCGCCTCCACCGCCGGCGAACGATGAATGCGCCGCGGCCGGGCTGGTCGCCGTCGTTCTCCCGTCCGACTGCGTCACCCTGGCGACCGCCGGGGCCAATGGCCAGTCCACCACGTCCACGGGTGATCCCTCCTGCGATGCGGGTACCGGTTACCAGGACGTCTGGTTCGCCGTGAGCTCGGGTCCCAATGAGCAGCTGACGGTGACCTTGACACCGGACGTGGACATGACCGACTGGGCCTTCGTGATGCTGGATGGTTGCGACGGCCAGGAAGTGGCGTGCGAGGTGGCACCGCAAGCGCCTGTCGACGTGGTGGTCACGACGAACACCGACTATGTGATCCGCGTGTACTCCAACCTGGATTGGGGCGTGGGCGGCCACTTCACCCTTTGCGTGAGCGGGGCGGCCTCCACCATCGGCATCGCGGAGCACCGGACCCCGGTGGCCTTCTCGGTATATCCCAACCCCACCGACGGCGACCTGACGTTGAGCTATGGCGATGCGACCGGTCCGGTGACGATCGATGTGCTGGACATGGCTGGCCGCGTGGTGTTCGCCCAGCAGCGCACGCTCACCCAAGGCGGGAACGTCGGCTTGGCGCTCAATGGAAAGCTGTCATCGGGGGTGTACACCTTGCGCCTCTCCACGGCCCATGGACGCAGCGAGCAGCGCGTGGTGGTGAAGTGAGCCGGAGACAAGAGATGCCGAAGGGGCCGTTCCTGCGAACGGCCCCTTCGGCGTTCAGGGGATTACAGGCAGCCCGTCCGCCCGCCGTCCACTGGCAGGTTGATCCCGTTGATATAGGCGGCGCTGGGCCCCGCGAGGAAG